>CAJQRD010000009.1 GCA_905480605.1 uncultured Saprospiraceae bacterium | reverse complement strand
AAAAATCTGATATTACAAGAGAGGAGTTTTTAAAACATGCTTGGGACTGGACGGATCAATATGGAGGTATAATTTTAAAACAATTGAGAAAGCTTGGTGCTTCTCCAGATTGGGATCGAACATCTTTTACAATGGACGATGTGAGATATAAATCTGTGATAAAGGCATTTGTCGACTTATATAATACAGGAAAATTATACCGTGGTAATCGGATGGTTAATTGGGATCCTGTTGCGCAAACAGTACTTTCCAATGAAGAGGTTTTACATAAAGAGGAGACTGGTAAGTTGTATCATGTCAAATATAAGATAGTAGGTGAAGATAATTATATCACGATTGCAACTACTAGACCTGAAACAATTCTTGGGGATTCAGCCATAGCAGTTCACCCCGAGGATGATAGATATGAACCCTTTAGAGGTAAAAAAGCTATTGTACCTTTGGTTAATCGTGTAGTTCCAATAATTTTTGATTCTTATGTTGAAAAAGAGTTTGGAACCGGAGCTTTAAAAGTGACGCCTGCCCATGATCCAAATGATTATGAATTGGGAAAAAAACATAATTTAGAAGTTATAGATATTCTAAATGACAATGGGACAATTAGTGAGGATGGTATTTTATATATCGGAGAAGATAGATTTAAAGCTAGAAAGCTTATTCTAAAAGATCTTGAAGCAATTGAGGCAATAGTAGATACTGAAGATTTGGTTCATAATGTAGGTAGGTCTGAGCGTACAAATGCTGTGGTTGAGCCTAAGCTCTCTCTTCAATGGTACGTAGATATGAAGTCATTGGTTAAGCCTGCTTTGGACGCTGTTGAGAACGGAGATATTAAGTTTTATCCTGAAAAGTATGTTAATACATACAGACATTGGATGACAAATATTCGTGATTGGTGTATATCGCGTCAATTGTGGTGGGGCCAAAGAATTCCTGCATATTATTTTGAAGACAAAGTATTTGTTGCGACTTCAATAGAGGAAGCATTTCAACTAGCTCTTGTTGACTTTCCTGAAATTAGTATTGGAGATTTAAAACAAGAAGAGGATGTTTTGGATACTTGGTTTTCTTCTTGGTTGTGGCCTATTTCTGTTTTTGATGGATTTGAGTCTCAAGAAGAATTGGATTACTATTATCCAACATCTGTTCTTGTAACAGGCTGGGATATCATTTTCTTGTGGGTTGCAAGAATGATAATGGCAGGTTATGAATGGAAAGGTAAATTGCCATTTAAAGATGTATATTTTACTGGTATGGTTAGGGATGATAGGCGTCGAAAAATGAGCAAGTCATTGGGGAACTCTCCTGATGCTTTAAAGTTGATCGAGGATTATGGCGCTGATGGTGTAAGGTTTGGTATGCTGTCATGCTCGCCAGCAGGTGGTGATCTTTTATTTGACACCAAGTTGGTAGAGAATGGTAAGAAATTCTCAAATAAGATTTGGAATGCCATGAAACTAATCAAAGAGTTTAAAGTTGATGACTCGCTGGACTGCCCTAAGGCAAATGTTCAAGCTTTTGATTGGATTTCTAGCGAATTGAATAAAGTGATAATTGACTTGGAATCAAATTATAAGTCATACAGAATTTCTGAAGGTTTGATGAGTTTATATTCATTTGTGTGGACTGATTTCTGTTCTTGGTATTTGGAAATGATTAAACCTGAATACGGCAAACCAATCGATAGAAAATCTTATGAAAATTCGATTGCTATTTTTGAGAAAATCTGTTTTATACTTCATCCCTTTATGCCTTTTATAACTGAGGAAGTTTATCATACTTTGAATAATAGAAAAGAAGATGATAACTGTATAAATGGAAAATATCCAGCAAAGAATGGAAAAGTTGATAGTACTCTTTTAACTGATACAGGTTTGGTGAAAGAAATAATTACTAATATTAGGGACATAAAAAATAAAAACCTTATAAAGCCTAAGGAATTGATCGACATAACGATTATTGAAAATGATGAGATGGATAAATTGGTAAAACGTGATGGTCTTACTGATTTGATAAAAAAACTTGCTTTCATTGAGAATATTTATTTTTCAAATGATGAAAGTTCAGTTGAAGGACTGGCATTCATTTGTGGTAAGTCAAAGATCTTCGCGAATCTAAAATTAGAAATTGATAAGGATAAGGAATGTGCAAGTGCTCAAGAGGATTTGAAGTATGAGGAAGGATTTGTCACAGGTGTCCAAAAGAAACTAAACAATGAACGCTTTGTAAACAATGCTCCTGCAGCTGTTGTAGAGAAGGAAAAGAAGAAATTGGAAGATGGGCTTGCAAGAATAGAGGCATTAAAGAAAACGATAGCGAGTTTATGCGGGTAAAAGATCAACTCAAAAAAATAAAAATAGAGACTGTCTCAAAAGGGCAGTCTTTTTTGTTTAATAGTATGTTTTAGAACTTTAATGGTACTATGACTTTTTAGATTAACTTGATAAAAAACTAAAGGATGAATCGCATAAGGGGTTAAGTGATGAAACTAAAATCCCAATGCATAAGTTATTTCTAAATAAATCCATTTTAATAAGATAAGAAGAGGCTGTCTCAAAATGAGACAGCCTCTTCTTTTTTATGTCTATAAATCAGAATTACTTCTGAATCATAACTTTCTTAGAAGTCAAACCTGCTTCAGTTCTTACATTTACATTGTAAAATCCGCTTACTAAGTTTGAAGTATTAATTTCTAACTTATTGTTAAGTATGTTATTGAAATCTTGAGTTAAAACTCTTTGACCTTTAGCATCAACAATTTCTACGTTTACAGTTTGAGAAACATTCTCCAATGCCAAATCAACAAAAACTCTATCAGTTGCTGGATTAGGGAATACCTCAATAGCTTGGGAAGTATTAATATCTTCAGTTCCAACCATTCTATCTTGGATTCTCATCTCAAGGAATATTGTTCTAAAGTCAAATAAAACACCAAAGTTACCAGTTCCACCTTGTCCTTGAAGATCATTATTGATTAACAAGTTCTGAATATCCACAGGACCAGTAGTAGCTGTAATGTCCTCTAGGAATCCACCAGAAACTTGATTTAAGCCTAAGCTATCTGCAGCTAAGTTTGTAGCGCCATGTAAAAACGATCTTGTACTAATATCTGTCTCAGGATCAAAGCCCATTAAATTAATAGGAAGTCCATCATTAGATCTACATGCGACAACAAATACATATGAACTATTGTCAGCCAATTCTAATCTAACAGGATTATTATCATTGTCTAATTGCGGATTACCATTTTCATCAGCACTAACCATTGCAATATCAATTGCCCTGATGTCTAGTGCCTGCTCAGTACCTACTCTTACCGCTCCTCCAAAAACAAGAATAGGGTCTTTGTTAACACCAACCAATTGAGTGGCACTAGGATCAACAACAAATGCTCCTGAGTTATCTTCATCTGTATAAGCCCAT
>CAJQRD010000008.1 GCA_905480605.1 uncultured Saprospiraceae bacterium | reverse complement strand
AACTAAATGATGTTAATCCCAGGGAGTGGCTCACTTATGTTCTTGAGAGCATTAATGATACCAAAATAACAGAGATTCATAAGCTCTTACCCAATAATTTTAATACTCCAAATCTATACATGTAGATGCTCCTACGGATACGAATCTATAACACAAATCTCTTTTAATTTCAAAATTGATATTAAAGGAATTTACTTTTTCAAATTCGCTGTTGTATAAATCAAATTCACCATCATACAGGACCGCAATAAATGAATGTCCAACATCTACATCTAAAATAGTTTTTAATGTTTCTAAAACTGTGACAAACTGATCAGTTTGCAAAAAGCTTATTTTTTATCATCAAACAAATATACATTCCCATTAGGAGGTTGAAACATACCTCGAACAAAAGACAAATTATCAACTATTTTGGTAGGGCATAATCCATTCTAACTGTCTTAACAATTAACCCATAGATCTGATACATTAAGTTTTGTTGTATGGATTTGGTTCAATTGTTTATGCTTCGTTAATAACCATGAGCAGGGAATTGGATTAAATCAAACAATAGTATGCGTTTCTGACCGTGTGACTAAAATCTAAACAAATACCAAGCATCTGATGAATAGCTTTCTAAATAATTAAACATTAATAAAGATTATATCTTAAATTTGCGCAAAACATGATTCAAATGCTTTCAATTATATTATTTGGTTTACCGGGTGGTCCAGAATTATTACTTATTGCTTTTGTTGTTCTATTATTATTTGGGGGAAAGAAACTTCCAGAGTTAATGAAGGGACTTGGGAAAGGCATTAGAGAATTCAATAACGCAAAGGCTAACATCGAATCTGAAGTGCGTGACAGCATAAAAGAAATAGATAAAAACGAACCAAAGTCTAACAAAGACTAAAAATCTATAAAAGCACTTATTTATGCCCTAAATCCTTAGCGGCATTGTCTAAATCTGTGTAAAATTCTTCACCATATTGGCGAATTAGTGCTTCTTTGGAGAATTCATAGATGCGAATTTGCTTTTTATTTCCGTTATCACAGGCAGCACTGCAAATGTCCCATTTGTCATAGTTTAGTGCTTCAAAGCCTACTGCCTCATTCTTTTTAACCCTAACTGGGTATAAATGGCAGCTTATTGGCTTTTTAAATGTTGTCTTGCCATCATAATACGCTTTTTCGATACCACAAAAGGTTATTCCCAGCTCATCGTGACCCATAAAAACACAGGCACCATCATCCATTAAGGCAGTTTCATCAACCTTTACCTCCTTATTATAGGTTGCAAACCCTTTTTCTTTGATTTTATTTTGTGAAGCTTCAGGCAAATAAGGGAAAACCGTTTCTAGTAAGTCTTCAATGATCAAGAGTTCATTTTTAGTTAATGGAGCTCCATAATCCCCCTCAATGCAGCAAGCCCCTTTGCAAGCATTTAAATTACAAGCAAAGTTTTTTTCAATAATATCTTCCGATACAAGTACTTCTTCTATTAAAATCATAATGCAAATTAAATCACTTCATTGATCAAATCTATCATTTAAACGTAAAAGTTAAATTTTTACAAGTTTTTATACACAAAACATAAACCCAACCATGTTGTTTTCGTTCTGATAATTAGAGCATAACAAATTGTGTATTATTAATATGTGTAACAAATAGCAAAGTGTCAGCATTCAAAGGTTTAATTGCTAAGAATAATATACTTTTTTGTTGTAAATTCGGAGCTTAGTAGATTGACAAAATATTCTATAAATTTTTGACGTTTATTCACCGCACATGCGATATAAATATATACTAATGAAAAATATAATTTTTATTACTCTTTTCTTGTTTTCGGCTAGTCTTTATAGTCAAACAGATGCGCAGATAGAAAAGCAAGCCAAGCCCATGATTGCCATGTATAAAATGGATAATGGTCAAGCAGCTCAATACCTATCAATTCTTAAGACAAAAGCAAAATCTATGTCTGAAGTCAACGCTTCTAAGGGCATTGATAAAAATGAAGCTATAGAAAACGTTGAAACATCTTATGAGAAGTCATTCCTAGCAATTTTAAATGATGATCAAAAGAAGATTTTTGAAGCACAACAAATAATTGCAAATGGTATTAAGGAAAAAATGCCCAAGGCTCCAAAAAAACAAAATAGATAAGCAAATTATAATTTACCCAAAAAAAATAAATGGACGTTTTAAAACAAAAATTCTACGATAAGTCATCTGCTCTCAGAACTGAAATAAGAGCGATGAGTAAAGAAAGTGGTAGCCAAGTTGTTGATCAAGTTAATATTGGTCAAATCATTGGTGGTATGAGAGGCATCAAAAGTATCTTGTGGGAAACATCAGAATTGGATGCTACCGTTGGAATTCGATTTAGAGGATACTCTATACCAGAATTGAAGGAATTGTTGCCAAAAAAGAAAGACGGAAGAGAACCTCTACCTGAAGGATTATTTTGGTTGATGTTGGTTGATGAAATTCCAACTGCAGAAGAGACTGCTTGGCTTTCTGACGAATGGGAAAAAAGAGCTGAATTACCTAAATCTACATATGATGTATTGAATGCAATGTCAGGAGATACCCATCCAATGACACAGTTTATTATTGGGATAAACAGCATGCAAGAAGACAGCATTTTTGCCAAAAGATATTCTGAAGGCATGAATAAAAGCGAATACTGGGATGCGACTTATGAAGATGCAATGAATTTGATTGCAAGACTTCCAGCTTTGGCAGCGTATATATATAGACGTGTTTATCATAACGGTAATCATATCAAAGCAGATAAGAGCTTGGATTGGGCAGGTAATTTTGCTCACATGCTTGGAATTGAAGGCGAGGACTTTAAGAGTTTGATGAGATTATACTTAACTATTCACGCAGACCATGAAGGTGGTAATGCTTCAGCACATACAGCACATTTAGTTAATTCTACCTTGGCAGATGTCTACCTTTCATTTGGAGCTGCAATGTCTTCATTGGCAGGACCACTGCACGGATTGGCTAACCAAGAAGTAATTAAGTGGATATTTGAAATGACTGAGTCAATTGGAACCACTAAACCTACAGAGGAGCAGATAGCTGCTTATGTAAATGATACTTTGGCTGATGGAAAAGTAATCCCAGGATATGGGCATGCTGTTTTAAGAGAACCTGACCCAAGATTTACAGCTCAAAGGGTATTTGCTCAAGAGTATATTCAAGACAGCGATTATGTAGAAATCGTATGGAAACTATTCAACGTAGTTCCAGATATTCTCGGAGCATTAGGGAAAGTTAAGAACCCGTGGCCTAATGTAGATGCCCACTCAGGTGCAATCTTAGTTCATTATGGTTTGAAAGAATATACTTTCTATACAGTTTTGTTTGGTGTATCAAGAGCATTAGGAGTTATGGCTGCAACTTGTTGGTCAAGAGCACTTGGGTTACCACTTGAGAGACCAAAGTCTGTAAATTCAAAATGGCTTAAATCACAAATTAATAACGGATAATTAATATATAAATGAATATTCTAGAAGACTTAAAGTACACTAAAGAACATGAATGGATTAGAGTAGAAGATAATATCGCAACTGTCGGTATTACTGATTTTGCTCAAAGTGAATTGGGAGAAATTGTGTATGTTGAAGTAGACACAGTGGGAGAAACAATTGAAAAAGATGAGATTTTCGGCACTATAGAAGCTGTAAAAACAACATCTGATCTATTTATTCCTATTACAGGTAAAGTGATAGAATTTAATCCTAAGCTAAATGAGGAAGGAGATGACCAGCCAGACTTGGTAAACTCTGATGCATATGGTGAAGGTTGGATTGTAAAAATAGAAATTCAAAATGCTGATGAAATCGACACTTTAATGAGTGCTGATGACTATAAAGCATTAATTGAATAAAATCTTTAGCGTTCACACCATTAATTAATTTCCTTGCATCTATCTTAAAACAAGGTGAAAGAAAGAAGTACTTGAAAGCAATACTACCTTTGATCGTGTGGACTGTAGTCATTACAATATTTTTGTTAATGCCTACATATGATTTGAAAATTGAAGATTTTGGTAATAGAGATAAATTTGTTCATGCCTTCTTTTTTGGAGTAATGGCCTTTTTAATCTTAAATTATCTTAATTACAAAAATTCAATAATTTCAACCAAATCAATATTTATAGCTGTTTTACTGTCATCGTCGTACGGATTTCTAATAGAATCTTTACAAGGTGCACTAAATACAGGTCGATATTTTGATTCTTTTGATATTATTGCTAATATTAATGGCTCTTTGATTGGGAGCATTATTTTTTACTTAGTACGAAAAATTAAATCCTAATGGGTGATTTTGAATTATCAGGAACTGCTGCAATAATAGCGACACTAGCAATAGTAGCTTTAGTCTTGCTTGCTATATTCCTATTTAGAAAAATGTTTAAAAAGAACTCAAATGAAGATCTTACTGAAAAGTATAAAGATCATCATTGGAGTTCGCCACTTCTAGCCCGTAACAAGTATCCAGATGTCAATGCTTTTAACTGGACGCGACCTATCTTCTTGATGGGATTAGCAGCAGCTGTAGCTGTTACTTTATTTGCGTTTAGTTGGACAACATATGACAAAGCTGTGGTAATTCCAGACGGTGCATTAGAAATGGATGAGGAAATGGAAATTGAACCACCACGTACTGCGGAGCCACCTCCGCCGCCTCCTCCTCCACCACCTCCCGTAATTGAAGAGGTACCGGAAGAGGAAATCCTAGAAGAGGAAGAACCTGTTTTCGAGGATATGGATGTCGAAGAAGAAGATGTTGTGGAAGAACCAGTAGTTGAGGACGCGCCTCCTCCACCGCCGCCTCCTCCACCACCGCCGCCAGAAGAACCAGAAATCTTCAAAGTGGTAGAGCAAATGCCTAGATTCCCGGGTTGTGAAGACGCAGGATCTGAAAAAGAAAAGCAAGATTGTGCAAAAACAAAAATGCTTCAATACATTTATAAAAACCTTAAATACCCAGCAATCGCCAGAGAAAATGGTGTTGAAGGTATGGCAGTATTGCAATTCGTTGTAACTGAAACAGGTAAAGTTGACGATGTCAAAATCGTTAGAGATATTGGAGCAGGTTGTGGTGACGCCGGTAAAAAAGTTGTCGTAGCCATGAACAATCTTCCAGAAAGATGGACTCCTGGTAAACAAAGGGGTCGACCAGTAAAAGTGTTATACACACTTCCAATTAAGTTCAAATTGGAGTAAAAAATATAAAAAGCTTGCAAAATTTTGCAAGCTTTTTTTTTGTCGTTTTATGGTTTTCCCCAAGTATGTAAATGTACTAGAAGACATTATTACTAAACCTCTTTATTACACTTACACCAAAACACTTTCAATTATCATCATAATATAGTAGATATTATTTTATTCAAAAAAATAAAAGAAAATTATGAAAAATGTGCAACTCACATTATTGGCAGTCATTTTAGCAATAGGGATTTCGGTTTTTATAACAACAGGATGTCAACCAGAAGAACCAAAAAATCCAGAAATATTCAAAGTGGTAGAACAAATGCCTAGATTCCCAGGTTGTGAAGAAACAGGATCTGAAGAAGAAAAGCAAGATTGTGCAAAAACAAAAATGCTTCAATACATTTATAAAAACCTTAAGTACCCAGCAATTGCCAGAGAAAAGGGTGCTGAAGGTATGGCCGTATTACAATTCGTCGTAACTGAAACGGGGAAGATTGACGATGTTAAAATTGTTAGAGATATTGGAGCAGGTTGTGGTGACGCTGGTAAAAAAGTTGTCCTAGCCATGAACAATCTTCCAGAAAGATGGACTCCTGGTAAACAAAAGGGCCAACCAGTAAATGTGTTATACACACTTCCAATTAAATTCAAGTTGGAGTAAAAAATATAAAAGCTTGCAAAAATTTGCAAGCTTTTTTTAGCATTTCTTATTATAAACATACTTCCCCCTAGCCTATTTTCAAAAGCCTTTCTAACTTATTTCTTATTTCTCCTTATCATCCTTGCAATATTTTGAATACCTTCAAGTCATCTCTTTTAAACTTTTCACACCAAAACCACTTCCAAACCTCATCATAGTATCAAAGAAATTATTCACACTGAAATAAGATATTATGACACAAATGTAACTCTCAGGAAAAGAAACCCTATTGGCAATTGCAATATTAACTTTCGTGGTAATTGGCATAATCACATTATTCAAAATATATTTTAAAAACATATCAAGTACTAAGCTTTCAAAAAGCCACAATGAAGATTCTGAGATGGAAGTCCTGAATTCTAGTGTTAAACATTCAGAAATCAATGCCTTTAAGTAGACACACCAGGTAAACAACGTGGACGCGCTGTGAAAGTACTGTACACTCCTCCGTTTCAAATTAAAGTAATCCTCATCACAATTCAGATCATAGTTCATAATATAAAAAGATCCAAAAACCTGCTCTTTTAGTAGGCCCTTTTAGCCTGATAAAGCGATTATCAAAATAGATTTACAGAATCAATACATTATAACCAAAAATAGTAGGATCCTAATATGGTAATTTAAATACAGAATAAGACCTGGAATACCTTATACATAGTATGTGCTAAGTTAATTCACTCAATCAATTGCTCTTCACTTCTATAAAAGAATAAGTAATTACCCGCATTTATGTGGTTTATTAGAATCAATTTCACCTTAGCAACGTTATATTTACACTTAATGTAATTATGAGTATGAAGAAGTTCTTATTATTTCTAGTTTTTATATCAACTGCCGTTTTTGCTTTCGGGCAAAATCAAAGGCTTGCCATGCAGTACTATAGATCAGGTGAGTATGAAAAAGCCGCTAGTGTTTATAAAAAACTTTTCGCAAATCAACCCCATCAAACAGGCTACTTCAACAACTATGTAGACTGTCTATTGGCGATGGAGGATTATGCAGAAGCCGAAAGCCAGATTGAAGATCAAATCAAAAAAGATCCTTCTAAAATTCAATATTATGTTACTTTAGGAAACTTAAAAGAAAGGCAGTCTTTGACTGACGAGGCTGATAAAGTATATAAGGATGCTATTAAAAATATACCTCCAAACATAAATTCAATAAGAAGCTTGGCGAGTGCTTTTGACCGTTTGGCAAAATATGATATGGCAATTGAAGTTTATGAAAAGGGCGCTGCGCTTTTAGATAACGAAGGCATCTTTGCATCATATCTAGCGAATCTTTATAATAAAAAAGGAGACAAGCCTAAAATGATTGAATACTATATTAAGGCTGTAAATCAAAATCCAAAGAACATTGCTTATTACAAATCCAACCTTCAAAAAACACTTAGAACAAATGAAGAATTGGATACATTAAGAAAACAATTGTATGCCTTCTTACAAGATGACCCAGACAATATTGCTTATACAGAATTATTGCAATGGGTATTTATAGAAAAAAAGGAATATGATAAAGCACTAAGGCAAGCAAGATCTTTGGATAGAAAATACAATGAGAATGGAACCCGTGTAGCAGAAATTGCAGCTATCGCCTATAATGATGGTGATTACGATACAGCCATTAAAGCTTATGAATATTTGACACAAATAGAATCTATAAACAGCAGCTTATTTATAAATTCTAAAAAGGCATTGCTAAGAGCCAAGAAAAATAAGGTTATATTAAGTTATGACTATGAACTTTATCAATTAGATACGATAACAGCAGAATATAAAACCTTTATCAATTCATTTGGTATAAATTCTCAAACTGAACAGATAGTTAAAGAGTATGCTGACTTTCAAGCACTTTATAAAAATGATTTATTAGGCGCAATTGAGGTGCTTAAAGAATTAACAGCATCTAATAGTATCAGTAGAAGTGTAAAAGCGAATAGCAAAATATCTATGGGAGATTATTATTTGATGACAGGTGAAATTTGGGAAGCCACCCTACTCTATTCGCAAGTTGAAAAATCAAATAAGGAAGGATATATTGGTGAAACAGCAAGGTTTAAAAATGCAATGCTATCGTACTACGCCGGAAAATTTGAATGGGCACAAGAAAAGTTTAGCATCCTTAAAACGGCTACGTCTAAACTAATTTCAAATGATGCTATTGATATGTCTATTTTCATAATGGATAACATAGGATTGGATACTACGGATGTACCTCTCAAAATGTTTTCAGAAGCAGAATTATTTACTGTGCAAAATAAATTTGATGAAGCTTTTATAAAGTTAGATTCTATATCCATTTTATTTCCTGAACACAGTCTTGAGGATGATATTATTTATCAAAAAGCAGAACTTCACAAGCGTCTAAAAAATATCGATAAAGCTATTGAATTATACACTGCAGTATATGAAAATTATCCTGAAGAAATTCGAGCAGATAATGCATTGTTTAAAGCAGCTGAAATTTATCAAAATCAATTAAAAGATTTAGATCAAGCCAAGTCGTTATATGAAAAATTATTCATTGATTTCTCTAACAGTACTTTTGCAATTGAAGCTAGAAAAAGATACCGTATCCTTAGAGGAGATGATATTCAATAAATAAACAAAATAATAGATCCCCTAATAGTATTGGTCTATTTAAAAATTAGATATGCACAAGAATCCTATCGTTTTCAACATCACTTTTAAAATAGGAAAGGAGATTTCAGATGAATGGCTAAAACAAATGCAAGTCAACTACCTTCCACCATGTACTGACGGTCAAATTATTGTAGGTTCTCAAATAAATATAATTCATCTTTCACAGAAGGAAGAAGATAATGATTTAACTTATGCAGTACAATTTACTTACTTGAATGAAAGTATATTTTCAATTCACAAATTGACAACTATGCAAAAGTTTTTGTCCTTAGTTGACCAAGACTATCGGGGTCAATACGTGTATTTCACAACAAAAATGGAAAGGTTGTACTACAATTCCTATATAAATAAATAACTCTGAATAGACTAGCACTCATCCTGGTTTTCATAGCCAATGCCATATCAGGTGTTGCCCAAGGAATGAGTATGATCGCCATACCTTGGTATTTTGCTCAAAAAGAAATGCTATCTTATTTTGGGTTTGTATATATCGTTACTAATATCATTGTTCTTTTTTGGATGCCAATAAGCGGATCTATTGTTGACAAATATGACCGTAAAAAAATATTCTTAGTATTAACAATCATTGTAGGTTGTACCATTGGAGCTGTTTCTTATTTGGGTTACAGTCTGGGAGAATTACCTCCGTTAATTGTGGCATCAGTCTTCATGATTACCTTCCTTAATTACAACATTCATTACCCTTGTTTGTATGCTTTTGTGCAAGAGATTACAGAAGGGAAATACTATTCGAAAATTTCCTCTTTACTTGAAGTCGTAGGACAGTTTACAACCGTAATTGCTGGTGCATTTGCAACTTTGCTCTTAGAAGGCACACAAGATGGATTTTTAGTTATATTCGGTCAACAGATCTACCTTGGCTTTAATATAGATGCCTGGCAAATTCATGAAATTTTCCTTTTGGACAGTTCAACATATTTTGTCGCTTTTGTAATTATAGCTTTTATCAAATACAAACCTATTCTAGAGCGCAAAGTTGAAAGTGGCAATCTTATAAAAAGATTAAATGTAGGTATAAGATATCTAAAGCAAAACAAAAGCATACTCTGGTTTGGAATTCTTTCCTACACTGTTTTTCTTGCGCTGCTGCTGGAAGCTTTCTACTTAGGAGTTTCATACGTATCAAACCACTTGCAGGAAAGTGGAGATGTGTATTCAAATTCTAAAATGGCCTATGCATTTGGTGCTATATTTATTGGATTTACTTTAAGATTTGTTTTCAAGTATATAAGCATCCCAATGGCAGTAATGTTGATGACTTTACTAATGGGTATAATATATATGACTTTGGCATTTTCACAATCATTGCTTATATTTTTCTGTATGATGTTTTTTGCTGGTATGATGAATGCAGGAACAAGAATTGCTCGAATGACGTACTTGTTTAAAAATGTACCCAATCAGTATTTTGGTCGTGTAGGAAGTGTTTTGTTTTTCGCCAATGTAATTTTCAGAGTTCTATTGCTTCTCCTATTCACTTTGCCTTTTTTCCAAGAAAGCAATAATATTATATATGCATTTATAATTCTAAGTTCAATACTATTTATAGCTACCTTGTTAATGGCAAAACACTACAAGACATTTGATTTAAGTTTATCAAATGAATAAAATACTGAAGTGATTTAAAACTTATAATGTGCTACAAAAAATACTAAACAAAACAATTACACTCTGCCAAATAAAAGGTATAGATTTTAAAATTCATTGGAGTTTTATTATTGTAATCATTTTGGTACTCTTTGTGGGAAGCGATCAATACCTCAATAAAGGTGGAAGCAGGCAGTTTTTTATAACATTTATAATTTTATTTTTCTCAGTATTCATTCATGAACTGGGCCATGCTATTACTGCTAAATATCTTGGTGTCAAACCAAAAGATATTATTATAAGTGCCTTGGGTGGACTGGCGAGAATAGAATCGTTAAAAGACAAACCCGAAAAAGAAGTTTTGATTTCAAGCGCCGGACCGATTATGAATTTAATTCTATTTCTTAGCAGTCTGTTTTATGTTTTGGTAATTTCAAAAGAAAACATTCAAATAAGTGAACTCAACACTTTTATTTACACAGAATACTTTAGCATAGTTTATAAAATTGGATTTATCAATCTATTGTTTTTCATTCTAAATCTTATTCCTGCATTTCCAATGGATGGTGGTCGCATACTGCGTGCATTACTATCCATTAGGTTAGGCAATCACAAGGCTACAAAAATTGCCTCTATTATTGGCAGACTAGTAGCATTGTTCTTTTTTGTTGTAGGAGCAATTTATCGCATCCCTGGATTAATTGCGGTAAGTGCCTTAGTTTATATCATGGCCGCACGAGAAGCCATTATAGATTTGAATGATACTGCCCAATAGTCTAACCATGACTTATACCACTTAGAAGTCAACACCAAACTTACTATTCTACAATTAAAAATTTCTGATTTATTTCATCAGTACCATTTGACACATTTAAAAAATAAATGCCTTGCTCAAGCTTAGAAATTTCATTCAACATACTCACCTCAACGTTATCTACATTGACTCCCGATATAATTTCTTTTCTTTTCGAACCAAATATTTTAATTTGCAATTCTGATTGCATGGAGAAAATTTTATTTATTTTTCCAATAAAACCGCTCACCAAAATTGAAAGATTGTCTTGAGGTTGATCCATAACTGCATTGGCAATAACTGCAGGAACGCAATAATCAATTATCGCTTCGAAATCAGCACCAAAAGGGACTTCAAAGCCAGTAGTCAGATCAATACTATTTTGCGCAGCGTACAATATATCTTGCCCTAAGACTAACTTAGCATCAGAATCAATATTGCTTATTTCCTTAATTAGGGGCATAAAAAAAGCCGGCTATAGTTTTCCCCCTACGAACCGGCCTGAAGAAGATTTTATCATATAATAAAATTACTCTCCAATAATCTGAACAACTCTACATATGCAGATATCTTGCCAAACTCATTTTTGAGAATAAAAAATTAGATTTTTTTGTGATATGTATGATAAATGCAACAAAATTAGGGGTTTTCCCCAGGTATTTTATTGACTTTTGAGGACAACTTCTGATTCTGCTGCTTTTTTGGAAGGCAATAAGGATGCTAAAAAGCCTATAAATAAGACTGTAGTTGTAGTAATTATAAAATCTGTAATCCTTAGTTTAACTGGATAAGCATCAATCAAAAACCCATCAGTAAAGCCTATGGCACCATATTCTTTCTGAACATAATACAATAACAAAGCGATTATAAATCCTATAATAACACCAATTAAAGAGATTAGAAGTCCTAATGATAGAAATACTGAGCGAATATTCTCTTTAGTATAACCCATAGATTTTAAAACGGCAATGTCTTTTTGCTTTTCCAAAACGATCATCCATAGTGCACCCACCAAATTGAAAGCAATAAGCACCATTGTCAATCCAATAATTAAAAAGCTAAACCATTTTTCAATAGCCATTACTTTCATATAAGCTTCATCTTGTTCGTATCTATTTTTGATAACAAACCCTTTACCTAAAATTGTTGCGATATTTTCTCTAATTTGAATTTCATCAGCATCACTTTTCAATTTTATCTCAAGGGCACTTACTTTATTTTTTTGATCCAGAAGATTAGATACAAAAGACATATTTGTTATCAAGTAACTGTAATCTGTGTCACTCTTAACCGAGAAAATTCCAGATGGATAAACATCTTTTGATTTGAATTCTTTCCCCATTATTTTTTTCTTCTTCTGAGGCATATAGATTGTCATAGGACTCAACCTATCTTCAATACTCAAAGTCAATTTATTTCTCAAACCAGACCCTACTATTGCATACTGTATTTGATTGTTCTGCAATAGGTATTTTCCGTTAACTATTAATGAATCTAAACCAGTGACATCAACATAGTTTGCATCAACGCCCTTAATGACACCAATCTCTTTACTTCCTTTATATTCAATAAGCGCAACTTCTTCTATTGTTTTTGAAACGAATGCAATGCCAGCAATTTCTGAAATTTTTGTATACGTATCTTCATCTATATCATAGAATTTGCCTTCATATGGAAGAACTTTTAGGTCAGGGTTAAATGCATTAAACAAGCCTGACAGCAACCCTTCCAATCCATTAAAAACACTTAAAATGAGAATCAGTGCTGCAGTACCGATGGAGATCCCGAAAACTGAAATTCCAGTAATTATATTTATAGAATTGGCAGATTTTTTACCATATAAATATCTACGTGCAATGTCTAATGATAGAAATGACATTTAAGTACGAGGATTCATTATTGCATTGTAAAAAACAGATTGAATTCTAGATCTGTAGTTATTTTTGGCGAATTTATAGTTCTTCATTGTGGGATAAGTTCTATTTGATAAAAATACATAAATCAAATCATGTTTTGGGTCTGCATAAACAGATATTCCTGTAAAACCAAGATGTCCAAAAGCATTTGATGATGCTTCTTCTGCCATATTGAAATTTTTATCAGGATCAAGTTCCTTCATATCAAACCCCAGACCTCTCCTCGTTGACTTATAATATCTTTTGGTAAACTTATTAATAGTTTTAGGTTTAAGGTAATTTTGTCCGGCATAGCTTCCTCCGTTCAAAAGCATTTGCATCAATTCTGCAAGATCCCTAGAACTTGAAAATAAACCTGCATGACCGCTAACACCTCCCAACATAGCTGCCCCCATGTCATGAACATGGCCATGTATAACTTGACCTCTGAAATAATCATCTTTTTCCGAAGGTACAATTCTACCCTGGTCAATTCGTTGAAGAGGATTGAATAATGTATTGTGTAACCCCATCGGTCTATAAAAATTCTCTTCTACATATTGATCTAAGGGCTTGCCTGATATTTTTTCAACCATTTGATTAAACAAATAAAAACCCAAGTCACTATATTTATAATTCCGAGAATCTCTCAAGTCACAATTATAAATCATGTTGTAAATGCTATCCTTCCAATCATTACGTAAGAAAAGATCATCACATACTTGAAATGGAAAAGAGTCCGATTCAATATCACTAAAGTAATTATCAACCCTATGCAATGATTCACTGTCTGGGTCAAGTGTACTTTCATAAAATGCAATCCAGCCTGGAAGGCCAGAGTGGTGAGCCAAAATATCTTCTAGTATCAAACCTCCTTTATTGGTTGTATCCATTTGAGGAAGGTACTTTTTTACAGGTTCATACAAATTAATTTTTCCTTCATCATACAACTTCATTACAGAAATTGTAGTCGCTAAAATTTTAGTTACTGATGCTACATCATAAACATCACTTTCAATAACTTTTTTCTTTCTATTTGGCGTATGGTATCCATATGATTTTTGAAAGAATATTTTACCATTTTTTGCTGCTAATATTTGACATCCTGGCGCTGCATTCTCATCAAACATTTCCTGTACTATAGTATCTATTTTCAAAAGTGTATCAGAATTTATTAATACACTTTCAGGAATAGCATAACCCAATCGATTAAATCCTGTACGCATTAGACCCGCTTTTACCGGAAACTTCTCATGTGCTGTTACAGGCAATGTACCTTCTATACGTGTCACTCCCATTATTGCTTGGGCGGCAACATCTTGCATCAGCTCATCATCCTCGTAAGCCATAAGAATAGACGGCACATCTGAAAAATATTGCAAGGCATATGGACTTCCAAAAACACAAAGAATAACTTTCTTAGTAGTTTTTAATTTGTAGATAAGATCAAATGTTTGTTTTGATATTCCGAAATCTTTGCTCTTATAAATCGACATATCATGAATACCAATTATTATCGTTTCTGCTTTTTGAAATTTCTGTACAATTTCAGCTTGCCTGGCTGCTGTAAAATTTGATTTTACATTTGCAGAATTGGTAATACCAAATTTCTGTAAGGATTCTTGAAAGGCACTTTTAGATTTCACACCGATACTCAAACATGCAAATGCATTAGCAGGTATATCTGCTATTGGCACTGCATTATTCTTGTCTACAACCAAGGTTACAGCCTTTTCATACAATTTGGTTTTGAATGCTTTTATCTTATTGCTATTTAATTTTTTCTTCAAACCTGATCCCGAAGAAATGTATTGTTTTTTTGTTAATCCCAAAAAGTGTTTTGCTTTCAATATCCTCAAAACCTTTTCATCAATATCCGACTCATTCAATTCACCACTTTTAATAGCTTCCTTTATTGAGGTCACAGCTTTATCCAAATCGATAGGAAGTAACAACACATCATTGCCAGCCTTCAAAGCTTCTACTTCCATTTGCCCTGGATTAAAGTGCTTTGCAACACCTTGCATTTCTAATGCATCTGTGAAAACCAACCCATCAAAATTCAGCTCACCTCTTAAAATATCTTCAATAGCTATCTTAGACAAAGAAGTTGGTCTATTTGGACTGCTATCAATTGATGGTACAGATAAATGAGCAGACATCATACTCTTAATTCCCAATTGAGACATCACTCGAAAAGGCATCAACTCTAAACTGTCCAATCGCTCTCGATCATGTAATAAAACAGGTAAGTCTTTGTGAGAGTCAACATCTGTATCGCCATGTCCAGGAAAGTGTTTTGCGCAAGCTATAATTTTTGAATCTTGCATGCCTTTCATATAAGCATACGATTTAGTAGCAACATTAAACATGTCTTCACCAAAAGACCTGTTGTGAATGACAGGATTAGAAGGATTGTTATTTACATCAACTACAGGTGCAAAATTGATATGAGCACCAACATCTGATAATTGATCAGCAATCATTTTTCCCATTTCATAAATCAATGTATTATCACTGATTGCCCCTAAAGTCAATTGACGTGGAAAAGAAACAACATGCTCTTTATGACGCATACCCAATCCCCATTCCGCATCCATTGAAATCATCAAAGGTGTTTTGGAAAGTGCTTGATATTTATTTGTAAGCTCTACTTGCTTTTGGGGCGTTCCTTGAAAAAAACAAAGTCCACCAACCTGATATTTTTTAATATAAGATTGAATTTGATTTATATGATCTTGTCCTTTATTTGAATGTGCTCTTATTGTAAACAATTGTCCTATCTTTTCGTCGAGGGACATTTTAGAAAGAGAAAAATTTGCCCAATCATCCGCTGCGTTACCCTGTGCAATTATATTTATATTACAAGCAAAGGCAAGTAAAATAAAACACAAAAAATATTTATTCAATTTAATCATTTCCACTTTTCTAATTCTAAATATTATTTTTGAATTTTACCCAATGCTGCAGGATCTAACTCAACAGCTTTATTTAATGCTTCCCTTGCTTTTTCTTGATCACCCATATTCATATATGCAGTACCCAAACTTTTATAGTTCGCAGCAATGTCTGGTCTCAATGCAATTGCCTTTTGAAAATAATTAACTGCCATTTCATGTTTATTTTGAATGCCAAAAGTGATTCCTAACAAACGACATGTTTCATAGTCTTGAGGATTCAGTTCAAACGATCTTTTCAGCCATTTTTCTGCCATAGGAAAATTATTTTCGACTTGTCCCATATGACGTCCACCATCACGGAGCACAATTGGCAAATTTTTAAGCGCATCCTTAAAATCACTATCTAATGCCAATGACTGGTCAAAATACGCAATTGAAGATTCAAAGTTTTTAAGATAATAATTCGCATTTCCCAGTAGCAAATATGCATTCCGATATGTTGGATGAATTTTAACTGCTTTTTGTAAATGAGTTATAGCCTCATTTAAATATTTAGTTTTTTTAGGACCGTCTGGCATTTCAGATGCCGTTGTAGTCAGTGCACCTCCTGCAGCATTTAACAACTTAGCACTGTTGGAGTTGTTCTTCACATCTGTAGTAAACAATGTGAAATCATCTTTCCAAACCATATTTCGTGTTACTGTTTTTATACTATAGGCTCCGATAATAAAAAGCATTACCGTTATAAAAATCTTTCGGCTCGGCAAGAATTTTTGAAACAAATAAGTCAACAACAATAGAAAGCCCAAGGAAGGAATAAAGACGAATCGTTCACTCATATTTGTGCCAATCGGAAATACAATATTCGAAACAATTGACAATGTAATGATGTAGAAAAAAATACTATAACTTATTATTCTATCTTTTCTCCATGATATAAAAGCAATTACTGTTGCTCCAATATATCCCAGAAGGCTGACTATAACTTGCCAGTCAGATAATTGCATTATTTCAATTGCTCTTGGATAGTAGTCATGTGATAATGGATGTGGAAAAGTCAATAACTGCACATACTTTCCAAGAGTAAACATAATTGTAGCAAACCACTCCCCAGTAGAAAAGTCCACATACTGGTTATTTACTATTTTCAAAAATGGATTATTCATCAATTCATTTGGAGCACCTCCAAAGTCCATTCCTAATATTGAAAATCGTATAAAAAGAAAAACAAAAGTACTAACCGCAAATGGCCAAAGCCTCGTCAGCGATCCTCCTATTCTATCCTTTGTAAAAAGGAAAAAACTTAAAGGCACTACAGCTAAGAAGGTAATGGCATTTTCCTTACTCATTAAGGCCACGAAGAAACTGACAATAACAAGCACTATCCATTTAACATTCGAAGAATATTTATGTTTGAATGCTGCCCATAGTGCGATAATGGCTCCTAGAAAAGTCATGATTTCATCTCTACCCTTTATGTTGGCAACAGCTTCGGTATGTATAGGATGTGCCACAAACAATAAGCAAGTTATAAATGCCAATATTCTAAGATCATCAGTATCTTTCTTTCGTAAAAACATTATCTCAAAAAGCTTGTAAAGCATAATACCTAAAAAGCCATATAAGAGAATATTTATAAAGTGTCCGACTGCTGGTGTTCTGCCAAATAACTGCCACTCAATTGCAAACATAACCAAAGTAAAGGGTCGGTACCTTCCTCCCGACACTAGGTTTGCTTTTCCAGCTTCTTTGAAAAAACCGTAAAAAGTATCGTTCCCAAGAATACCAGGAATACCGCTAACACCTTGTTGAGTAAACATATTATCATAAATGACAATTGCGTCATCCTGCGTATAATCATGTGTGATTGTGTTGGCATATAAAATAAAGGCCAATCCAAAAATCATGATCATATGCCATTTGGCTTGCAACCAAAATGGGTTATTGGCAATTTGAGGTTTTGAAACCATGGGAATATATTTTGAAACTTGTTTTTTTCTCTTTTTACTCATAATTATCACAAAGTTACAAATTACAAAAAATCATAATATATAATATGGCTTTCTTGCTTTAAATTTTTTAAGCTCTGGCAGAGAGGGGTCTCTGCCAGAGAGGGGTCCCCTGCTCAAAAAAGTCTCTAAAAACAAAATTTTATTCTGCCGAATAGCTTTTAAACATGTTTTAACCATCAGAAATGTGATTATACCTCACAATAATGATCACATCTCATTCTTGCAAAGAATTCTGTACTTAATTATTATATTTAGCCGTATAATTGTCACTTTTCTATAAAAGAAACTTAATTAACTATGAACTTGAAATGCTTTGCAGGAAGTATAGGCGTTTGCTTACTTCTTGCCACCCATACCTCAGGGCAAATTGACTACAACAATATCCCGGAGGTTACTGACAAAATATTTATAAATGATGTTCATGTTCAAAAAACGCCTACATTGAACATAGGACTCTCAGATATTTTGATAGAAAACGGCCTAATTGTGCAAATAGGTACAAATATGACCCCTCCCGTTGATGCAAAAATTATAGAAGCAGATTCTGCTTATGCCTACTCGGGCTTTATTGATGCCTTTTCACATCTAGGAATACCTAAAAAAGAACCCAACGGGAAAAGACCAGAAGTCAAATTCAAAGGTTTTCCACCAAATGAGGTTGCCGGTATTACGCCAGAAAAATTAGCAAGTGCTGATTTATCTCACTCAGAAGGTAGTATTAAGTCACACAGAGACGCAGGATTTACAATCGCACATATAGTCCCTAGAGGTAAAATGCTACCAGGACAAGGAAGTATCATAAGTTTACATGGCTCGAGTGCAGACGAAATGATCTTAAAGGACCAAACTTCAACTTTCCTACAGTTTAGTGGTGCAAGAGGATATTATCCGAGTACTGTGATAGGGGTTATGGCAAAATGGCGAGACCTTTATCGCAAGGCACACTTCCATAATAAAAACTTAGAGAATTATAAATTATCTGCGAACGGAATTCAAAGACCTCATGAGGATAAAACATTAAATGCACTTATTCCTGTTACAAATGGATCCAGACCAGTATTTATGACTACTAAAAAAGTGAAAGATATTTTTAGAGCCGTTGAATTACAAAAAGAATTGGGCTATGATCTAGTTCTTTGCGATGTGAAACAAATAGGAGCTGCACAAAAACATTTAAAATCTTCAAAAATAGATATCCTTTTATCTTTAGATCTTCCCAAAGAAGAAGATAAAAAGAAAAGTAAAAAAGATTCCACAGAAGTGGATGCGTTGAAGAAAAGCATGATGGAGCGCAAAGCAAAAAGTTATAATGAATATTTAACACAGGCAGCCAATTTAGAAAAAGCCAACATTGCATTTGCATTTACAATGATGTCTGGCAAATCAAAAGATTTGAAATCAAACATAATTAAGTTGATTGAACATGGACTTTCGAAATCAGCAGGACTTGCAGCATTGACAACTAACCCAGCTAAAATATTAGGCATTGATGATATTGCTGGAACGTTAGAAGCTGGAAAGCTCGCTAATATCATCTTAAGCGATAAGCCTTATTTTGAAAAAGAATCAAAATTAAAATATGTTTTTGTTGAAGGACATATGACTGAAATTAAACAAAAAAAGAAAAAGGAGGGTAAAGGTTCACTTAAAGGAATAAAAGCCGTACTCGGTATTTGGTCATACTCTGTAGATGTTTTTGGTGAAGAACAAACTGGTAAAATGACTATAACGCAAAATGGTGATGATATTCAAATCGAACTTACTGACGACAACACACCAAATGATACAGATAACGCTACGGGAATATCCTATAATGATGGCACACTTAGCTTTAACGTAACTGTTGATGGTGGAGGCCAGGAAACGGCCGTAGATATTACATTAGATTTTAATGCCGAGGATTTTTCAGGAACCGCAACTATTGAAGGCATGGGCGCTTTAAATATGGAAGGTTCAAAAATTTCATCACCAGAATAATAAATAGACATGTTGAATATAAAAAATATAATACTAGGTCTTTTAGCAACAACTTGTCTTTCTGCACAAGTGGACATGGGCGATGTGCTCATAAAAAACGGGACCCTTCTTACCATTTCAGATGGTGAAAAAGAAAAAACAGATATTCTGATTAAGAAAGGAAAAATATCTAAGATTGGAAAAAGCATAAAAGCTCCTGAAGGAATCAAAACGATTGATGCCAATGGGATGTATGTTATGCCAGGAATTATTGATGCGCACTCTCACATAGCAATCGATGCAGTCAATGAAGCTACAAATCCCGTAACTGCAGAAGTTTGGGTTGGAGATGCTTTAGACCCTTATGATATAAATATCTATAGAGCTTTGGCAGGTGGAGTAACAATTTCACATGCCATGCATGGTTCGGCAAATGCCATTGGTGGACAGTGCGAAACTATCAAACACAGATGGGGAGTTTTAGATCCCAATGATTTGAGAATGGAAGGTGCTAAAAAAACAATAAAATTTGCACTTGGAGAAAACCCAATTCGGGTTCATGGAGAAGGTGGTAATATTGTTCCAAATACAAGAATGGGTGTGGAGCAAGTATTCAGAAATGCATTCGAACAAGGAAAGGCTTATGCTGCAGAATGGAAAGCATACAACAACGGAACTACCAAAATTGCTCCTGAATACAACATTAGAAAAGAAGCCCTTGCTGATATTCTATCTGGTGAAATAATGATTCACTGCCACTCATATCGTGCTGATGAAATTCTAATGCTAATGAACGTCCTAACCGATTATGGCGTTGATCAAATTTGTTTCCAACACGTAAACGAAGGATTTAAGGTCGCTCCTGAACTTGCAGAATTTGGTGCTTATGCCTCAGTCTTTTCAGATTGGTGGGCATATAAATTTGAAGTGTATTATTCAACAGCTTATAATGCAACAATACTTTCGAAAAACGGTGTCACTACTTCAATTAATTCAGACTCTAGAGAATTAATTAGACACCTTTATCATGAAGCTGCCAAGACTCAAAAATATGGTGGACTTTCAGATACTGAAGCCCTTTCTATGATTACAATAAACCCGGCTAAGCAACTTGGTATAGATAAAAGAGTTGGATCTTTAGAAGTTAACAAAGAAGGTGATGTAGTCATTTTCCAAAACCACCCTTTATCTATTTATGCTATTCCTCAATATACAATTGTAGATGGCATTGTAAGGTTTGATATCAATGAAGACCCTCAAGATATGAGAATTGACATCGATCCTGAAGAAAAAATTCCAGCATTTCAGGAATCAGAAGCTGGACACAATCATGACAACTGCTTGCAAGGTGTAAGCGAACTTTTATTCGAACATAAGCACTAAAAACATGAAACTTAATAGCATATATATAATTCTGTTATTGGCAATAGCAACATTCGCAAATGGACAGCAAATAACAAAGGCAACTACAGGCATCTTTCTTTTAAAAAATGGTGAAGTTTATACCCATGACAACGGGAAAATCAAAGCTGATGTGCTAATGCAAGATGGAATCATCAAGGAAGTTTCTGAGATGATAGAACATCCAGGAGCGAAAAAATTCGACTGTACAGGTCTTACTATTTACCCAGGTATGATTGACAGTGGTACTAAGATAGGGTTGGCAGAGGTGAGCTCGGTTTCACTAACACAAGATCACAATGAGATCGGAGAATTTACGCCGCATATGAAAGCTTTAACGGCAGTGAATCCCAGCTCAGTAAACATCCCTGTAAATAGAGTCAATGGCATCACTACTGCACTTTCTGTTCCATCTGGAGGAAGATTTCCGGGTACAGCTGCACTGATAAATCTATATGGCTATACGCCGAATGATATGTACGCGGGCTTTAGTGCTGTTGTTTTCAACTACCCCTCCACTGGAAAGCGAGGTTCTTGGGATAGAAGATCAGATGAAGACATTAAAAAAGCTGAGGAAAAAGCTAATAAAAAAATCAAAGATTTTATCAGCAAGGCGAGATTGTATACAAAAATATCTGGTACAGATAAAGCATCATCTTTGGACTACAACCCTCAATTAAATGCTCTTGTTCCAATAATAAACAAAGAAGCTCCTTTACTTGTAGAGGTTAATAAAAAATCAGATATTTTATCAGCTATTTCTTGGGTCAATGAGAATGACATCAATGTAATTTTCACTGGTGTATCAGAAGGGTACTTGGTTATTGACAGTTTACTTAAATATAATATACCTGTTATCACTGGGCCAATCTTAAACAATCCAGGTAGAAGTTCCGATCATTATAATATTGGATATTCTAATGCGGGAAAAATGCAAAAGGCCGGCATAAAGGTAGCGATAAGAACAAACGAAACAGAAAACGTAAGAAACTTACCATACAATGCCGGATTTGCTGCAGCATATGGAATGGGCTTTAAAGAAGCATTCAAAGCAGTTACGATCAATGCTGCAGAGATGTTTGGCATTGAAAACAAGTATGGTTCTGTTGAAAGAACCAAAGTTGCTAATGTTTTTGTAACAGATGGCGATCCATTTGAAACTAAGACCACCATCAAGTACTTATTTATTGATGGATATAACATACCGTTAGAAAGTCGCCATACTTATTTGTATGATGAGTTTCTGGAGCGTTGATCCTTCGCTAAAGATTCGGGTCACGCAGTTCGCTAAAGCTTCGGGTCACGCAGTGCTTTGACGCTTTGGACCCTAAGTCAACTTTAAACATTATTTTAAAACACCTTCAAGGATTACCTCCTTAAAGGTGTTTTTTTTAATCTAAAATCTAAATCATCATTAGTTACTTTTATTACTTACCTAGCTTAGAACTTAATAAAAGCCATGAAAGGGTAAACCATTTTCGAAACCAATTCGAAATGTTTCCCCACTTACAACTTTTATATTTACAATCTCTAAATTATGTTTCGCACTTATTGGAGTAACAATGTCTTTTATTGGAAAAATTAAAACTGACTCAATATTCTAAAATGGAATGCTATCAATTCTGTCACCTTAACATTTAACTAAACTGGTTTGCGTAAGTCGTACCCATTCCATGTCTTTCTTATAAAATAAGATCAAAGGAACCTCACCTCATATCAACCACTCTGAAAATATATTATTTTTAGAATGCTTAACAATATTGGTACAAGAGCCTTCGCCTCCTTTCCTAATAAAAGTTGACAGTAATGTATTTGAGATTAACTCTTTCCAATTTCTTAAATATTTGCTACGTGACGGAATAAAAAAAAGCAGCCAAAATATGTTTCAGCTGCCTTAGTATATGTCATTTTCCTTTTCTATTAATTCAATGTCATCCTCATTGTTACTCCCCCACTAATTGTAGTAAATCCATAATTGTTACTTACGTAAGGTCTGGAACCAGTATATTCCAAAAAGGCTCTCATCGTTAAGTTTTCATTCAGAATATAATCTATAGATGGACTGAAAGAAATAGTCTTACCCCCTCTTGTTGGAATACTTGGTCCTCCGAAATCCAACTCATGGACTGTAGAAATATCATCCAATAATGAGAAACTCATTGTTATTGTCATGTCAGATCCACGACTTGAATTTACATTACGTCCAAACCTCGAGCCACTTTTTTTAGCATCATCTTTACCATCATCTTTTTTCCTACGTTTCTTTTTCTTTTTCTTGCCCTTAAAAAGCGTAGCATCCTTAATTGTATAACCAAACCCAAATACATATTCAGTCTTCTTCGTCTCTAATAATTCACTTGAAACATTAATTGACAAGTCTAATTGTCTTGACTTTTTATATTCAAAATCAATATTCATATCATTCTTAGTCTTCAATTTAACACCTATAATTGGATTGAATTGTTCTGACACCTGAATTGATGGAATTTCAATTCTTGAATAGTAATTACCGTTTGGTTTGATATCTTGATATGGACTTAAAGGATCAAATTCAACATCACTGTTGAAGCTGTTAACTCTTAACATTGATGAATAACCATGGGTTACTGAAAAGCTAGAAAACTTGTCTTTAAACCAAGGTAATTTATTCAACCCATCATATTTAATATCCCAATTTGGTCTAGGAATAAAATCAACCTTGTTGACCATGTTTTCCAGATCCAAGTCTATAGTATTGGGATCCTTATTGGTATATGCTGCCAAAAATGCCGGCACTAAAACCTGCGATGATTGCTTACCATATCCTCGTGCAAACTCTACCCCATCTTCTTCATGCGCTCCACTTGGTTCGATGTTATTTCTTCTAAACGAAATCACCGACCTGTTAAACTCAAACTTGGAAAACAATTTATTAATATCATCGCTAAACAATGTATTAAGAGCAGAGTAAGACATTTCAAATGAACCAACATTTCTATTGGCTAATTGTGCAAAATCAGAGAATCCCTCCTTATCAATAAACTTAAAATCCTGTTGTTGACTGCTTCTATAAGATTTTTTAAAATCAATATTTACTTTAAAATCATTCCATGGTTCTAATTTAATTTTAGCATCTATGGATTGAAATCTTGTTTGAACCACTTCTTGATTTAATGCTGTACTCTTGGTTATCCAACCTTTGTTTGCTGCCTCATATAACCAGTTATTGGTATTGCCAAAAGATATATCAGGCTGGATACCAAAAATAAATCCAGTACCAGGAGCATCAAATCCTTCTGAAAGTCCTAATAACTTAGGTGAAGGTTGAAATCCAGGAATTACAGTTGTAAAATCTTCTTTATAGTTTATTTGAAGAGACCTAAACATAAACAAAGGCCTAATCAATAACTTTTCAATTCTACTTGGTTCACGATCTTTCTTCTTCTTTTTCTTCTTTGCATCTTTCTTGTCAGAAGAATCATCCTTTTTATCTTTATCACTTGTATTTACTGTTCTAGAACGACTCTTTTTCTTCTTGTCTTTTTTGAGCTTATCTAAGTTTTTAATGTACTTTGATTTGTTGTATAATTTTTCCAAATTGAAATTTGCAGTAACACTTCTATTCTGACTGTTTTGAATAATATTACCAACATTTTCACCATCTTGAATATCAATTAATGGTCCGGCTGCCCAAGAATAATTAGTTCTATAAGTGGCTTTAACATCTACCCAATCCATGTATGGAATATACTTTAACGGTAAAGTATAATTGACATTTGCAGAATGACTAAAGTTTGTGTTTCTACCACCAGATCTAACATTGTCCTTCCAATATTCGTCTACTTGATCACTGCTACGTTGTCCAACATTATCACCCATTTCATTAAAGTAGTCTCTTTCTGCAGGAACTTCTGCAATACCTCTTTGTCTTAATTCATCTATATACGATTCATTAATTGCTGAGTAATTCATTTTCAACCCTTTGGTAAAATTCCAAGTCAGATCATAACGCCTTTCCCATTCGAATCTTCGATCATCAAACTTAAAAATAGGTGTATTTGGTATTCTGAAAGTTCTTTCAGACACGTACCTATTTATATCTGATGAAAATGAAAATGAATTAGGCAGAGGATTAAAATTGATTTCCTTTATAAATTTAAGAGATTTTCCTTTCACCTTTTTAAATGGTTGAATATAGCCTCCCTTTCTAGTGTATTTGTAATTAAGACCAAATGTATAATCCTTAGATATTTCAGACTCAATTATAGCATCACTATATTCTGTTTGTGTAAAAGCATAAGTAGCACTCAGGTTTTCAATATCCCAAGGCATTGGCTTTTTGGGTTTTTTCTTCTTTGCAGTATCTAATTTATTTTCTTTAGCTCCGCTTTTGTTACCTTTACTACTTGCTTTACTTGTATCCTTGGTTTGGACCTTACCACTTCCCCTCTGCTTTCTCACATTGGTGAAGTTGAAAGATTTTATGGTGTTGACAATTTGATTTCGAGACCTAATAGAGTCTTGCTTTAGAGCATTATCTTTAAACAAATCAAATTCGTCTTCTACTTTAATATCAACATCATATGCATCAAACTCTGGCGTCCTAATTGCTTTGGCATATTGTGCATAAAATGGTATACTCAAATTCCAAGCAGGAGGTAATATTTTACCCAATTCTAAATTGGCAGAAATATCAAATTCTTGTTCCGATTCTATAGCTCGGTCTTGAACTTTTTGATCAATAGCTCCCCAACCAATAGAAGAAAAACTACCTGAGGCCGCAATATTTCCAAAGTCCGCCAATTGTAAATCAACACGTGCCAAACCAGCAACACCACCACGCTCTTGTAATCCTGTCAATCGCAATTCATTGACCCAAACTTCTCCTTGGTGTCCACCAGATGGTGTAGTATTATCTAAGTTTCTAATCCCTATTTCGATACCTTTTATTCTTCCCAGGTTAGGATTTCCAACTATTTTAATATTATGTCCTTTGGGCATAAATATCGTATCGTTGGTAACAGTATCTTGAAAAGCTTCAAAGTTTATACTCTCATATTCCATTCGTGATTCCTCATACGCTGATCTTATCAATGCATCGTTAACAGTGAAAGTATCTACATAACTTCCACCCAAGACTGTTCTTAGTTTTTTGGCCTGTATAAACCAGTCCAATTGCATATTAATAAAATTCTCCTTTGGCCAAACAATATCAGATACCGTTGTACCAGTACTGTCCTTGGACAAGGTTAATGGAATTTCATACTCATAATAATGTCGATCAAAATCTTTACCCAGCCTTATAAAAAGAGCCATATCACCAGAAACCTGTTCTTCATCAATACTCTCAGCATGCACAAACATTTGGAGTTTTTTATAAAGCCGGAGATCAAGTTCATTCAGTTTATAAATCGAAGCCTCACATCCCCTGAGCATTTCCGAATACACTATACTCAGAGATTTTTCATTTTGAAGCACATTTGAAAAAGTATTAAAAACACGTTCTTGTTTAATACCTCTAGGCAATGTATAAGGGTATGGTGTTTTTGACCCATTTTCTTCAATACCCACAGCATCTACTGTAAAGTTTGGATCTTTAAATCCATCTACTACTTCACATTTACTTGGCAATTGTCTCCATTGATTTCTGATCAATTCGAATTCAGCCATTCTAAATGTTTTTTGTGTCCTGAATCCATTGACGAGCAAACGCATAAACTGAATAGACCTGAATCCTTCAATACCATTAAAAGCAGTTCCCTCCCTAATTGGAATTCTATATCTGTACCATTTTTCTGTAATTGATGCATCACTTGGAAGTTCAATTTCTCTAACTTCTCTTATGAATTCATTATTTGTCATGTCAATTTCCCCACCACTGTTAGCAATAGGGATTTTATACTCATAAAAACTTTCACCTTGATCCAAAGATCTGTTATTGTTTAGATCTTCCTTGTCTGGTCTTGGATTACCTCTTGTAAAAGTACTGACACCACTTATATCTGGTGAATTACCTTGGGGGTTGTTGAATTTAGAATACCTTACCAACAGATCGTCATTGGTATCAAAACAATCATCATCATTGTAATAACAATAGTTATCACCACTTGGATCTAGAAATACTTCTTGAGGTTGAATTTGACCCCAACTCTCCAAATAATCCTTAAATTTATTTTGTTCTTGATCATCAGTCAATCCATCTAATCCCAAATCTTGCTGAGCTTGGCCTTCAATATCAAATCCATCATTCTTAGGAATTGCCAAAGAAACCTTACCATAGGCTTTATCTACGATTGGCAAATTTTCATCACCTACCGGCAATGTGTTTTCGTAAAACTGAAGGTTGTCTCTTAAGATATCCTCAGATACATTTCCTAGATGGAAGGTCATAAATCCACTCTCATCAGGATCATGTCCTGTACCGTCTGGTTTCTCCATAAATGGATTCAGTAACCAAAATTCTACAAATTGATAATTGCTGGCTTCAAAATCACTGTTTTGCATGTAACGCATTATACCCGCCCATCTTGTTTCAGGCTCTTTTAAAGAAACCTCACCTGCGTCATTAACTGTTGACCCAGCAGAAAAAGGTGTCCCATTTCCACCATCAAAGTTATACGGTCCTCTTTGAGTTGGATTATATGTCATATCAAAAGTCAACAAGTTCCCAGTCAATCCTTGAGGAATTTGACGGTTAAATAGTTCTTGTTGACTAATGTTCCTTGTATATGAGTTTGCATTGCCTCCCTGACTTCCAAATTGTTCAAAAACGTACCAACTTAATCTTGCTCTGTTCACTCCAGAATTCAAACTGTTGATTTCTTGTGACTCTGGATAATCACTCGTTTGAGGTACACTGGCTAAATTCCAAATATTTAAGGCTTGACTGCTCAATGGAAATCCACTAACAGCACCTTCAAAATCATCTATACTGACAACTCCTCCATCATCATTGTTAAGGTTTATCGCTCCAGAGTGACTAGGGTCCAATACTGCAATTTCTGCGGTAAAGTTTATATTTGAAGGAACGTTTGTGCTTAAGAAAGGAAGTTTATCTACAGCTCGTGTGACCCAAGGCACCTCAGAACTGAAATCCATATCCAAACCATACATGTGGTTATTGATAGGATCATCACCAATATTTACTTTTTCGGTAAAGGGTCTTTCAAATAATCGCATTAAAGTACCACCAATGTAAAAATTATCATTGACTTCATAATCTGCCCGCAAGCCCAACATCGTTTTTTGTTGGAGACTGAAAACAGAATTGTCTTCATAAGAAACGTTTATTGGAACACCAGATTGAAGGATTGATTCATTTATAATTCTTACCCGACCAATTGAATAATCAACTTCAAAATCTTGTCCCTCAACCAATTCTCTACCGGCAGTTACCCTTACAGATCCTTGCGGTATATTCCAAGCTCCAAGTGAGTATTCAGAAGATACATCTGACTTAACTCTACCTGCCATTACAAATTTATTTTTAACAAGAAGTTCACGAGCACCTGTAACGGTAGTATCATACAACTCCGAAAAACTATACTTTGCAGCAATATCTGGATCTTGGATCAACTGCTCTAGTGACCGACCAAATGGTTCAAGTACGGGAAATACAATACTGCTACTTTGCGGCACAACAGTAATACCAGGAACAAAATCAAAAACACCATCTGGCTGCGGATCATTTCTAGAATTCAATTTATCTAATCCGAAGATATTTAGTAAAGGAAGATTCCTAAATCCCTCCTCAGGTAAAAACTTTTTAAGAGAACCATCAGCATCATCTTCATAGAATATATCAAATTGAAAATCCACCTCACTTAAATTATTAGTTCTTAGTGGATAGACATTTTTCATCATCAAATCCCACGTTGGGTGCTTAACCGTTTGAGTAGCACTTTTTAGCATTTTTGTATAAATCACTCCTTGAGATTCAACCTCTCCCATACTATTTGTATTGGGTACATTGGTTTCATCAGTAGTGCTACCTACTTTATAAATGTCATCACATTTTAGTGTATAAAAATACTCATATGATAAAGATAAATTCTGATTTGGACGTAACCTGACATTTAAGGAAACGAAACCCAATTCTTCATTAAAAGTATATTCAGAGGTATTTAATTTTCTACCCTGATACACTGAAAAATCACGTGGATCATCAAGATCGTATCTTCCCGTTAAATTAGAATGCGTTCGCTCAATTCTTTTTGTCTGTTCATCATTTATCAACTCCTCAAACAATTTATTGGTACCGTTTTCAGGAAGCAGCCTACCTTTATCATCAAAATAAATGTTAGGTTGTCTCATCCTATCAATGGAATAGTCTGCTGTAGGATTAGAAAAGTTGGAAGGTTCTGGTTCTGCCAAGTCAGCAATAGCGCATATCATAGTTTGATTTTGCTGATAATCAAGTCGATCATCAGAAATCCAAACTTCAATATTTGTCACACGCATATTGTTTGTGATATAAGGAAGGTTTTGCAGTTTCTCTTCAAAGGTGGATCTGTGATAATGTGATATGAAAAAGTGTCTATTTTCATCATAGTCATCTGGTCTCATTTCAAACTCCTGAATGGTAGCACCATTCTGAATAGTTTGAGTTTCTTGTCTAGATCTTTGCTGAGATGCAATACCTGTCAATCTTAATTTTCCAAATTGCAATTCTGTTTTAAGACCAAACAAACTTTGTGCGCCTTGAATTAATGTTCCTCTTAAAGGCAGTGAAACATTACCAGCTTCAATTTTTTTGATGATATCATCTTCAGAAAACTTTTCGGAATCATACGCCAATTTAATCTTTCGATCGAAATCAAAACTTGCATTGGTGTCATAATTAAAGCCTAAGTCCATCTTATCACCAATATTACCTTCAACATTCATTTTGATATCCATATCAAAATCAAACAAAGCACCTTGATTTTGTCGGCTTGCATTTAAGTTAGGATTTTCATCTTTTCTGTAGTCTAGTCCGAATGTCAAATCTATATTTCCTTGCGGCTCAATGTTAATATCATTTCCACCAAACAATCTATCAATAAGGTTTTTTTCAATATTGATTTTGGAAAGCGGATCTACAATGACGGTGGCTTTTGAGTCATACTCTTCAGTAAATCCAGCCAACCTATCAAAATATTCCCTTTGCTGTTTTTTCTCCCTCCATGCCAAATACTCCTCAAAAGTCAAATATGTTGGAGTTCGAAAATATTCATCACCGATTTTTTCATAAACGATATATGTGTTTGTCTCAGGATCATATTCTACAGTTTGTTGCAATTCTGAAGGATAAATATCGAAAGGGTTGTATGTTTTATCTGTGACAAAATCTCCTTGTCTATCCTTTAGCGGAATGGTATCAATAGAAGCGTGATAACTGTCTATTGGACCAGGTAAAGTAATACCCGATGCAAACATATCCGTAAATAACAAAAACAGCCCAAATACTATGAGGCTCCGTTTAACCGTGCTTTTTCTAGCCATCTGTTCTATATAATATCTAGTGATTTGCCCTGTGTTTTTGATACCACTTGTCTTTAAACGTAAAAAAATATGATTTATGTTTCTATTCCTCAAATCTTATGATAACTGTCTTAAAACCGCCTTGATTAAATTTTCAACTTGATTTATATCAGGATTATCTTTAAAAGCCTTGTCAATTTGTTTTGCAACAATGTTTTTATTAAACCCTAATGCCAGTAAAGCTGATAATGCTTCATCTCTCAATGAAGAAGTCGGAAGATTAATATTTGTATCCAATTCAAGACCTTCTTTCGCTACTTTATCCTTTAAGTCTAAAATAATCCTTTGAGCAGTTTTGGGTCCAACCCCCTTCACTTTTTTAAATGCTACAACATTATCCGTCAAAATTGCAGTTTTTGCTTCATTTGGAGTCATGTAAGACAAGATTACTCTCGCTGTATTAGGCCCAATTCCTGACACTGATATCAGTTTTCCAAATAAATCCTTTTCAGACATGGTAAAAAAGCCATAAATCGAGTGTTCATTCTCACGAACTATCAAGTGCGTGTACAATTTGACATTTTTTAACGGCTCAATTTCAGCAAAAGTGTTCAAACTAATTTGAACATCATATGCTATACCTCCAATATCTAAATAGATATTAGTGGCTGCTTTGTAGTTAATCTTACCTTCTAAGTACGCTATCACAACTTATTTTTGACTCTTTTTATTCAAATTTCATCCTAAAAATTGAATAATTGATCATAAACCATACTAAACCAGTTAATTCGGATAAATATTGCATTAAAATCCATTATTCTTAGGAATAAAATAGGGGCGAAGATATAAAATAATATTCATTTCATATTAATAAATTTCATAATGTATAATTTATTTTAAATCAAGCAAATGCGTTTATGATAATTTGTAAAATGTACAAAAGATGTATATGTTAAAATTTGATAGTTTTAACCAACCAATTTTATTATCCCCAATAATCCTATTTTTACCATTCGAAAAAGATAATTTTTATGCAAAATATATTGATTTTAGGGAGTGGAGGCAGAGAACATGCTTTAGCATGGAAAATCAAGGAAAGTCATAATTGTGGTAAGCTTTTTATTGCTCCAGGCAATGCTGGAACAAAACAATGTGGTAAAAACTTGAATATTGCAGTACTTGATTTTGATGGAATCGAAAAAGCAATTGAAAAGCATAAAATTGACCTTATAATTGTTGGGCCAGAAGCGCCTTTGGTTGAAGGTATCTACGATCATTTCAAAAATCATCCAGTAGATGTCCTAGGACCATCAAGAGCATCGTCACAACTTGAGGGTTCAAAAGCATTTGCCAATGAATTTATGAAGGAATTCAATGTTCCTACCGCAGGCTATTTAACAATTGGGCCCAATAATATTCAAGAAGGCTTGGATTTTATTGACAAGCAACCTTCCAAAATTGTCCTTAAAGCTGATGGTTTAGCAGCTGGGAAAGGTGTCTTAATACTTGATAGCAAAGAAGAAGCAAAAGAAGAGCTAAAGTTAATGCTGAGCGGAAAATTTGGTGAAGCTTCTGCAAGAGTTGTCATAGAAGAATTTTTAGATGGCCTGGAATTTTCTGTTTTTGTATTGACAAATGGTGATCAATATCAAATTCTTCCTATTGCTAAAGACTATAAACGTATTGGTGAAGGAGATACTGGACTAAATACCGGGGGTATGGGCGCCATTTCACCAGTACCTTTTGTTGACGATGTTATGAAAAAGAAAGTCATATCTCGAATAGTAGAACCTACAATTGAAGGTCTTAAAACAAGAGATTATGATTATCATGGTTTCATTTTTATTGGACTTATAAAAGTCAACAATGAACCCTACGTAATAGAATACAATTGCAGATTAGGAGATCCTGAAACTGAAGTAATATTACCTAGATTAAAAACAGATTTACTTTCGCTTATAAATGGGGTGTTTGATAAAAAACTTTCAGATATTGAAATTGAAATTGATGATCGAAGTGCAGCGACAGTGATGTTGGTTTCTGGTGGATACCCTGAAGCATATGAGAAAGGAAAAGCAATAACTATTGAAAGAAATAACAACAACTCAATTGTTTTCCATGCGGGTACAAAAATAGAAAACAATCAATTAATTACAAATGGAGGTCGTGTCATTGCAGTGACTTCTTTTGGAGACAACCATAAGGAGTCTGTTAACGCATCAATAGAGACAATTCAAAATATAAGTTTTGAAAAAATGAACTATAGAAAAGATATAGGATTCGATTTATAGTCAAATGAATTAAATGAAATATAACATTCTTCAAGTATCGAATATTGTTGAAGGGAAATTATCTCTTCTAGGGCAGAATATTGATTTGAACAACGTGGTATTTGACACCAGAAAAATTTCATTTGCACAATCATCTGTCTTCTTTGCGTTCACTACTGAAAATAATGATGGTCACAACTATATCGATCAAGCCTATCAAAAAGGAATTAGAAACTTTGTTGTCACATATATCCCAGAGTTAAAGAAACACAAAGATGCCAATTATGTTATTGTAAAGAACACTTTGAGTGCTTTGCAAAGATTAGCAAAACACCATAGAAATCAATTTGATATTCCAGTTATTGGCATTACAGGAAGCAATGGAAAAACTATCTTAAAAGAATGGCTTCAAAAAACTCTTTCAGCTAAGTTCAAAGTCATTCAAAGTCCAAATAGTTATAACTCACAATTGGGGGTTGCACTCTCATTATTGAAATTAAATGCTACACATGAAATAGCAATAATTGAAGCAGGAATTTCTCAAGCAAATGAAATGAGAAATCTGGAAGCAATGATACGCCCTACAGTTGGAATTCTTACAAATATTGGAGATGCACACAGCATAGGTTTTGAAAATCAAAAAACGAAAATAAATGAAAAATTATTGTTGTTTTCAAACACTAATCAACTAATTTACAACACTGACAGCACAAATATTTCAAATGTAGTAATGGCCAACCAACCATTACAAACATTAAGCTGGGGACATGAATCCACCTCAGAAATTCAAATAATTTCTGAAAAATATATTGATCAAAAGACACAGGTTGAACTAGAGTTTAAATCTAGAAAATACAAAGTAGTTATACCGTTTACAAACAAGCAATTTATTGATCTTTCAATGCATCTTATTGTTTGTCTTTTACATTTTAAGTTTGATCAAAATCAAATAAATTTTGCATTAAATTCTTTGGACGTTTTACCAAATCGATTGGAAATAAAAAAAGGTGAAAACAGTTGTATTTTGATAAATGATTCTTACAGTGCAGATATGTCTTCAATGCAGCTGGCTTTAGAATATCAGGAACAACACAACAAGCAACTAACTAGAATTGTTATTTTTTCTGACTTTGATCAACAAACATCTAAAGAAACCACTTATAAAGAATTGGCGATACTTTTTCAGCAGAAAAAAATAGATAAATTACTAGCCGTTGGAATTGATGAACAATTACATATTTTTTTTGAAAAGTTAAACATTGTTTTTTTTGAAAAGACAGATGATATAACCGATTTTTTAAATAAAAATCCTATTGAAAATAAGAGTGTATTGATAAAAGGCGCACGCAAATTTAAACTTGAAAATATATTTGAAAATCTTTCGTATGTCGTACATCAAACCATATTAGAAACGAACTTTTCAGCCCTAGAGAACAATCTTAATTTATACAAATCTCACTTGGATAACAAGACAAAAATAATGGCTGTTATAAAAGCTGATGCTTATGGAAGTGGAAGTATTTCGATATCAGAATATCTAGAACAAAAAGGTGTGGACTATTTAGCGGTTGCCCTAATTGACGAAGCCATTAAAATTAGAAAGTCTGGATGCAATTTACCATTAATGGTTTTTAATATTCACAATGATAGTTTTCGAAAATTATGGGATTACAATCTAGAACCAGAGATCTATAGTTTATCATTGCTCAAGTCGTTGTCTTCATTTGCAGAAGAACAAAACATTACCTTAAACATCCATTTAAAATTGGATACTGGTATGAGAAGATTAGGAATTGAAGAAAATGAAATTGTTGAATTATTGAAAATATTAGCATTTTCAAACTTGCACATAACCTCAATTTTCTCCCATTTATCAGCTTCAGAAAACGATCAATATGATGACTTTACCAATGGTCAAGTTTCTAGATTTAAAACAATGTATAAGCAGATAGTTGAGGTCTTAGGATATAGACCTAAAAGGCATATTCTCAATACTGGTGGCGTGATTAGGTTTCCACAGTATCAATTTGAAATGATAAGGTTGGGATTAGGATTATATGGCATTGATGAAACGCAGGAAGTTAAAAACGAATTGGAAAAAGTTCACAACTTGAAAGCTAAAATATTACAAATAAAACATCTTAAGAAAGGCGAAACAACAGGTTATAGTCGATCAGGAAAAGCTCTAGACGACACTACGATAGCAACAATTTCAATAGGATACGCTGATGGATTAATGCGATCAAGTTGAAATGGCAAACACTCAGTTTACTTAAATGGCCAGTTCTGTCCGACAATAGGAAATATATGTATGGATGTTATGATGATTGATATTTCACATGTGCCACATGTCAAAATATATGATGAAGTTGAAATATTTGGCAAAAACGTCCCTTTAGAGGATTTAGCGAAGGCTTGTGGTACAATCAGTTATGAAATTATCAGCCGGATTGCTCCTAGGGTAAAACGCATTTACACATACAATTAGATACTTTTGAGTAAAAAACAGCCATATAAAACACTAAATTTATCTTAAAATGCGTCTAAAATGAAAGCAAGTAGTGCCCATTTTCATTTATAGGATGTCTTAAAGTGACCTATCCTGAAAGATATTTTTGTATTTATATTTACACTTGAACACAAGTAATTGATTTACAACACCTTACGCAAATAACAGATTTCATTTATTTCAACGACTTACATTATGAATTCTTATTTTTGCAAAAAATTTAAAACACACATGAGGATTTTATATTTAGTCTTTATCGTTTTGTCTACATTAAGTTTAAATGCACAAAAAAACGATGATGTATTATTTACTGTTGACAACAATGAAGTATCAGTTTCTGAATTCAAATATATCTACGAAAAGAACAATGCTGATAATGCTGACTATTCGAAAGAAAGTTTAGATGAGTATTTAGGATTGTATAAAAAGTTCAAACTAAAAGTTAGGCGAGCAAAAGATATCGGGTTGGATACTGTTAAAAGTTTGCAAGATGAGTTAGCTGGATACCGTAAGCAATTGGCAAAATCTTATTTAAAAGATAAAGAAATATCCAACAAATTAATAGAGGAAGTAGCTGTTCGTATGCAGGAAGATATTGAAATACAGCATATTTTTGTAGCCGTTGATTTAAAAACTTCGGAAGAAAAACTGGCAACTGCACAAGCAAAAATCAATAACGTTTATGATAAATTGATGCAAAATGATGGCAATGGTTTTGAAGAAATGGCAAAAACTCTTTCAGAGGATAAAATAACAGCACCAAATGGTGGGAGATTAGGTTTCTACACTTCCCCACTTCCCGATGGTTTTTATGAATTTGAAAACGCCATGTACAATACCAACATTGGTGACATTTCAAAACCTGTAAGATCAAGAATGGGATTCCATATTATCAGACCTGTTAGCAAGAGACCAGCTAGAGGTGAGATGGAAATCGCTCATATCCTTATCCGTAATAAAGATAGAGGGAAAGCAGGCGCGAAAATCTTAATTGATTCAGTCTACAGCTTACTAAACGAAGGTAAGAGTTTTGATAACTTAGCTGCAAAATTTTCTGTCGACACTAAAACAAAACACAATGGTGGTTACATTGGTTTTTTTGGCATCAACCAATATGAAGAAACTTTTGAAAAAGCAGCTTTTGATCTTAATAAAGATGGTGACTATACAGAACCATTGGCTACCAACATAGGATACCATATTATCAAAAGAATTTCAAAGAGAGACAACCAAGACATACCAAGGTTAAAGAAAAGAATTCAAGCTAGAATCAATAAAAATGACCGCTTTGAAATTGCGGAAGTTAAAATGATTGAGGATGTAAAAATAGAAGCTGGATACAAGGAAGACAGATTGTCATTAAAAAGATTTGCCACAGCCTTAGACGAAACATTTTACAGTTACAAATGGCAAGCCCCTGAATATGAAAACACAGTTGGCTTGATTGAATTGGCAGGTGAAAAATACAACCTATCTGATTTTGCTTTTTTTATAAAGTCAAATGTAAGAGAAAGACTTAAGTTCAATAAAACAAAAAATCTTGAAGAAGCTACAGAAGAGTTGTTTGAAAAGTTCGTCAAGGAAAAAGTTATGGCTTATGAAGAGGCTAATCTTGAAAGAAAGCATGATGACTTTAGGTCTTTGATGAGAGAATACAGAGAAGGTATATTGTTGTTTGAGATCACTAAACAAGAAGTTTGGGACAAAGCATCAAAAGATACTGTAGGTTTGAATAAATTCTTCAATGCTCATACCGAAAATTATCAATGGCCAGAACGTGTTAAGATAAATAAATACACTATTTTATCTGATAAAATTGGTGCCTCTAGTGCATATACTTATTACCAGAAAAAAGGGGCTAACAAAATTATTGACAAGTACCGTAAAGACAAAGACATCGATGTATCGTTTGAGGAAATGATTGTTGATATTGACTCTGAATTAATCTCTGGAATGGAACTGGAAGAAGGAAAAGTCAGCAAGTTAACTTTGACTCCTAAACCTGCCACTTTCTATGCGTACGTGGCAAAAGTAAAGCCATCACCAAAAACAATAGACGAGGCTAAAGGCTATGTCATTGCTGACTATCAAGATTACTTGGAAAAAGAATGGATTGCCGAATTACAAAAAAAATACCCAGTTAAAGTGAATAAAAAGGTTCTTAAATCTTTGACCAAGTAAGTTTAGTTTTAATTAATGAAGTGATTTAATGATAAAATATATCTTCATATTCTTTTGCTTTGCATTGACTTCTTGTCAACAACCACAGTCAAGAAATGCTGATGATAAACTCCTAGCTGAAGCTTATGGTAATAAACTATATTTATCAGATATCGCCAACAAGTTAGCCCTTAATAATAAAAGTGGCGACGATAAAAGTCTAAAAGACAAACTGGTTGATACTTGGATTTTTGAGCAAATTCTTTTTGAAGAAGCACTAAAAAATGTTGCCAATAAAACTGAACTAAATGTTTTAGTTGATGATTATAAAAGATCAATTTATATCAATGCATTTGACAACATGTATATAGAGCAAAATCTAGACACTACAGTTTCTCAAATCGAACTAGATACATTTATAAGTATTCATAAAGAGGAATTTGCATTGCCAGAAACAATTCTCAGATATATTTTCATAAAGGTACCTGATTCCCTTAGTAATGATACACTGAGCAGCTATTGGAAAACTGAAGACTTGCCAGGATTAAAATATTTCACTTCTATTAACGAAGGTGTTTCCTTAATAAACTTGAGCAAATGGTATTATTTATCCGAATTAAAAAACATCTTACCTGAGTCGATCAATAAAAAAATAAGCTTAAAAAAGCCCAATAGTTATTCTGGAACCGATAAAGGATCAAAATATTATGTTAAAGTCCTAGAAATAATAAAAGATACTGATGAAGTACCCGTTTCTTTTCTACACGAACGGGTAAAGCATCGTATCTTGCAGCAGAGAAAAAATAAACTTCTCAAAAAGAAAAAAAGCGAACTATACAATCAGCGTATAACTAGTAAGCAAATTAAAGTGAATTCAAATACACTAAATTGACATGAAAAACATTCAAAATATATTAAAAACCACAGCTTTTTGTGCATTGACACTATCATCATCTTCAGTTATTGGTCAGGACAATCCCGTCATTGATTCTCTAACTGTGGGTCAAGACAATCTTGTTATTGATAAAGTGATCGCTAAGGTAGGAACTGAAAGTATATTATTATCGGACGTTGAGAGTCAATATGCTTATGCACTTGACCAGTCGCCTGGAAAAATTACACCAGATGTAAAGTGCGAAATACTGCAATCATTGGTAGGTCAAAAATTAATTGTTAACCAGGCCAAATTGGATAGTATAATAATCCCAGAGGAACAAATAGAATCTGGTCTTGACTTTAGAATTGATGGTGTTCTGCGGCAGATGGGAGGTGACACTGAATTATTTGAAGAAGTATATGGTAAGACTGTTGCTCAAATGAGAGAAAACCTAAGGGATGACCTTGAGCAACAAATGCTTGCAGAACGTATGCAAGGAGAAGTACTAAACAGTGTTGCAATTACACCGAAAGAAGTAAAAGAATTTTTCTACAGTATCCCAGTTGATAGTATCCCATACCTAAGTGCTGCTGTTGAAATATCTGAAATTGTTGCAAAACCAGAAGTGAATGATGATGAAAAAGTAACTGCTTTGAAACAAATTTTAGAAATCAGAAAGCGTGTCATAAGCGAAGAGGCTAGCTTTGAGGAGTTGGCTAAAAAATATTCAGATGATCCTGGTTCTGGTTCTAGAGGTGGTGATTTAGGATATGCTGAAAGAGGTTTATATGTTCAAGAATTTGAAGCTGCAGCCTTTAGTCTGGAAGAAAATGAAATTTCGGATCCAGTTGAAACAGTACATGGATTTCACGTTATAAAAATGATTGACAGAAGAGGAAATAAAATTCACGTTAAACATATTTTGATCAAACCAGATATTACAGAAGCAGATAGAGATCTTGCCAAGATCAAATTAGACACTATTCGAAAACAAATAATAGATGGTAAATATAAATTTGCTGAGGCCGTTAAAAAATTCTCATTAGAGGATGTTCCAAGTTTCCACAATAATGGTAGAATCCAAAATCAAAAAACAGGAAAACCAATGTTTGAAACATCAGAGTTGCCTTCAGAAATATATTTTGCAATTGAAGATCTAAAGGTTGGCGATATAACAGAAACTTTAGATTACCCACTACCCACCGGAGAAACATATTATAGACTGATCAGTTTGGATTACAAAGAACGTCCTCACAAAGCAAGTTTAGAAGAAGATTACAACAAAATATTACAATTCGCTAAGGAAAGTAAAAAGAGTTCATACTTTGCAACTTGGCTAGAAGATAAGCTTGCCAAAACGTTTATTGAAATTGATAAGACATATTTAAATTGTCCAAATTTGGATAAAATGATCTCTGGAGATAAGTTATAATTATAAAGAAAAAGAATCAAACCTCAGTGTTTGAATCTTAATTTTTCTCTTTTAAGAATGTCCTATTTTAATATTAAAATAGGACATTCTTATTTTTGGAGTGAATGTATAAACTGTTCATTGCTTAAAAAGACAAATTCTTTCAACCTGCATTCTCGGTTCACCCAAATGCAGTGTAGAACTCTGGCCTACATTTATAAACAGCAAAAAAATAAGGAAACAAAATGCATTGTTTCCTTATTTATATCACTTGTAAATCTATGACTTAGTAACAAAGAACGCTACTAATTCTTATACTGTTTTTCGAAAAACAATCTGTAATTGGTTATGGTTTTTTGCTTGATTACCTCTCTGTAGTTCTTCTGTGTTGTTGGAAAAATATCATATCCTACATTTTCACCTTTGATAAAGAGTTCTTTGTTTTTTTGAACACCTTCATAGTATTTCATAGATTTCTCTTTGTCATCAAATGACCTTACCAAAATGATTCTTGAATCATTTTCTTTGCTAAGAGAAATGTTACTTATTTGAAGATTATCAAACCTATGGAATTTTTTATTATAATTTAAGATGTCAATTTTAGCTCTGTCAAATTGAGTTTGCGACAATTCATAAGTTACAATAAAAACATAGTGTAATTTATCTGGTTGGTCCTCAAAGGCCTGAACAGCTTCTTCATATATTATTTCACTAAATGCATCTTGGTCCCCTTTTAAAAATTTAAGAATTTCCTTTGCCTTTACTTCTTCAGGAGTCTTTGAGTGAGAACGAATCAATTGCTCAAGTGCTTGAATATAATCCGTCTTGCCTTTTACGTTCCCTAATGACATTGCATTTAACATTGCAAATTTAGCAGAGTAAGTTCTTTGCTTTTTATACAGTTTATCCTTTTTTGAAACACGATCTATCACTTCACTATATTTACCATCTTCAAAAAGGGTAAAAGTGGTTTCATAGTATTTTTCAATACTGTCTTCATTTGCGAGCAATGTTTTAGCATAAGAAGGATCGCCTGCCAGTTTTGCAAATTTAGAATCAGGGTACTCGCTAATAAGTATATTTTTAACCCTATTGGCATCCGTTCCTTTCTCTATATCTAAGTAAGATAAGTACAAGTAAAATAAAGCTTCATCTCTCTTATTGTATTGTGGGTAATCATTAACCAATCTTTCCAAAACTTGAATTGACTTTTCGTAGTCACCCACCCTTTCCCTAAACAACACACCTAGCTGAAACAAAGCATTTTCGATTCTGGTATTGGCAGTTGCCAATTGTGTTTCTGTACGAGGCACATCTCTTAAAAGCTCTCTAATTTCTTCATCAGAAACTTTGTCAACTAATTCTTCATCCTCATTTAAAAACTCATCATCCACTGTTTCTTGATTAGCATTTGATCTTTGTGACCTTCTCCAATCATCTTCTAATACACGATCTCCCCAAGATCTTTTAAATTCAATTTTACCCTGATTTAGTACGATTGGGTTGTAAGCAAAAAACTTGCTTCTTCCAGCATTTGTGCGATTGCTTGGAATAATACTTGGTTTACGTTGATTGGTTTTCTCTTCAACACCATTTTCAACTTCTTGAGATTTTCTCTCCGTAATAATTGCCTCTGCAATTTCTTTCAATTCATCTTCTGACAACTTGCTCAATTGTATCAAACTATCCTGAAGCTTTACTGTCTCCATATTGAGTGCAATATCTGTCAGACTCTTAGCAATTCTTTCTGTTGCTTTATAACGCTCATCCCCCTTATTCATGAGTTTTAGAGCACTGTCATAATTGGCTTTCGACTCAGTGTAAAGTCCTTTCTTAAACAACACATCAGCCAATTTATAATAAGCTTCTAGTTTGACATTTTTATTTCCTCCTGAACTTCCAATTGATGATTCAAAATCAGCTACTGCACCATCTATATCTCCTCCGTCCAATTTTATTTGAGCTCGCGTAAAATAAATTTGATCTTGAAACTCTTTATTTTTATTATCCTCAAGATATCCTTCTAATTTATTCAGTGCCTTTTTTTGAGTGGTTTTGCCTTTTCGGTATGACAATTTTAATTCATTAAGATTGGCATTGAATTCCAATTCATATTTAGTTGAGAATTTTTTTGCCTTTTTGTATGCTTCATAAGCTGCTGCATCATCATCGCGCAATTCACTTAATTGCGCCAATATAAATGAATATCTAGCTCTTTTATTTCGATTGCCTTCCAACTCAATGGCTGATTCCAATTCCAAAACAGCCTTTTCGTATTCTTTAGTTTGTAAAAACAAGTGGGCTCTAGCAACTGGAATTCTTGACTCAATATCTTTGCTTAAGCCTGGCGTTTCTATCAGCCTTTCAAATGCATATTCTGCGGCAGTATATCTTCTTGTTTCAATATATGTACGAGCCAACCAGTACAATCCTTCAACATAAGCTGATTTATTTTTGAAAACACCACCCTCACCTTGGTTCTTATATTTCTCATCCTCTTTTTCCTTTTTGAGCTTCTTTTCCTCCTCTATTTTTTTCCTACGTTTAGCTTCCTCTTCTAGGACTGCTGCCTCAGCTTCTTGTTGAGCTAACAACGCCTCTTGTTCTGGAGTCAATGGTACTGGCACTGCTTTCTTAGTTGCAGCTTTGGCAGTGTCTTTACTTGCAGATTCTTTCTTGCTAGAACTGCTTTTGTTCTTCTTATTTTTCTTTTTATTCCTTTTTTCTTTTTCCCTTTCCTTTTTCGCTTTCTTTCTTGCCTTTACTTTTTCTTTTCTTTCCTTATCCTTTTCTTTTCTTATATCCTCTTGTTTTTTTACTTTTTCCTTTTTTATTTCATTTCGTTCTTCTTTAACAGCTTCTTTTTCTTTCCGAGCTTGTTTTACTTCCTTCTTGGTTTTTCTTCCGCTTGATTTCTTTTTATAGGCCTTGCTATCATATGCTTTTCCATATGGATTACGGGGGTCAAAAACTTCTTCAAAAAATATGAATGTTTCTTCAGCAGCTATATAATCTTGTTTGTAAAATTGAGCTTTACCAATATTCAAATAACAATCATCAACATAGTTACTAACCTCATGAATCGTTGCAACAGTTGACAATTTTTCTATGGCCTTATCCATGTCTGCTTTAACAGCTTGGTTATTATCGATATTCACATAATCGTAAACACTAAGAATCTTATTGTAGTTGTCGACATTCATGTCCTGAAGTGTCACCATACTTTCTTTCATAAGTTCTTCAGCATTAAAATAGCCGTTAAACTTAGCAGTCGTGTTATGATAAAACTTTTTAAAACCTTTGACTTCACTTTTCTTCTTCCTCGAGGAACAAGCAGAAAAAACAATGGCAAATGCAAAAAGGAATATTGTAATATTTATCTTTTTCAATGGAATACTTATTTTAAAAATTCAGAATGATATCTCTGAATGATTTTAAATTAATTTTAAACTAGCTTTGTTCAAATATTGAGTAATTGATGGTGTACTTAATAAAAAAGTAGCATTTTTCACCCTTATTTTAGGTCTCAATTCTCTTATATCTTATAAATGTGCTCAGATTAATCACAATTTATCTAGATAATAACTGAATTAGCCCGATTTTATTATAAAATTGATAGCAAAACTATATAAAGATTTTGTCAAAAAGAATGCCTAATTGCGATAAATAAACATAAGAATGGCAGAACCACAAGATAAAAGAGGAAATAAACAAAAAAAACTCACTGAAGTATACAGATTCGTTGTAATTGAAGATGATACTTTAAGAGAGGTTCGAAGCTCAAAATTTACCATATTTGGGCTTATTACATGGATTGTAGCAAGTATTTTATTGGTTTCAGGTATAACGTTCTCACTATTTGCATTTACACCTTTGCGCTATACAATTCCTGGCTATGCCGAAATAAATAATAACAAAATTTATGTTGAACTGAATCACAAGATTGAAATACTTGAAAAATCTCTTGATGCTCAAAAGATTTATACTGAAGGATTTAAAAAACTTCTAAACCCTAGCGGCATTTCTGTTGATGGTCCAACGTTCAATGTCGATAATTTTAATAATTTTTCAACAAAATGGCAAAAAAATAATACAATTTCTAATACATTATCTTTAGAACATTTCTATTTTTGCATTCCACTCAAAGGAGAAATCAGCTCAGGGTTTGATTCAGAATCAAATCATTACGGAGTTGATATTGTTGCACCAGAAAAAACACCAATCTTAAATATTCTTGATGGTGTGATCATTAATTCTGATTGGTCAGATAAAACTGGTAATACAATAAGTGTGCAGCACAAAGGCAACTTGGTCTCTATTTTCAAGCACAATTCAGTGCTATTGAAAAAAACTGGAGATTTTGTTAAAAAGGGGGAGGCCATTGCAATAATTGGAAATACGGGTGAATTAACCTCCGGACCTCATGTACATTTCGAATTATGGAACAACGGAAAAGCTATTAATCCAACTGACTATCTTAGTTTTAACTAATTTTGATGCTCAGTGATTTAAAATATTCAAAAGAAGTATTATGTCTGATGAGTTACAGGAGTTAAAAGACAAAGACGGAAATTTATTGAGCCCTCAGCTTTCTAATGATGTCAAAAATTATCTTATCGATATTGATGGTACCATTTGTGATGATATTCCAAATGAAGAACCCCACCGTATGATAACCGCTGAATTATATCCCGATGCTTTGGAAATATTAAATAAATGGTACGATGATGGCCATATTATAACTTTTTTCACATCAAGAACAGAGAATCATAGAGAAATTACCGAAGCTTGGTTAGATAAATTTGGATTTAAGTATCATGGTATGCTTATGGGGAAGCCAAGAGGAGGCAATTATCATTGGATTGACAATCACTTAGTCAAAGCTACTCGTTTTAAAGGCAAGTTTACAGATCTTATTGTTGCACAAAAAGATATCGAGGTTTTTAAGGATTAAGCAAACGATATCTAGATCGCGGAGTCAAAGACACTTACACAATGGATAACAAAGCTGTTATGACTTAACTTTGTTCGTATGAGCATTTCTGCCAAAGGAATCTTCTCTACAGTTGAAAATCAATTTCTTTGGGACCAGGCTCTGTATTCGCACATATTATTGCCTAAGAAATACTTGCATCTAATTTTTAAGAAGCATATACCCGCTTGGGGACAATCCTATGGCTACGGTTGGATTATCTGCGAAATGCACATTGGAAATACCAAAGAAAAAATTCGAACCAGAGAATACTCTGGAGATGTAAACGGATACAAATCACTAATCCTAAAGATTTCGATACTGATGAAAATGAAATATTTTTTTTGGGCATGAAATTTTACATGTGGGAAATTCAAGTGATGCATTGTCAATATTCAAATTAAATGTAGAAGCATTTCCTGGTTCATCAAATGCTTATGACAGTTATGCCGAAGCAATTATGCTATTTCGAAACAAACCAAAAGCCATTGAGAATTATCAAAAATCAATAGAGCTAAATCCAAGAAATAAAAAAGATGTTAGATTTCCAAGAGGCTGAGCAGTAAAAGACTCTGAAGTTTTATGGTCATATGTTTTCGCTTGAAAAATAGAGCGTAATTTGGAACTAAGTGAAAGTGAATTAGCTGATGGTCTTCAAAAATATTTTCATGGGCTGATACGCATAGAAGATCGTTCAGGAAATGACGGCATCGAAAAAAAAAACAGAAACAATTGAAAAAACAAAAAGCAATAAAATAGTATCATCTTTTAAAGGAGCAGTCAATACCTTAGAAGCATTTTTCAATCTCAAAGCAATGACCTTAAATGTCAAAACAGAACAATATCTTTCCAAATAAAATAACGAACTGATTATTATTTACAAATTTTCACCAAACCCATTTGAAAGTGAAGTATGGCAAAAGTTACATGATGTAAAACTAAGAGACAGGATGACACAAGGTATGCGCTGCCTTTTCCCCTCTTTAGTTTAGAGAGGGGTGGATTTTTCAATAGAAAAATTCGGGGTGAGTGTACCAGTTATCTCAAGCAGAAAAAGAACAAAGTATGCGCTGCCTTTTCCCCTCTTTAGTATAGAGAGGGGTGGATTTTTCAATAGAAAAATTCGGGGTGAGTGTACCAGTTCTCTCAAGCAGAAAAAGAACAAGGTATGCGCTGCCTTTTCCCCTCTTTAGTTTAGAGAGGGGTGGGTTTTTCAATAGAAAAATTCGGGGTGAGTGTACCAGTTCTCTCAAGTAGAAAAAGAACAAGGTATGCGCTGCCTTTTTCCCTCTTTAGTATAGAGAGGGGTGGATTTTTCAATAGAAAAATTTGGGGTGAGTGTACCAGTTATCTCAAGCAGAAAAAGAACAAAGTATGCGCTGCCTTTTCCCCTCTTTAGTTTAGAGAGGCGTGGATTTTTCAATAGAAAAATTCGGGGTGAGTGTACCAGTTATCTCAAGCAGAAAAAGAACAAAGTATGCGCTGCCTTTTCCCCTCTTTAGTTTAGAGAGGGGTGGGTTTTACAATAGAAAAACTCGGGGTGAGTGTACCAGTTCTCTCAAGTAGAAAAAGAACAAGGTATGCGCTGCCTTTTCCCATCTTTAGTTTAGAGAGGGGTGGGTTTTTCAATAGAAAAATTCGGGGTGAGTGTACCAGTTCTCTCAAGCAGAAAAAGAACAAGATATGCGCTGCCTTTTCCCATCTTTAGTATAGAGAGGGGTGGATTTTTCAATAGAAAAATTTGGGGTGAGTGTACCAGTTCTCTCAAGCAGAAAAAGAACAAAGTATGCGCTGCCTTTTCCCATCTTTAGTATAGAGAGGGGTGGATTTTTCAATAGAAAAATTC
>CAJQRD010000007.1 GCA_905480605.1 uncultured Saprospiraceae bacterium | reverse complement strand
AAGAGAAACACAATATTAAAATATATCAAAAGCAATCAGAATAGTAAAGTGTACTTTGATATTTGGATGAATCAGCTCAAAAGTGCAAATTGGTCAAATACTAATGATATTTTCAATACTTTTAAATCTGCGGATATTCTTGGCAAGAGTTCAAATCGAATAGTATTCAATATTGGTGGAAATCATTATAGATTAATATGTAACTTCTACTTTGGAAAGGAGAATATTCATTTGTTTATTAATTGGATAGGAACACATTCAGAGTACACGAAATTATGCGATAAAAATCTTCAATACAAAGTAAATAAATATTAGAATGGGAGAGAAGCTTAAATACAAAATTATTAAGTCAGAAAGGCAATACAACAATTATTGTAAAGACCTTGAGGAGCTTTTGGCTAAGAGTCGTAAGTCAGATAACGATAAAATTGAACTTATCACGTTGCTTATAGAAAAATGGGATGATGAAAATTATAGTTTACCAGATTTGGATCCTGTTAAATTATTGAAAAGCCTTATGATAGAACATGGGTTAAAATCTAAAGATTTGATTAGTATTCTTAATTTATCTAAAGGTACAATTTCAAAGATGTTAAATTATCAAACTGGTTTATCAAAACAAACTATTCGAAGATTATCAAAGTATTTTAGCTTAAGTCAGGAAGCCTTTAATAAAACTTATAAGTTGAAACATTTAGATAATAGAAAATTCAAAAATGCTTCACTTATGAATACTAAAAAAGTTGTTCTTACTTGATTATAAAGAATATGCATAACAGATTGTGATCATGATCATAACTGCTCCGCTCCGCTCGCAGTGACGCCAGATACACCAGCGTTGGGCGTCATTAAAAACAACCGTAGAAACAAGAACTGAACTGAACAAATGAAAGCAAACGAAACCAAAGTAGAAGACTTTTTATCTTCAAATAAAACCCAATTTGTAATTCCAGTTTACCAAAGAAATTACGATTGGTCGACAAGTCAATGCAAACAACTTTTAGACGACATTTTGGAAGTCGGAACAAGTAATAAAATGAATGCTCATTTTATTGGTAGTGTAGTTTACGTTCACGATGATGTTTATACTTCTTCACGAATTAAAGAATTGACTGTAATTGACGGACAGCAAAGATTGACTACTTTGACTTTAATTTATTTAGCTCTTTATCGTTTGGCAATTGAAACTGGAGACAAAGGACTTGAAGCCGAAATTTCAGAAACATATCTCACTAACAAGTTTGCACCCGAAGAAGAAAAATTAAAACTTCGACCAACTGAAAATAACGACAAAGCAATAAAATACCTTTTAAGAAGTGATAAGGATGAAGAGTTTAGTGACTTCTCAAAGGTAATTGACAATTTTAACTACTTTAAAAGCAGGATAACTGAAGAAAATTTTGAGTTCGTATTGAAAGGACTTGCAAAACTGATGTTTGTAGAAATTTCGCTTGACAGAGAAAAAGATGACCCTCAAAGAATTTTTGAAAGTTTAAACTCAACAGGTCTTGAATTATCACAAGCAGACTTAATTAGAAACTATATCTTAATGGGTCTCAACCGTAGAGACCAGAACAAGATTTATAACAACTATTGGGAAATCATTGAGAAACTTGCGAAAGATGAAATCTTAAATACAAGTAAAGTTTCTGATTTTATAAGAGATTATCTGACTTTAGTCAACAACAAAATTCCGAACAAAAGCAAAGTTTATTTAGAATTTAAAACAAAGTTTCCAACCACAGATTTGCAAGAATTAGAAGCTAATCTTTCGCCAATTAAATCGCTTGTTAAGTTCTACAATAAACTTCTCAATCCAAAGAACGAGACGGACAAAGACATAAAATTACAACTTGAATATATAAACAGACTTGAAATAAATGTGGCTTATCCGTTTTTAATGAAAGTTTATGAAGATTATTCAGAAAACGTAATTGACAAAGCAACATTTATAAAAGTTTTAGATTTCATACAATCCTTTGCTTGGAGAAGATTTATTGTTGGTTTGCCAACAAACGCACTGAACAAAATATTTATGACACTTTACGAAAAAGTGGATAAAGACGATTATTTGTTGTCCTTGCAAAAATGGTTACTAAAAAGACCAGGCTCACAACGTTTTCCAAAAAACAAAGAAGTTATTGAAAGCCTTAAACTAAAAGATGTTTACAACATAAAATCCAAAAACAGAACTTACCTACTTGAACGACTTGAGAATTTTGAAAATAACGAACCAGTAATAATTGAAGGTAACGCAGATATAACCATAGAACATATTTTCCCACAAAACCCTGACCCAAAATGGAAAGTTGATTTAGGAACAGATGAATACAACCTAATCAAAGAAACCTATTTAAACACAATTGGTAATTTGACTTTATCAGGCAATAACGGGAAACTTGGTAATAAACCGTTTGTCTTTAAAAGGGATTTGGAAAATGCAGGATACAAAGACAGTCGATTGTGGCTAAACAAATATTTATCAATTTCCGAAAAGTGGGATAAAGCAGAAATCGAAAGACGTTTTGACCTTCTTGCTGAACGATTTTTGAAAATTTGGCAAATGCCACAAATCGAATTAGAAGAAAGAGATGAAAACAATGAAGTGAACATTTTTGAAGCAGAAGACCCAAAATTTAAAAAATTGGAGTATGCGATTTTCTTCGACCAAAAAATTGAAGTTAATCAAGTTGCAAAATTATATGTAGAAGTTTTCAAGCAACTTTTTGAATTGCAACCAGAAACATTTTTCACGACTGACTTGGCAGAAAAGATAACCTTAACAAAGAATCCAAAAGAAGGAAATCCGAGACAAGCAGTTCCAATAAACGACACATATTTCATTGAAGGGAATATTGACAACATTGGAAAATTTGAGAAGATAAAACACGCATTGACAATTTTTGATTCAGAAGACGAGTTGACAATAAAGTATGCGGAAAAAGAATAACGAACGCCCAACAATGTATATAAAAAATAGGCGAAACAGTAGTAAACTCAAGGGTTTTGGCTCGTATCAAAGTTTGTACTTAGCCGAAAGTTTCGTGCTTCGAAATCGCCTACTTTTCATATACTAACCGTTGGGCAACATTAAAATGAAAATTATGAAATATATATTATTACTACTAACAGTAATTTCAATTAATTCATGTGGAACAGACAAAAAGGAAACAGCTGATAAGGAGACAAATAAATTCAAAGTGGAGTATAAAGGTGCGTTAAAAAATATGATGCATAAAGGGGATGTCTCCGCAAAAGCTGATTTGAATGACTTTGAAACTTCTGAACATTTCTACGCGCTTGGCGCACTTGAAAACCTCAAAGGTGAAATCCAAATATTTGATAGTAAGCCATTCAACACAATGGTTGTTGACAGTGTCCTAACCTTTGACAACTCATTTAGTAAAAAAGCAACGCTTCTTGTATATGCATCAGTTAGTAAATGGAAATCAATTAACATCCCTAATACTGTCGTGATCTATGAGCAATTAGAAAGTTATATAGAACAAGCTGCTAAAGAAAATCAGATACAAATAGACAAACCATTTCCATTTTTAATAGAGGGTACGCCTAAGTCATTTGACTGGCACGTAATCAACTGGAAAGATGGAGATACAGAGCATTCTCATGAAAAACACATAAGCTCTGGACTTAATGGAACAATAAAGAATAGACAAGTTGAAATGTTAGGATTCTATTCCGATTCACATCATGCAATTTTCACACATCATACAACCAACATGCACATACATGTAAAAACAGTTGACAATAAAATAGCTGGACATGTTGACGGTTTGACCTTAGGAGAAGGAATGACTCTAAAATTGCCGGACACAAAATAAAAACGATTGCCCAACACGGTATATAGCAAATAGGGCGTTCGGTGGTTCAAGAAAGTTCAGTGCTATTTACCAACACCGCCAAATCGTTGATTTGGCTTTTAAGAATGAATAAATTAAAAACAAAATACAACGCTTTGGCTCAGTGCAAACCTGAAAATTTATCGCTTTCTACTGCCCTACTTGCCATATACTAAACGTTAGCCTTCATTAGAACAAAAAAAACCTGATAATATTCTTTAGAAAAATTAGGCGACGATTACGGACCGAAAACAGGTATAGTAAGTAGCTTCTATAATCTATTAGCGAATCTATGCTTGTGGTTATCGGAATTTTAATTGGTTAATGAATGGAACAAAGAACGTAACAGAAGAATAGCGCAACAGACAGTTTTTAACCCAACTTCAAGCTGATTTAAAACCTAAGTAATTTATACTCCAGTTATTTTTAGGCATACAAACAACGGTATAAGAGGGTGGGTTTCATTATTGTAAATAGGATTGTATTATTTGGTGTGTTGCATATTCTCTATTTCTATAAAGCGTTACTCCCGATAATTACCAGGATTTAATTCAATTTTTTATTGGGTTAAGAAAGTATTTGAAGATTTTGCTTTGTAGACCATCGCATCAAGTTTCATTTGCTTTATCATGCTCTCCAATCCTCCGGCACGTTTCATCGAAAGCATACTTTTAAATCCTATCTTTTCAATAAAATTAAGTGGTGCATTAATAATTTCATCAGGTGTATGTCCTGAAAGTACACGAATCATCATGGCAACAAGTCCTTTCGCATAATCTGCATTCGCATCTGCCTGAAAAATAATTTTTCCGTCTTTTAATTCACTATATAGCCACACATGCGCCTGGCATCCCTTTATCATACAGTTATCCGTTTTCAGTGATTCATCTAATGTTTTCAAATTTTTCCCTAAATCAATTAGGTACCCAAATTTGTCAAACAAGTCCTCAAACTCTGCAAATTCTTCAACGATTTCCTGCTCTGTATTTTCTATTGTTTGCATCTGTATCATTTTTGATTTATCCGTTTAATTGATTTAACAATCGCGTTAGCGAAAATATCTATTTCTTCCTTTGTATTATAAAATGAAAAACTTGCACGAATAGTCCCTTGTATTTGATAATGTGCCATTATTGGTTGCGTACAGTGGTGTCCAGTTCGTATTGCGACTCCTTGTGCATCAAGGAGTATTCCTATGTCCAGTGGATGGATGCCTTCCACCACAAAAGAAATTACACTTGCTTTTTCTTTTGCTGTGCCGATAATCTGTAAATTATCAAGGGCAGAAAGTTTTTCTGTAGCATATTCTAGCAGTTCATCTTCATAAGCAGCAATGTTTTTAAGACCGAGTGCATTGATATAATCCAGTGCCACTGCCAGGCCAATTGCTCCTTCAATATTCGGAGTACCTGCCTCAAATCGGAGAGGAGATTCTGCGTATTCTGATTTATTAAATGAAACTGTTTTAATGGTTCCACCTCCCACTTGATAGTTCGGCAGTTTTTTAAGCCATTCTTCTTTGCCGTAAAGAATACCTACTCCTGTTGGAGCATACACTTTGTGCCCGCTAAAGCAATAAAAATCAGCATCTAAATCCTGTACATCCACTTTTAAATGAGGGATTGATTGGGCTCCGTCTACAAGGACTGGAATGCTTTTCGAGTGAGCGATAGCAATCATCTCCTTTACCGGATTTACCGTGCCGAGCGTGTTTGACACGTGAGTAATGGCAATCAGCTTTGTTTTTTCAGAAAGTAGTTTTTTGTATTCGTCCATCCGCAATTCCCCACTGTCCGTTATTGGAATAACTTTCAGTACGGCATTTTTTTCTTCGCATAACTGTTGCCACGGTAGAATATTACTGTGATGTTCCATCTCACTCACGATAATCTCGTCGCCAACATTCACATACTTTTTCCCAAATGCAGTGGCAACTAGATTTATGCTATCCGTAGTTCCTCGTGTGAAAATAATTTCGTTTTCATGTTTAGCACCTATATGTTTTTGAACCGTAATACGAGCATTTTCGTATTCATCGGTTGCATCCTGACTCATGCGGTGAACTCCACGGTGAATGTTGGCGTTCTGCATGGTGTAATATTTTACAATGGCATCAATCACCTGTCTGGGCTTCTGTGTAGTAGCTCCGTTATCGAAATAAATTAATGGCTTATCGTTCACCTCTCGCGAAAGGATAGGGAAATCTTTTCGAATTTCATGAACATCAAAAAGGACTACTTCTTCTATATTTTTTGTTAGTGTCATTTTCTCATTTTTTATGTTTATTTCCCCCACTTCTTATCCCCGAATCGTGTCATATTATCTTGTCTCACTACGTTTACATAATCCAGCACTTTGGATCTATTTGGTTTCTCTATTTAACCATTTCTGCAAACCGGGATCACTAAGTGATTCAAGCCTAAGGTCGTTTTTAACGCCGTAACATGAATAAGTGTCGGCTCCTTCAATGGCGTTGGTTCAACATTTTCGTGTAGAAAGGCAGGTCGTTCTTGAAAAGAATTATCAAAATTTATATCAACGCCAGACATACTGCTTATTTAATGTATTATCTTCTAGGAGGTAAATTAAATGCAAGAGCCTCATGTTCAAAGAGCCCGTTATGAGCTCCATCACAAAAAGGTTTGTTTTTAGAAATGCCACAACGACAAAGTGAAAGCACCTCTCTTCCTGCTAAATCATATACATTTCCATTTTTATCTACAATCTCAAAATCACTTTCTATTCTCAAGGAACCGTTGCTGTTTACTGTAATTTTTGTTTTAGCCATTTTAATTTTGTTTTTAAGAGTGAATGCCAAATCAACTTTATTTATTAAAACAAATGTCTTTCTGCATGATATGATGACCTTACTAATGGTCCACTTTCAACAAAGCGAAAGCCCTTATTTAAACCTATTGCTTTGTACTTTGCAAATATTTCGGGCTTAATAAATTCTATAACCACCAAATGTTTTTTACTGGGCTGTAGATATTGTCCAATAGTTAAAACATCAACGCCGACGTTTCTCAAGTCGTCCATAGTTTCGTATATTTCTTCTTCTGTTTCACCTAGACCCAGCATAATACCCGATTTGGTTTTCATGCCAGCTTCCTTTAATCTTTTGAGAACCTCAAGGCTTCTGTCGTACTTTGCCTGTACCCTAACTTGTTTCGTTAATCTGCGTACGGTTTCAAGGTTATGCGACACTATTTCGGGATGCACATCAATAATGCGTTGAAGGTTTTCCCATTTACCTTGAAAATCTGGCACAAGTGTCTCCATGGTAATTCCTGGAGATGATTTTCTCACTTCATTTACGGTTTCTTCCCATATCATAGAACCTCCATCTTTCAAATCATCTCTATCAACCGAAGTTATTACAGCATGTTTCAATTTCATTAGGCGAATAGATTCGGCAACCATTTTAGGTTCTTCCTGGTCAACAGGCAAAGGTCTACCAGTATGTACATTACAAAATCCGCATGATCTTGTACAAGTGTTCCCCAGTATCATAAAGGTAGCCGTTCCGTTTCCCCAACATTCACCCATGTTAGGACAACTACCACTCTCACATATCGTATGCAATTTATGCTCGGATACGATTTGTCTTACTTCGGCATATTCTTTTCCTATCGGCAGTTTTACACGAAGCCAATTGGGTTTCTTAGTATATTTTCTTTCTACTTCAATTATTTCTGACATAATCTAAATTTGAACTAGTATTAATTTTAAGCATTTTTCCCAATTACCTCTTGCACCTTGGGTGTGGTGTTATAATTGACAATTTCCCATACTATGATAGCTTTATCATCACCGGTTGAAATTAGGTAATTATTAAAATCACTCCATAAAAGTTTATTTACCGAATGCCTATGTCCTTCATGTTGCATTTTATCGATACGTAACAGCAAGTCAAAGTTTTCGGCATTCCATATTTTAAGGGTTTTATCTCTGCTTTCCGTAGCAAAAAACTTTTTATCAGGACTGAAAACGATGCTGTAAATGGCGTAGTTATGGGCAGGGATATGATGGACTAAAGCATAATCGTTTTCAATATCCCATACATTTAAATAAGCATCTCTCGAACCGGATAAAAGGTATTTACCGTTTGGATGATAGCTTACTGCATTTACCGAAAAGGCATCAATATGCCCCTTAAGAATTTTCTTTTCGTCAAAGGTTTCAAAGTCAAGAATCCGAATTGAACCGTCTCCGCATCCAATCGCAGCTTCTTTCAAAACACTGTTGAAACCTATACTTCGTATTTTGTGATCGCAAAGTTTTAATGCGGTAATCAATGAAAAATCATTTATTGACCAAACTGAAAGTGTACCGTCACCAGCTGCTACCCAAAAGCATTCTTTTTCGGGAAGGTAGTGGATATCATAAATGTATTGCTGATGAAGTTGTAACAGTTTTACTTCTTCATTCTTGTTTAGGTCGATTACATGAACGCCTCCTAATGACTGGCCAATAAGTAATATATTTCTATCCAGAACATATTTCAATGCCATAGCTTTCGCAGGTAACTTAGCAACAACTTTGTTTTGCCCTTGATTTTTCATATTCCATTCTACGACCAGATTATCACTGCTACCGGAAAAAAACAAATGATTTTCAGATGCCGTTTCAAGCGTATAAATCGCTCCATTATGCCCCATGAATTGCTTTGACTTCTCTACTTCTATTTGTGCTATCATGCTCATTATAGGTGCATTTGTTCTTTTTTTGCTAATAATTCTGCTTCCGTTTCACGCCAATCGGGATCGTCTACACAGCAATCTACAGGACATACCGCGGCACATTGTGGTTCATCATGGAAGCCCACACATTCCGTACACTTGTCGGTTACTATATAGTAGTACTCATCTGAAACGGGCTGCTGAGCTTCTTCTGCGTCGGCTTTTCAAGCGCCGTGGCTGGCTCGACATTGCCATTGACAACAGCCAATTGAATGGCAGGCAAACTGAGCACCGGAAAAATTTGTGTGCGGCACAGCGAAACAGCCTCGCCGCGCAATACGAGTCGTATTTCACATTACTCGCCAGCCAAATGTCGCAGGCGATGCACGACAAAAACCGAATCCGCAACGAAATGCAACGCGACTGGAAAATGAACGAAGA
>CAJQRD010000006.1 GCA_905480605.1 uncultured Saprospiraceae bacterium | reverse complement strand
TATGAACGAGTCAATAACAGAGGGCAGGTTTGTAGAAGATATGCATGAATTAAAATCTGGCGTACCAGTACAATATGTTGTGGGACTATCCTTTTTTTATGGATATGAGTTTTACCTCAATAATGAAGTACTTATTCCTAGGGCAGAAACAGAAGAGCTTGTTTACTGGGCTGTTTCAGATTATAAAAACCTTTCAGAATTATCCATTTTAGATATTGGAAGTGGGAGTGGGTGTATATTAATATCAAGTTTATTGGAACTGAATAATAGCCATGGAGTTGCCTGGGATATCAGCCCTAAAGCTATAGAATGTGTTCAATCAAATGCGAAAAAATATAATGTAAATGTAAATGCTAAACTGATTGATGTTTTAAAATATAAGTGGGGAAACCAAAGTGAAAAGTTTGATATTGTTTTTTGCAACCCTCCTTATATCTTACAAGATGAAGATGAACGGATGGGCAAGAATGTTTTGGCACATGAACCACATATCGCACTTTTTGTAGAAGGAACGGATCCTTTAATATTTTATAAAAATATAATTGATAATATATCACATATAACCAAAGCGTCAGGGGCGATTTATTTTGAGACAAGTGATTTGTATCATGTAGAACTGGAGTCATATTTAATAGAGCGAAAGCTCAAACATGAATTTCGAAAAGATATGCAAGGTGCTTGGAGAATGTTAAAGGTGAGAGTTTAAGAGACATTTTTAGTTAGTAAAAAGTGAGGTGACCTTAGGTATTATCCTGAATCTAAGATTTTTACTCAAAGTAAAGAGAGTTTTCAGCTAACATAGTTAAGATAGTTTCTCATGCTGTGTAGACATAGAATTCTTTTAAAATGTGAACTTATTTATCAGTATCTCAATTATTAGTATTAATAACTAGGTATTACAAACTCGAAAAAGTATTTTCGCTTCATGGCAAAGAATAAAAAAAAGACAATAAGTTGGGATGAATTGCAATCGATGGGCAATCCAGAAAATGCTCCGGAGATGCCTAAGCCCAAATTAAAAGGTGCGGATATTTTTATTTCAGAATCTACGATTCGAGTGCATTTAGAAAAGAAGGGTAGAGGTGGTAAGTCAGTTTCAATTATCAGAGGTCTGAAGATGACCAACACAATGATGAAAGATATTGAAAAAGCGCTAAAATCGCATTGCGGTGTTGGTGGTTCTCAAAAAGACGGGGAGATAATTATCCAAGGTGATCAACGTGATAAAATCATAAAATATTTGGAAGGGCGAGGCGCAAAGAATATCAAAAAAGCTGGAGCATAACTTTTCATAACGTTGGCTTATGCTTTGATCTTTTGATCAAAAGTATCACTTGAAATTGATTTTTATAATCTGTATTAAAAAGAATTAATAACTTATTTTTTAAAAAATGTTTGACGTTACACGAAAACAGTTTAACGTCAAACATCTTCATTTAGAAGTAAAGCAACTTACTCACAAAACCTCCGTTTTTCAAATCAAATACTTTAACCAAGTAAACACCATCTGGTACTTCTGTTGATTTTATCAAATCTCCTTGAGCAACAGATTTAGAGATGAGCTGTCCGTTCAAGTTGTAAATCGAAACAGAATAATTTATTTCAGTTTCAGCATTTATAAATAACTTTTTATTGTTAGAATAAATATCAAGTCTATTAATTGGTCTATCTGTAACACTGTCAATAATGTCATCGCAATCTGGTCCCAAAAATTCCAACCCTGCACAGCAGTCTTCATTGTCATTGTCACAAATTCTTATCAAGTCGTATTCAACGTCTCTGGCATAGAATGTATCTATAAAGATCGGGAGTGCATCATATCTGTAAAAACCTACAAATTCATTTCCAGCCCAGACATCAAAGAAGTCATTGGTGTTGCCTTCATAAACAAAATTTAACACCAAACCATAGGTGCCATCGTCATTGCAAAAGAAAGAATCAACAACTATGTCTCGGATGTCACAAACAATTTCTTCACCGCAACATATTGGTTCTACAAAACTGTAATCATTGCGGCAATCAGGATCGTCATTGTCAATCACAACGAATTCATAAACCGTTTCACAATCACCTTCTAAAGGACCTATAGTATAGAATGTTTGCCCATATTGGAAGGTATCACCGTAACTTACCCCATTGCCTCTAATTTCAAATCCATTGCTCCCAATATTTTCAAATTGGAATTCTATATCCACATAAAATAAAGAATCACTGGTACACTCATGTGCTTCTGCAAACACCTCATAAATGCCACAATTTTCTTCTTCATCACAATCAGGTCCCATAAATTCATGTATAGCACAACACGCATCATTGTCGTTATCACATATTTTAATCAAATCATATTCGACATCTCTAGGGTAAAAGGTATCTATAAAGACAGGAAGATCATTATATCTGTAGAATCCAACATAGTTGTCACTAGCCCAAACATCAAAGAAGTCATTGGTGTTGCCTTCGTAAACAAAATTTAACACCAAACCATAAGTGCCATCTTCATTGCAAAAGAATGAATCAACTACTATGTCTCGGATGTTGCAAATTAATTCTTCGCCACAACATATAGGTGCATCAAAGTTGTATTCATTTTGGCAATCAGAATTGTCATTGTCAATCACTACAAATTCATAAATCGTTTCACAATCTGCTTCTAGAGGACCAATTGTGTAGAATGTTTGCCCATATTGGAAGGTGTCACCATAACTGACACCATTTCCTCTTATTTCAAATCCATTGATTCCAACGTTTTCAGATTGGAATTCTATATCCACATAAAATAAAGAATCATTTGTACACTCATGTGCTTCTGCAAACACATCATATATGCCACAATTTTCTTCTTCATCACAATCTGGGCCTATAAATTCATGAATTGCACAACAAGCATCATTGTCATTGTCACAAATTCTTATCAAATCATATTCAACGTCTCTGGCATAGAATGTATCTATAAAGATCGGGAGTGCATCATATCTGTAAAAACCTATAAAATCATTTCCAGCCCAGACATCAAAGAAGTCATTGGTGTTGCCTTCATAGACAAAATTTAAAATCAACCCATATGTTCCATCATCATTACATGTAAATGAATCAACTTGGATATCTCTTATATCGCATTCAATTACATCAACACAACAGACTGTTTCTTCAAATTCATAAAAAGCATTACATTCTGGATTAACATTGTCAATGACGACAAATTCAAATAGAGTATAGCAATCTCCTTCTAAAGGGCCCACGGTGTAGAATGTTTGCCCATACTGGAAGGTGTCGCCATAACTCACACCATTGCCCCTGATCTCAAATCCTTTATTGCCAATTCCAGAATATATGAATTCGATGTCTACATAAAATAAACCATTAACATTACACTCTTGGGCCTCGGCAAACACTTTTGAAATATCGCAATTTTCATAATTTGAACAATCTGGAGCATCATTCCATTCAGAGCCGGTAAAACAGAATACATCGTTTTGATCATGCAGATAGTATTCAAACAATTCATTACTTACAAGGAATTCCCCTAGTAATATGGGATTCTCATTTATACTAAATGCTTCAGCTGTTGAATTGTTAAATACAAGATAAATACTATCACTTTCTCCATCATAATCAAAATATGTATATGCTAAATAGGTGGTATCACTCGTACATACAAATTCATGGGATGTCCTTATATTTAAAAATTCGCAATGTTCAAAACCAGAACAATCATCATTGTTTTCTATGTTTAAAAATGCTCTGCATATTGGATCAGCTCTGTCTTTGATTACTAATTCATGAACATAAGTTACTCCTGGGATAGAAATACTATAAGGATTGTTCCCATAATTAAAGGTTGTTACTGGTGCGTTCCTATATAATAAATCAAAACCTAAGGTTGAGTTTCCAACATTTTCAACATCAAACATAAGTGTTCGATAACCACTTGAGTCGCAATCACTCAATGTTATATTAGATACTGAAATATCACAATCAGAGGTGCTGCAACAAACGGGTTCATTAAAAGTATAGAATCCTTTACAGTTATTATTGGCGTTATCAACTATAGCAAATGTGTAATAAGTGGTGCAGTCTCCAAAAAAGGGCCCAATTGTATATGTACTTTGGCCATAAGCCAATGTATCAATATATGCCATTCCATTCTCTTTAATTGAAAATCCCAAATTTCCGGGATTAACTACATCAAAAGTGACATCAATTAGAAAGCTTCCATCATCATTACATTCATATGCTTTAGCAAAAACATTTGATATTTCACAAGTTTGAGCATTAAGAAATGAGGTTGATAAGAGTAAAAAACTGTAGTAGGAGATCTTGAAAAGAAGTGATTTTTGCATGGTTGTTTAGCTATTATATTATACTAATTACTATCTATAAATTGATCATTTCGTTGCGTCGCCATTAAAATTAAGATTTTTCTTTAAAAAACATGATAATTTTTTCTCATGTGTGTTTTGCACTAATCAGTGAGTGTTAAATCTTTATGCATTACACAAAAATGTAATATGAAAACACATTAAATATACATGTAATATGAACCCTGTTTTGGTTTGGTTCTTGGTTTTATAGCCCTGATACAAAAGAGCTTGGTATATCCAAGTCAAATTGCTTTTAAGAGCAAAAAACGAATACATAATACACGACAAATGAAAAATTCTATTTTTAATCAAGTATCGAAGACAATGTTCAGGATCTTCCTGATACTAATCTTAGGCACAACTGGATTACATGCACAAAGCGCAACCGGAAATTTCGATTGCTTTTGCGATTCCAGTAATGCAAGTGCGATCTTAGGTTTTGAGATTACCGTAACTGGTGCTTCAGTCAATGAAATTTTGACAGTTGACAATGTTATTAATCTATATTCCAATATCAACCCAGACATACCACTTCAGAATGGTACGCAATTGATACCTGTTCCTTCAAGTCCAGGTGATTACATTCTAACAGGTTTTGTTATTGATGGCCAAGTGCCATTTGTAACAGTATTGGATGGTGCTGGTAATGACTTAAATGTTGTTATTGGTCCTTGTTCAATTCCTGTAGGAGTCATAACCGGTGATGTTGAGGTTTGTATAGGTGAAACTGTAAATTATTTGTTTGATGTAACAGCAAGTTCATTGGTTAATAATAGTGTTGCATGGAGTGCCGTTGGTTCTACTTCAGCTGTGCCGTTTGGGGTTGATGATTTGAGCCTTATGGTTTCATATGATACACCAGGTAATTATATAATAACAGCAGAAGGAACATCTGGGAATCAGTGTCCAATGAATGATAATATCAGGGTTACTGTTAGAGATGCTTCTGATGACATTACTATTTCAGGACCTGACTACTTATGTTCGGGTGCAGCTTCTGGTATTCAATATATGGCAACTAATCCAGATGATTTAATGTTGTCATGGTCTTCTACTCCTGCAGCTACATTCACGCCAATGACGGTATCTGGGAGTGAGGTTGATGCATCTTTTCCAAGTGCAGGATTTTACAGTATTTCAATTGAAAATGGAGATCCAAACAGCTGTACAATTTCCGGGGTTAATTATGCAGTAACTGTTGTAGATGTAATTGATACTATTCCAATTCTTGGTGATACTTATGTATGTCAAGGAGGAATGGAAAGTTACTCAATTAGCAATCCTACTGATTATACCAATTTGCAATGGACTGTAACACCTATTACAGGTTTTACAATGTTTCCAGCTGATGGTATGGCTGATGCTGTATCAATCACTTTCGCTGATGCAAATGTTGACTATACTATAACTGTTACAGGAGATACTGCTGGTGGTTGTACTTTAAATTCAGACTTGGTTGTCGTTGTGCCAGGTACGGATGTAGGAACCTTAGCTTGTAATAATAGTGTAAATGTATCGCTTAATAATACTTGTATTCTAGAACTTCTTCCTGAAATGATTTTAGAGGGAGAAGGTGAAAATAATGATGCTTATACACTTGTTATTGTAAATTCAATAACAGGTGAAGAATTAACCAACCCAATGTTAACTCAAGACCAAATCGGTCAAGTTTATAATATTACAGTAATCGAAGAATGTGGTGGTAATTCGTGTTGGGGTATCTTAACCGTGGAGGACAAATCAATTCCTTCAATTGTACCTTTTTGTGCTGAATTTCCTATTGTAACAACATGTTTTGATTTTGATAGCATTCCTGAAAGTCCAACAGGTTTTCCTGACTTTGGACCAGAGTATACTTCAATTTATAATTCTGCTTTAGATAATTTTTTAGTAAGTGGTTTTGATGCTTGTAATGATGTTATTTTATCTTTTGAAGATGAAGATTTGACAAATGATATTTGTGCTGATCCACACATGTTGCTTAGAACCTGGACTGCTGTTGATATTAACAATGGTGCTGAAACTTCTTGTCAAATAAATATCAATGTTACTTTATTGGATGCTTCTATGATCACTTGGCCATTTAATTATGACACTGGTCTTGATGCTGATACATTGGGTGCCGTTGATACAGATATGATTTACCCATCTTTGGATGTTTGTAATGTAAATAATCAAACAACTCTTCTTACAGGTAGTTTTTGGATAGCAGACTCTGCTGGAAATCCTTCTCCAGAGAGTACAGGTTACCCTTCGAGCAATGCATTTGCTTGTCCTAACTTACTAGTTATTGGATATAAGGATCAAGTTTTACCAGTCTGTGGTTCTTCAAGAAAGATATTAAGATTATGGACGGTATGGGATGCTTGTAATTTAACTGATGTTCAGCATACTCAAATAATTACTTTAATGGATGTGACAGCACCAGTTTGTGTGGCTCCTGCAAACAATGAAGTACATACTGACATACATGAATGTAGTGCAGATGTTGTAGTTACACCGCCAACAGTTACTGGTGAATGTGACACATATACCTATACCGTTAAATATAGATTAAACTCTACTTCAGGCGCGTTTGTTGATGATAAGGTCACTTTTGTTGACAGTCTTGATAGATATGTTATTGAAAATATAGAATTTGAAAATGACTATATCTGGATACAATACATAGTACGTGATGCTTGTGGAAATATTTCTGATGAGTGTTTTACTGAATTGGAAATAATTGACAACGAACAACCAATTCCTGCTTGTGATTTCAATAATGTAGTGGCATTGAATTCTAGTGGTTGGGCAATTGCTGGACCTGGTACTTTTGATGACCACAGTTGGGACAATTGCGGGATCTATCAATCGGTGGCTAGAAGAATGGATAACGAATGTGAATGTCATGAGGCTACGTTTGATTATTTGCATACTGTTGGAACTTATAATGGTCATACTTATTACCTGTCTAAAGATAAAGTTGATGGCAGAAGAGCTTCAAGATATGCATCTGCTATCGACGGTTATATTGTAAACATTAACGATGCAGCTGAAAATACATGGTTGAGAGCTGAGGTTGATAAAATAAATAATAATGTAGATTACTTTATTGGGCTCTCAGGAGTGTCAACGTCTACTTTAAATTGGAGTGAGGAAAGTTCTATTACTTATAGAAATTGGGCATCAGCAGAACCTTCATTAAGTAATATTGATGAATCGAAGGGCGATGTTTATGTAATAGCAAACGAAGATGGTACATGGGATGCAGAAAGAAAGAGTGAATTGTCAGCTTACTATATTGTTGAATTAGAAGATGCTTGTTCTTGGTCACAGAAAGTTAATTTCTGTTGTGAAGATGTAGGAAGAGAAACAATGGTTGCTTTAAGAGTTATTGACAATCAAGGAAATCACAATTTCTGTATGGTTAATGTAAATGTAATGGAATTTGAATTGCCATTTATTATTTGTCCTGCTGATACTATTATTGGTTGTGAATCAGATTTTGATCTGACTGATCTTACTAGATTTGGTGAAGCTTCTGCAACAGATAATTGTGGAGTAAAAGAAATTATAGAAACGGTTAACAATCCCAATATAACTACGTGTGGTCAAGGTATTGTTCGACGCACATTTACTGCAAGTGATTGGGCTGATAATAAAAGAGCTTGTACACAAATCATTAACCTAAGAGGTTCTAATGTTTTTGATTACAATGATATTGATTGGCCAGATGTGGTAACGCTTACTAATACAGTTTGTACGCTAGAGGGCATTAGTCCTGATGTTACAGGTCGACCAACTTGGGATGCTGATGAATTTTCTTGTAGTAATATAACATCTACCCATACGGATTTGATGTTTTATATCGCTGATGGTGTTTGTCAAAAATTGATCAGAACGTGGACAGTTGTTGACTGGTGTCAAAATAATAGGATTTGGGAAGAGACGCAGGTTATTAAATTGATCAATACAATTGCACCACAAATAGACGCAGAATCTTGCAGACCTATTACTGTTGATAATGGAATTCATATTTCTTCATGCGAAGTGAGAGTAGATGGTATAATCGCGAACAATGATTTCATAGCTGGGGCTTGTAACGAAAGTCCGAACTGGTCATACACGATTGATTACGGTGATAATGGGACAATAGATAGAACTGGTGCAGGTAATGATGCTTCTGGTATTTTCGAATATGGAACGCATAGGTTAACATGGACAATTTATGATGAATGTGGAAATGAAAGTTCTTGTGATAAATTAATTACAATACTTGATAATTTGCCACCTACGCCTTATTGCCATGGAACAATTGTAATTCCTTTCAGTAATGTAACCGGGGTTGAATTATGGGCTTCTGATCTAAACTTAGGCAGTTTTGACAATTGCCCTAACAACCAAGTTTATTTCTCTTTTGATGAGAATGTATTTTTAGCCAATACTGTTTTGACTTGTGATGATTTAAATCCTGGAAGCAACATGGGTGAAGTATTGTTAAGTCTTTGGGTGTGGGATAACTTATCTCCAAGCTTAGCCAATAAATCAAACTGTATTGTTACTATTAATTTGCAGGACAACCATAACGTATGTGACAATATAGATACTGGTAACTTAGTTACTTCTGTTTCTGGAACTGTTACAACTGAAGATTTAGAAATGGTTGATAATGTTGAGATATCTATTGAATCAAATGTAATGTCTACAGATATGATGTCAAGTGAGGGTGAATTTGCCTTTAACAATTTGGCAATGTATAATGATTACCAAGTGGATGCATTTAAAGATGATGATTACTTAAATGGTGTTTCAACTTTGGATTTAGTTTTGATTCAACGTCATATTCTAGGTTTAGATAATCTTGATACCCCTTACAAATTAATCGCTGCAGATATTAACAATTCTGAAACTATTACGGCTATTGATTTGATAGAATTACGTAAATTGATTCTTGGTCTCTATACAGAATTGCCTAACAACAATTCTTGGAGATTTGTAGAATCTGCTTATACATTTGTTGATGAATTAAATCCTTTCCCATTTGCTGAAAATGTCGAGATTGATAATCTAGAGGAACAAGTTATTAATGCGGATTTCATTGGGGTAAAAATTGGAGATGTGAATACGTCAGTTATTTCTAATGTCAATTCTTCAAATGTAGATTCTAGATCATTAAGTATTTTGAATGTTGATGTGCTTAACTCTATAACTTCAAAAGGAAATCAAAGATTACAATTTGTAGCCAGTGAAAGCATCAAGCTTCTTGGTTCTCAATTTTCAATTTCCTTTGACGCTCTAAATAGTGATCTTCTTGCGATGATTCCTATGACTATGCAACTGACAAATGAAAACGTTGGGTGGGATAGAGTAGAGGATGGACAGTTTGTTGTGAGTTGGAATACTGATTCTGCTATTGACGTCAAGTCTGGGGATGTATTATTTGAGTTGTTATTTAAGGGTGATGATGCTGATGTCAAATTAAGCAATAACTCAGAATCAATGGCGCCTGAAATTTATTCTTTGCGAGATGGTTCTGTATTCAGTCAACAGATCAAGTTTAATGGTGACTTGCAAAATGCATATGCGTTTGAAGTACAACAAAATGTACCAAATCCATTTAAGGATGAAACAGATATCATATTTACAATAGAAAAAGAAGGACCTGTCGTATTTACAATCACTGATCAAACAGGAAGATTGATATACACTGAGTCTAACAGATACAATGCTGGAAATAATTCAATAAAAATAAACAGTAGTACTATTAACACGACCGGCTTATTGTACTATACAATTGCTACTGAATCAAAAACAGTAACTAAGAAAATGATTGTTTTACAATAACATCACTGTAAGATTGAATTATTAAAATGAAGAATTACAAAGCTATGAACACACAGAACGAAAATAAAATTAAAGCAATAACGTATAATTTCGATACGTCAGCTTTGAAGATGTTTTGGACTATCATTTTGGCAATGTTATTTGTTACTATTGCAAATAATTTAAGTGCACAATGTGAGACCATTAATCTGACATGTAATGATCAAATAAACATTTCTATCAACGAAGATTGTTATGCTTCAATAAATGTTGATCTGCTTTTGGAAAATCCACCATTGGATGTTTATCCAGACGATGGTGCTAACTATGAACTTACATTGTTTGACAAGTATGGAGCACCAATTGTTCCTTCTAATCAAGTTGATCAAGAATATGTTGGACAAATAATTAAAGCAAAAATAGAGTTACTGCCATGTGGTATTGCTTGTTGGAGTACTGTATTTGTTGAAGACAAAATAGGTCCTAAAATTTGGGGATGTGTTAATGGTGCTTTGCCAACTTTACAAATTGACTGTGATGAATTTAGTGACGGTTTTTTAATAGAACCTCCAGTACTTGGTAGTGTTTGTCCTGAAATTGATGTATTGACATTTGTTGATGATACTACATCACTCAACTGTAATGAAGAATTTGCGTTCAATATCTTTAGAGTATGGACAGCTTCAGATGATTATGAAAATACTACTTCTTGCACGCAAACTGTGCAAATTAGAAAATACAATTTATCGGATGTTGTAATTCCTGACGACTTTATTGTTGAAATAGACCAAAACAAAGATTGTAGTTTTTATCTTGATATCTCACCTGAGAAAACAGGATATCCTTCAGGAATTCATTGTTTAAATATTATGCATAGCTATACGGATATAAACTATCCTCAGTGCGGTTTGCAAATAAAATTATTGAGAGATTGGTTTGTCATCGATTGGTGTACAGGACAATCATTGACCAAGGGTCAAATTATAAAGTATTCTGATAGATCAGCTCCTAGAGTTGAGATCAATATTGACACATTAGTAGTAGGTAACGGTCCTTATGCTTGTGGCGCAATACCAATTTTAAATCCTTTCAGGGTTTTAGAATTTGATACTTTGGGTGCTTTTACAGTACTAGATACTTGTCAAGATAAGATTACATTAAAAGTTGGGTTTTTAACGGCTCAACCAGGTGTTGAACAACCCGTGAATGTTCCTTACTACACAATAGAACAAGAGGAAAATGGGACGTATGTTTTACCCGAGATTGAAGACGTGGCATGGATAAGATATTGCTTTGAAGATGAATGTGGTAATGCAACAAGAATTCCAACTGACCCAGATGATGCTGGAGAAGAAGGCTTTTGTCATTACTTCAAAATAAAGTCTAAAGACGTTCATCCTCCTACAGCTATCTGTGAGGGTTTTACAAAAGTGCCTTTAGGTATAGATGGCATTACAGAAGTTTTTGCTACTACCTTTAATGACAGCAGTTATGACCCATGTGGGGCTATATCTAGGTTTGAAGTTAAAAGAGAAAATTATTCATGTCCTGGATATGATGAACATGAATTAGATGAATTTGGTGAGAGTATACATTTTTGTTGTCAGGATTTGGGTGATACGATAACTATAAGATTGCGTGTATTTGATATGGCTGGAAATTACAGTGAATGTCTAAGTCTTGTATGTGTTTCAGACCCGCGAACACCAATCGTTACTTGCCCTGATTCAAATATTGAATTAGATTGTGGAGATGATTATACTGATCATGCTTTAATTGGTTTGCCATCTGGAATAGATGGCTGTGATGCAGGAATAAGAATTGGTGACGAAAGATTTAATTTAGGAAGTTTTAATATAGAATGTGGAGTTGGTACAATATTGAGAACGATTGATGTAACTGATGTTAATAACAAGCCGTTAAAGACTTGTACTCAAACTATTTTATTTGATGCGGGTGTTATTTCTACGACTCTTGAAGATGGTGATTATACATTTCCTGATGATTTGACTTTGGACATTTGTACATCAGGAGGATCTTTGGATCCTATATATACTGGGATTCCATTTACATTAAAGGAATTTGGTTGTGCAAATGTTGAGTATGTATATGAAGATGATGGGCCAATAGTAAGCAA
>CAJQRD010000005.1 GCA_905480605.1 uncultured Saprospiraceae bacterium | reverse complement strand
CAAATGAGTCAATTGGAAGGTTATTACACTGGAGGTAGTATTCATTTTGTAATTAACAATCAAATAGGATTTACAACTGATTTTGAAGATGCACGATCATCTACTTACAGTACCGCTGCTGCGGGTTTGGTTCAAGCGCCTGTATTTCATGTAAATGGAGATGACCCTGAAGCTGTAGTTTTTGCTTGTCAAGTAGCAACAGAGTACAGACAAAAATTCAACAATGATGTATTCATTGATATGGTGTGCTACAGAAGACACGGACACAACGAAGGTGATGATCCAAAGTTTACACAACCAGAAATGTACAAGTACATAGATAGCCACCCGAACCCAAGAGATAAGTATATTCAAACACTTTTGAAAAGAGGTGAGTTGGAAGTAAAAATGGCTGAAAAACTTGAAAAGTCGTTTTGGAATAGCTTACAAGACAGATTAAATTTGGTTAAAGAAAAAGACCTTCCCTACTCTCTTCAGGCTTCAGAAAAGTCTTGGGAAAAAATGAAATTTAATTTCAATGAAAAGGATTTTGAATCCTCACCTAACACGGGGATTGCAAAAACAAAGATCACTAAGATATTAAAACACATATCAAGCGTTCCTGAAGGTATGACTCCTTTATCCAAAGTGAATAGGTTGATGAAAAATACCAACAAACTGATTGGCAACAAGGTGCTCGACTGGGCATTGGCAGAACTGATGGCTTATGGTTCAATTCTATTGGATAATAAGAATGTGAGAATGAGTGGTCAAGATGTGAAGAGAGGTACTTTCTCACACAGACATTTGATCTTTAGAGATGCTAATAATTACAATCAAGTTAATAGACTTGATGGTATTTCAGATAAGCAGGGAAAGATGATGATCTATAACAGTTTATTGTCAGAATTTGCTGTTTTAGGATTTGAATATGGTTACTCACTAGCATCACCAGAAACTTTGGTTTTATGGGAAGCACAGTTTGGAGATTTTGCCAATGGTGCTCAAACTATATTTGATCAGTTTATTAGTGCCGCTGAAAGTAAATGGCAACGCATGAGTGGATTGGTAATGCTTTTACCTCATGGATATGAAGGTCAAGGACCAGAGCATTCAAGTGCAAAGCTTGAAAGATATTTACAGTCTACAGCTGAGGCGAATTTTACTGTTGCCAATATGACAACACCGGCCAATTTATTTCATGCATTGCGAAGACAAATGTCAAGAGGTACAAGAAAACCCTTGGTTGTTATGTCACCTAAATCAATGTTGAGACATCCAAAAGCAGTATCTCCAATCGAGGATTTTGAAACTGATACGGCTTTCCAAGAAGTTATAGATGATCCTAAAGCAACGGCAAAGAAAACAAAAAGACTGTTATTCTGTTCTGGAAAACTATATTATGATTTGTTAAATGCCAAAGAGGAAAATGAAAAAGATGATGTTGCCATCGTCAGAATTGAACAATTATATCCATTCCCAGAAACCAAGGTAAATGCCATTTTTGAAAAATACAAATCAGCAGAGAAATTCTGGGTACAAGAAGAGTCTAGTAATATGGGAGCTTGGGATTTCTTAATGAGATACTGGAGGCGCAAAGATATTGAGCTTATCTCAAGAGATCGTACCGCTAGCCCCGCAACAGGATTTAAGAAAATACATGAGCAACAACAAGCGGAAGTAATTGCAAAAGCTATACTTTAGTAACCTTATTCGCTTAACTAAGCATTCAAGTAAATAAATTGATGGTGTTGAGTTTTGGATAATTGCTTTAAGGAGTAAAAATTCAAAACTCAACATTTTTTTTGTAAAAAATTTGGTAAATTAACCGGTTGCAAATTATTCTTTACTGCCTTCCGTTGTAAAAAACAAAACTTATTCCGAACATATTAAACGATTCATCGGCATTAGAACTTTCTGATAAGCCTAGTTCAGTTCTCAACGGATTAAGATTAATATCTGCAAGAGAAAATTGATAGTAAGGTTGAATAGAGAAAGAAACAAAAGTGCTACTTTTGAAATAGAGACTTAAATTAATTTTTGCAAAAAGTTGACTTTCATTTATAACTGTTTCTTTGAAGTCAGATCCAGCAATCCGGTCCTTAGTTTTAACTTTATTGTATCCAAGTCCTACACCCATTCCATAACCATTAAAATCACTTTGATATGCTACATACAATTGGTTAAAAGAATAAAAAAGCTCTTTTTTAAATAAGCTCACATCATTAATTTCACCAACAGCTTCACGAGATCGTGAGAGGTTTTGCCAACTCAATTCAAACGCACTAGACTCACTAACTCTAAAACGTAGTCCAAGCTCTAATCCATGCATAAATTTTAATCCTTTAAAGGGAATTGACAATGAATCTGAAAGCTCATTTCTCTTGACATTGTTGAAATCAGATAAGATACTATTGTTGACTTCAGCATTTACAAAGGCCGTTGTGTAACCAATTTTCACATTGATTTGACTATTTACTGATTGAATTGATATGAATATAAGTAGAATTAGAAAATATTTCTTCATTTGTAATCTTCATTGCTAAGCTAAAACTATCAATATTATTTTAGATTTAGAAAGTTTTGCGAAGTATAAGGTGAAAAGGTTGAAAATGATGATAAAAAGGAGATTGTAAGTGTTTCTATCACTTTTATTTATACTTCATAATTTTGCTTATTTTGTGCCAACTAACCTATTGATTATTTATGTCCAAGAAGCATAAAAAGGCTAAAGAACAGACGAAGATCGAGCCAGCTAAAAAGAAAGTACAAAAGACTGAAATCTATAAACAATTGGATTTCAAATCCAACCTTATATTTGCGATCATATTTATTGCCTTGGCATTTGCACTGTATGCACAATGCTTGCATTATGGTTATGTATTGGATGATAAGATAGTTTTGTCTGGGAATACATTTACAAAAAAAGGATTTGCAGGAATAGCAGAGTTGTTTTCGACGGATAGTTTTCAAGGTTATTTTGGTGAACAAAAAGACCTGGTTCAAGGAGGTCGTTACAGACCATTATCACTAGTATCTTTTGCAATTGAACATCAATTTTTGGGATTAAACAGTAGCATAAGTCATATTATAAATGTGATCCTTTATGGACTGTGTGCGTTTATCAGCTTTATAACTTTAAGACGCTTATTCAAAGAAAAATCCAAAGGCTTAAGTATTATTTACTCCATTTCTTTTTTAGCAACACTTTTGTTTTTAGTCCACCCTATACATACAGAAGCTGTTGCTAATATTAAAGGTCGGGATGAGATTATGTCTTGTATTTTTAGCATGCTTGCTTTAAATTCAGCTATAAAATACTTTGACTCTGAAAAAGCATTGCACTTGATAAGTATGTTTCTACTTTTCCTTTTGGGTATGTTCTCAAAGGAAAACACAATTACCTTTCTCGCTGTGATTCCACTTGCCATAATTCTATTTAGAGATAATGATAAAGAATCAAATCTAAAAAGGAATCTGTTAACTTCTGTAAAGAATTTATTTGGAAGATTGTTCAGTAAGAAAAATCTTATTATAGTAGGTGTTGTATTTCTTTCAAGTCTTATCTATATGATAATACGTTTTAAGGTAATGGGATTCTTGATGAATGCCAATCCATCAACGGATATAATGAACAATCCATTTTATGGTCTTGATGGAGGACAAAGACTGGCAACTATAATGTATACTCTCTTTGTTTATTTAAAGCTTTCATTTGTGCCGATTGAGCTGACTCATGACTATTATCCTTATCACATTCCAGTATCAAAATTTAGTGACTTAATTGTTCTTTTATCAGTCGCTATCAATGTTGTGCTCGTCGGGGTGATGGTTTATTGTTTAAACAAAAACAGGTGGATTACTTTTGGAATAGCTTTTTATTTTATTTGTCTTTCAATAGTTTCTAACGTAGTAATAGACGTAGGGACATTTATGAATGAGAGATTTATATTTACCGCTTCATTAGGTCTTTGTATTTTGTTCATTGCGTTATTAAATGCATTGAATCAAAAAATCGATAATGGTAAAAAATATTGGTTGCCAATTGCTGTTTTATTACCGGTTTTACTCTTGTATTCTTTCAAAACAATTGACCGTGTCCCCGTATGGGAAAGTGAATTGGCGTTGAATACTGCTGCTATAAAAGTTTCGAAAAACAGTGCTCGTTCAAATTCATTTATGGCAACTGCTTTGTTTAACAAATATAAGGTAACAACGGACAACAATGAGAAAAAGAAATTGCTGATGCAGGCACAGCCTTATGCTGACAAAGCCGTTGAGATTTATCCCATGTATTTAAATGGCCATTTGATGAGAGCTGGAGTTGCTGCAGAATTGTATAAAATGGGGGGTTCAAGCAAAGATTTATTTGATTCCTTCAAGTCCATAATGCGCAGAAGACCCGATGTCAATTACTTAACTACATATTTGAAATATCTAAATGGAAGCAGTAGAATAGAGAGCGATGAACTTTTGAATTTTTATTATGAGGCTGCAGATCAAATTTTATTAAGAGAGGAAAGAAATTACAGTTGGGCAATTCATTTCCTTCAAATTGGTCTTGAATTCTCTCCAAATAACAAGAGAATTAAGCAAGGGTTGGTAGACGCTTTGAACGCATTAGGTAGACCGCAAGATGCAGCTATTTATAAATAGTAAAAAATATTTGTTTACAATTTGACCAAAAAGTCATTTATAGAGTATAAGGCAACTTCTATTCATGAAAGACAACGATATTTTTTACAAGCTTGCGATAAGTTTTATACCAACAATTGGGGCTGTACATGCTAAAACCCTTATCAGTTACTTAGGTGCAATTGATAGAGTATTTACAGCTAAAAAGTCTGAAATCTTAAAAATACCAGGCATTGGTGAAAAAAAATACAATGCCATAATAAACAGCAATGCATTAAAACTTGCCGAAAAAGAGCTTGACCTAATCGAAAAGCATAATATTGATGTGGTCTCCTATTTAGACAATGAATATCCAAAAAGACTAAAACAACAAAATGATTGTCCTTTGTTGCTCTATTCTTCTGGTAATTTGGATTTAAATCCTAAAAGAACAGTTGCTATAATTGGCACGAGGTCTCCAAGCTTTTATGGCCAATTACAATGTGAAAAGATTGCAAAAGAAATTCAGAAATACAACGTCACTATAATCAGTGGATTGGCATACGGAATCGACACAATCGCTCACAGAACAGCTTACAATAGTAACAGCCCAACAATTGGTGTTTTAGGAAATGGATTAGAAACTATTTATCCTTCAAGTAATTATAGTTTGGCCCAAAAGATGAAAATCAATGGAGGACTCATCTCAGAATACCCCATGCAGACACAACCTGAAAGGGAGAACTTTCCTAAAAGAAATCGTATTATTGCGTCATTAGCAGATGTCATAATTGTTGTTGAATCAGCTCGTAAAGGCGGCTCATTTATAACTGCAGAATTTGCAAATAACTACAGCAAAGATGTTTTCGCTTTGCCCGGGAAACTGACGGATACAATGTCTGAAGGATGCAATCATCTTATTAAAACACACAAGGCGCATTTATACACTACTGTAGAAGATATTGCTTATATCAACAGATGGGATACCGCACCTAGTTTTAAGCAAATGAGTCTTCTTATAGATCTAGACCCAAAGGAATCCAAAATTCTTGAAATCATTAAAAACAAGCCCAATATCAGTTTAGATGTTTTGGTTTATGAAAGTCAAGTTCAGCTTTCAATGCTATCTTCCTTTTTAATAAACCTTGAATTTAATGGTCTTATAAAATGTCTTCCAGGTAAAAAATATGTTATCAGTAAATAATATACGAATCAACTCAAATAAGCGTTACAATAACATAATGTTAATTCATCTCACAAAAGAGCTGCAGTGGGGTTTTATTTTTACATTTGCCCTTATATAGCCAAATAGCCATGAAAAGTTACCTTTTAATATTGAGTGTATTATTGTTTTGTTTTGCTTGTAAAACACAAAAAAATAACCACTTACAAACACCTATCGAATCTCGCAAAGATTTTAGCCCGACAAAGAATCCTAAGAATATAATACTACTGATTGGCGATGGCATGGGCATGGGACAAATTTCTGCAGGTACTTACCGAAACAATGACAAGTCAAATCTTGAACGATTTGAGGTAACAGGAATTCACAAACCAAGGTGCTATGATAAACTGATAACGGACTCTGCAGCGGGTGCAACAGCATTTGCATGTGGCGAAAAAACATATTATCATGCTGTTGGTGTTGATAAAGATACTCTTCCGCTTCAAAGTATCTTAGAGGAAGCCGAACTGAAAAACTTGGCGACAGGATTGGTTGCAACATCAACAATTGTACATGCTACTCCTGCTTCTTTTATTGCCCATAATAAGTACAGAAAAAATTACGAAGAGATAGCTGCAGATTTCCTTAAAACGGATATTGAGTATTTTGTAGGTGGGGGAAATAAGTATTTTGAAAGAAGAGATACTGACGATAGGAACCTTATTGAAGAGTTGAAAGCAAAAGATTACCATATGGGTAATTATCTTACAGACTTTGTAGACTTTAAAAAATCTATCCCTACAAAGGGTAAGGTTGGTTTTCTAACTGCTGACGACTCACCTTTACCAATTCTCTCAGGAAGAGATTACTTTATTGATGCCTCAATGACAGGTATTAATTTCCTGAAAAAACAATCTGATGATGGCTTTTTTATAATGATCGAGTCTTCACAAATTGATTGGGGTGGCCATTCAAATGATGCTGAATATATCATCTCAGAGTTTTTAGAATTTAACAAACTAATTGGAAAGATATTGGATTGGGCGGAAAAAGATGGTGAGACATTGGTTGTTCTTACTGCGGATCATGAAACAGGAGGATTTACAATTCAAAGCGAATCTACTATAGACAGTCTTGTTACCGTATTTACGTCAGGTAATCACACCGGTGATTTCATTCCAGTGTTTGCCAATGGACCTAAATCAGAATTGTTTACAGGACTCTACGAAAATACTGAGATTTATCACAAAATGAGAAAGGCGTTTGGTTGGAAATAGTGTCAATTAAAAGTGTAGATAAATGGATGTGAACCAAGGTAAAATCTAAATTCTGTCTCTATTTAATTCTTCAATATAAATTATTTATTTCGGAAAGCTCGATTTTGAGATGCAGCTTATTAGGTGATCATCAACCATTCCTATAGCCTGCATATACGCATAGACTATAGTTGGTCCAATAAATTTAAATCCCCTCTTCCTAAGATTCTTGCTTATTTGTTGAGAAAGTGGGGTTTGAGCCGGAACTTGAGACATTTTTTCCCATTTGTTATTAATGGTCTGCCCATCTACAAAATTCCACAAATAATCATTGAGAGTTAAACCCTCCTCCCTCATTTTCAAATAATTTTGAGCATTTGTTACTACTGCATTTACTTTAAGTTTGTTTCTGATGATGCCAGGATTTTCTAGAAGTTTACTTTTCTTCTTATCAGAAAACTTAGCAATCTTATGAACATCCCAATTCGCGAATGCTTTTTTGTAATTGTCCATTTTCTTAAGAACGGTATACCAGCTTAATCCAGCTTGTGCGCCTTCCAAATTTAGAAATTCAAAAAGCTTTGTTTCATCGTGTTCTGGTTTGCCCCAAACATTATCATGATAATCAATATAGTCCTGATCTTTCAAGCACCATTCACATCTGTATATTTTATCAGCCATTTAAATATTATTATAATTAATAATAAATCGTATAGAAATTAATCCTACAATTCAAAATTACTTCAGGATTTAATGTGTGTAAATTAATATTTCTTAGGCCTTATTATCATAAAAAAGACATTTTGGTTATCGATTTAAAATAAGATTAACAATTGGTTTGATGAATATTCTCTAAATTTGATCTAAAGTTTAAACTAATGAAATACATATTATCACTTCTTGCAGTTGTTATTATCAGTTCTGCATTTACGTTTTCAAGTAATCCAGAGCCTCAAGGTGAAATTAAGGTAAAATGGATGAGTTGGGAAGAAGCAGTTCAAGCCAATAAGAAAAATCCTAAAAAAATATTTATTGATGTTTATACTGATTGGTGTGGTTGGTGTAAGAAAATGGATAAGACGACCCTGTCGAATCCAAATATCGTTAAAGAATTAAATGCAAACTTTTATTCTGTAAAATTTGATGCTGAGCAAAAAGAGTCAATCAATTTTGATGGCAATGAATTCAAATTTGTAAATCAAGGAAGAAAAGGAGTTCATGAATTGGCATATTCTTTACTAGATGGTCGCATGGGTTATCCTGCTTTCGTTTTTCTTGACGAAACATTTTCAAGAATTATGATTTCTCCAGGATTTAAAGAGCCTGAGGCATTGGCTAAAGAATTAGAGTTTACAAAAACTGAAGCTTATAAAACAACTTCATGGGAAAACTACACTGGTAAAACAGAATAAATTTAAAATATAAATATAAAAAAAGCCTTTGCAAGATTTTGTGAAGGCTTTTTTTATGGGTAATCGTGTAACCTAGTGGGAACCTCAAATCCCTCCAGAATTTAAGAAAATTGTAGATTTCCAATTAATTTCCTATCTTTTACATGAATTT
>CAJQRD010000004.1 GCA_905480605.1 uncultured Saprospiraceae bacterium | reverse complement strand
TCTTTTTCTCTTTCGCTACACTTTTATAGACAGCCTCATTTTTATTAAAGAACAATATATTCTCAGAAGTTCTAAATTCAGGAATCCTATCCTTCATGGCTTCCATTTCAGGAGGTAAGCTTTTATGAATATTTCTTTTGTCTTCATAAGTAACTGCGCCTTCAACATTTTGGGCACAAACATTTATGGAGCCAATAAGTCCAATAAATAATATGAAAGTTCTCATTTTTTAATATTTAAAAATTTAGTAAGCTATCTGATTTACACAAAAATTAGACTCTAAAAATCAGCAATGGTTTAAAACAAAAAACAAATTAATGCATTTATGTAACATTAACTGTCTTAAAGCGTCTTATAATTAAGACGATGTATATATATAAATCCTTCGAATTTGAATAAAAAGCTACTTTTTACCTCCATTGCATTGATTATAAGTGTTCTAACCAGTGGTTTCCTGTCCACTAAAGAACCAAAAAGAATAGAAATCCCAATCAGTCGGCAAAGATCAGGTGATCCAGACAAAGGATTTAAATACCTTATAAATGGTGATTACGTTAGTTCGGGCATTCCTTACAACTTGGCATCAGTTTTTATGCCAAAAGATTCTTCAAATGTATTGAACAGAGAAGGTGACAGTGCTTTTGTGTCACCTACCTTTAATTTGGTAAAACACGCCAATGGCACAAGAATCTTAGCTCCGAATTGTTTGACCTGCCACTCAGACAAGATTAATGGAGAATTTATAGTTGGTCTTGGCAACAATAGTTTTGACTACACAATCAACACCCAAGGTCTTACCACGATGCTTGATCAGTTTATAAAAAACAGATATTCTGTAGAATCTAAAGAGTACGAAAGTTTCGAACAATTCAAAATGGCATCAGATGCACTGAGTAACAAAATTAAAACCAAAGTACGTGGTGTCAATCCCGCAGACAAACTTACTGCTGTATTGGTTGCACACAGAAATCCAGTTTCACTGGAGTGGATTAAAAAATCTAAACTGGAACTACCAAAAGAAACAATTCCTACAGATGTACCTGCTTGGTGGCTCTTGAAAAAGAAAAACGCTATGTTCAGTACAGGCATTGGTCGTGGAGACTTTTCAAGATTCCTAATGGCATCATCACTATTAACTTTTAAAGACACCACCGAAGCCGCTGAAATAGACAGGCACTTCCCAGATGTTTTGGCGTGGATCAACACCCTAGAAAGCCCAAAATACCCAAGATCTATTGACGAAGAATTGGCCCTAAAAGGCAGGAAGTTATTTGACTTAAATTGCTCAACATGCCATGGGACATATGGAGATAATGAAAAGTATCCCAACTTACTGATCAGCTTAGAAGAAGTTGGCACAGATCCAGCACTTTCAAATGCTTATACGGGCGGCATGTATGCAGATTTTTTGGAATGGTATGACAAGAGTTGGTTTACAACAGGGTCGACACCTGGAAAAGTAAAAGTTGAAGGTGGATATATCGCTCCTCCGTTAGATGGAGTATGGGCAACTGCCCCATATTTGCACAATGGCTCTGTTCCAACAATAGATGTCTTACTTAATTCTAAATCTAGACCTGAATATTGGGCGCGCAGTTTTAATTCAAATGATTACGACATGGTAAATATTGGCTGGCTCTACGAAGCATTGGATACAACACAAAATAGTAAGACCTACGATACTACAATTTCGGGTTATTCAAATACTGGCCATACTTTTGGGGATGATTTGGAGGATAGCGAAAGGATGGCTGTTATTGAATATTTGAAGACTTTGTGACATTCATAATAATGCTCTGCTGTTTCAATGTTTGAATGCTTCAATGGTTTATATTCAATTATTGTCTTTGAGTTTTATTGACAGATTAATCATAAAAGTCAAATTCCTAATCATTTCGAAGATTTATAAACTCTCGAGCAGTTTTAAGAATCAGATATTATTTTCAGGACCAATTCTTTGGTCAGATTCTTTCCTTTAGCTTTTGTTTTAATTTCAGAGAATGGGAATCTGAATTTGCATCCTTTTTGCCAATTACTGCAACCGTAAGCAGCTTGTCCTTTAATGACAATTCCTTTCTTGCAATTTGGACAGTATGGCATACCATTAGGTGCAAACTTTGGAGCCGTTACTATTGCTTCAAAGATAGCTTCATGATTTTCATTTAATTTTATTATACCTTCAGCTTTTTCCCCGTTCACTTTAAAGCCTTTAAGTTTGGTGGTTGCACCTTTCGTGACCAATCTTTTTACTTGGCTGTCAGTAAGTTTTTTATCACAGAAAACAAATGACAACCTGAAGCCACAACCTTGTTGCCATTGTGTACATCCATATGACGCTTTCCCTTTTAATATCTTGCCTTTTTTACACTTTGGACATGTGACATCTGTTATACTTCTTACAGTAGCTTTACCAGTGCTTTTAGTTGTCGAATTACCCGTGCTTTTTCTTGATGTTGTTTTACTTGATTTATTATGATATTTATTGGGTTGAGTTAGAGAAACTATCTTAGGTTTTGATTTTTCCATGCGTACTTCTGTAACCAAATCATCCACCATTTTTTTCATATTGTGAATAAACTCTGCCGCATTATAACTTCCATTTTCTATTTCTTTAAGTTTCTTCTCCCATTGCCCTGTCAACTCTGCAGATTTCAGCAATTCATTTTCAATAGTATCAATTAATTGAATTCCCACTTCCGTAGGTAGTACTTGCTTTTTTCGCCTTATTGTATATTTCCTTCTAAACAAAGTTTCAATAATATTGGCTCTGGTTGAAGGTCGTCCAATACCGTTTTCTTTCATTAATTCACGCAGCTCATCATTATCAACTTGCTTTCCTGCAGTTTCCATAGCTCTTAACAAAGAAGCCTCTGTATAATACTTGGGTGGTTTTGTGGCCTTTTCAGTAAAGCTAGGTTTGTGTGGTCCCTTCTCACCTACTTCAAAAGTTGGTAATATATTCTCCTCATCATTTTTATCATTGCTCTCTTCAGTATTATCTTCTTCCCTCCTTTTTTGTTTTGGAAATAAAACACGCCAACCTTCTTCAATTATTTCTTTTCCCTTGGTGACAAATTTCACCAACTCAACTTCTGCTCTAACTTCTGTCTTGGCAACTTTACAATCAGGATAAAATACCGCAATAAATCTCCGGGTAATTATATCATATACATTAAACTGTTCCCGACTCAAATCCTTTTCTTCACCTGTTGGAATAATAGCATGGTGATCCGTAACTTTTTTATCGTTGAATACCTTTGCTGACTTTCTTATTTTCTTTTCAACAATAGGTGCTGTAAAATTACTGTATCTTGAAATTCGTTTTAAAATACCAGGTACTTTTGGATACATATCATTGGGTAAGAATGTCGTATCAACTCTTGGATAAGAAACAACTTTTAACTCATACAATTTCTGGACAGTTTTCAAAGTTGTTTCTGCAGTCATACCAAATTTATTATTACAATATACTTGTAGACTTGTCAGATCAAATAACTTCGGTGCATATTCTTTTCCATCTTTTTTAATAACATCGGAAATCGTAAGATCTTTTCCACTTATTTTTGTGAGTAACTCTTCACCATCTTCTTTTTTGAAAAACTTACCTGTTGTATTGTTAAACTTAGTATCACGGTACAACGTCTGTAATTCCCAATATGGCTTAGAAACAAAATTAGCGATTTCATAGTGACGTGTTACGAGCATAGCTAAAGTAGGAGTCTGTACCCGACCGATTGATAATACTTGTTTATATCCACCATATTTCAAAGTGTACAAACGCGTCGCATTCATACCTAATAGCCAATCTCCTATAGCACGTGAGCTTCCTGCATAAAATAAATTATCAAATTCACTGGCTGGTTTCAATGCCTTAAATCCTAACTTTATAGCTTCAGTGGTTAGAGAAGATATCCATAACCGTTCTACTTTTCCTTTGTATTTTGCTTCTTTAATTACCCACCTTTGGATCAACTCACCTTCTTGACCTGCATCACCACAGTTTATTACCAGGCTAGCATTTTTAAACAGAGACTTAATTATTTTAAATTGTTTTTTGACCCCACCATCTGACATTACCTTGGTCTCAAACTTTTCTGGTAACATAGGTAAAGTTTGGAGATCCCATCGTTTCCAATGTGGCTTATAATCTTCTGGTGGCCATAGCGTGCAAAAATGTCCAAACGTCCAAGTAACCTGATAACCATTTCCTTCAAAATATCCGTCTTTCCGAGAATTTGCCCCAAGAACATTTGCGATCTCTCTTGCCACACTTGGTTTCTCTGCTATACACACTTTCATTTTATAAAATTATGAATTCAAAATTATGAATTATGGATTACCGTATTATCGTTTTACCGTTCTACCGTTTTACCGTTTTACCGTTTTACCGTTATACCGTTTGACCGTTATACCGTTTTATCGTATTACCGTTCTACCGTTTTACCAATTTACCGTTTTATCGTTTGACCGTTATACCGTTATACCGTTATACCGTTATACCGTTATACCGTTTTAGAAATTATATAAAAAGTAATTAACGATAAATAATTATTAACTATTAATCATTCATTATTAATTGTCAAAACCCGCTTACGGAATCATCACCTCTAAAGTCAGCAGCGGCCTCAATGGTTCCCGTATCGTTTATCAATATGGTTTCTACTTTTCCTATGCTTCCTCTTGATATTACTTCATGTCCTAATTTTTGAAGAGAAACAATGGTACTCTTCGGTAAGCAATCGTTTTCAATTTGTATTTTATCTGGAAGCCATTGGTGATGAAACCTACAACTTTGAGTTGCATCATTAGCATTCATTCCAAAATCAATAATATTTACAATAGTTTGAAATACAGAAGTAATAATTGTAGAGCCACCTGGAGTTCCCACAACAATCTTTACTTTATCATCTTTTGCGACTATTGTTGGAGTCATAGAACTTAACATTCTCTTTCCTGGCTCAATTGCATTGGCCTCATTTCCTACAAGTCCAAAATAATTTGGAACACCAGGCTTTGAAGAAAAGTCATCCATTTCATTATTTAAAATAAAACCAGCACCATCAACAACAACTTTAGAACCGTAACCTGTATTAATAGTTGTTGTAAGTGAAACGGCATTGCCTTCATCATCAATAATTGAGAAATGGGTTGTCTCTTCACTTTCTTGCAAATTACTTGCTTGTACATCTTCACTATTGGATGCTTTCATTGGATTGAAATCCGACATCCTTTCCTTGTTATATTCATCTTGCATTAAAACATCAATCGGTACATTATAAAAATCACTATCACCTAAATGCTTAGATCGATCTGCATACACTCGGCGTTCAGCCTCTACCATTAAATGAATTACCTCTGGTGAACGAAAACCCATTGCCTTAAGATCATACCCTTCTATTGAGCCAAGCAATTGTGTCAAAGCTATTCCTCCACTACTAGGTGGTGGCATTGATACAATTTCATAACCTCTGTAATCAGACACAATTGGTTCTCTCCATATCGCACTGTAATTTTTTAAATCATCATGAGAAATTATACCCCCGTTCGACTTCAGTTCATTTACAATATAATCAGCTACATCTCCTTCATAAAAACCTGCTCTTCCTTTTTCCATAATTAATTGAAATGTTTTTGCAAGTTCAGGTTGCAACATAATATCTCCCTCTTTCCAAAGATCTTCCTTTACAAAGGCAATTGGCTTATCATTTACTTCCAAAAATACTTTACGTCTTTTGTTAAGTGCCTTGGCTTGGCCAGCAGTTACATTAAAACCGTTTTCTGCTAAATCAATTGATGGTTGAACCAAAGCTTTCCAATCTTTTAATTTTGAATACTTATCAAAAGCTTTTACCATGCCATCAACTGACCCTGGAATACCACATGCTAAGTGGCCCAATAAACTTATTTGAGGAATGACATTTTTTTCAGCATCCAAATACATATCTTTATGTGCCAAGGCAGGAGCACTTTCTCGAAAGTCCAATGCATCATAAAGCCCATCCTTACTTCTGTAAATCATAAAGCCACCTCCTCCAATATTTCCAGCTATAGGGTATGTTACGGCCAGTGCAAACTGAATAGCGATTGCAGCATCAATTGCATTGCCTCCCTTTTGAATAATGTCTTTACCAATTGTAGATGCAAGGTAATGGGCACTAACTACGGCAGCACTATTATAGGTCTCTGATTTAATTATGTTATAGGGCTTGTTAGAAATTTTTATATCAGATTCCTTACCAGATGTTTTGCACATTACAAAGAAGAATGTAGATGCTACTACAAAACCAATTACAGAAAATATTCTAAATACATTTTTCATATAAATACAATTTAACTCTAAGTGAATAAAAACTTAAAATAAGATGATCTGAATAAGCAACTTATGAAGTGCAATATTTTTTTTTAAAAGAGTAAATATGATTGATGAATTATGTTATCTAGTGAGCATTCCTTCTTACTTTCCAATAAATTAAATTTCATTAATAAATTCAACACCATATTAAATATCGCTGCTAAAGTGATTATAATTATTTATATATAGTAAAAATCAAATATATAATTTTATATTAGTTTACTCTTAAATTAGAATTACCTATGAGCAAATTTCAAGAATGCTTAGAGACTTTTGACAAAGAATTTAAAAAATTGGGCATTAAATATGATGCAAAATTATTAACTAAGGTAGCAAAAGCTTGTGGACCTTCTCTTTACAATAAAGACTCTTCAAAAGTAGCCTCAGGAGACAAAAAAGAAATGGAACGTGTACGTAAAAATTTCTTAATTAAAAAATTAGGTTTGGCTGACACTCCAAAGTTAGATGAAGGCATGAAAGCTGTTGTTGAACAAATTGGAAAGTCAAACAGAAACAAATATCGAGCAATGTTTTACTATCTACTCGTAAAGAAGTTTAGAAAGTCCAAAATGTTTGATTAATCAATACTAATAACTATCATAAGGCTTCCATTAAATTGGTAGCCTTTTTTTATTTCCAGTAATATGAACTTTTACCCCACACCTGTAGTTAGTTTAATTGCTATTAAAAAGTATAATATTATGTGGAAAAATCTAGAAAACCTTAAACAACTTGATCAAATAATTGAAGATTCAAAAAACAAGGAAATCGCAATTTTCAAACATAGCACAAGATGTGGTATCAGCAGTATGGTTAAGAGAAGTTTCGAAGCAGAATTAAAATCTAAGACCGATTTAGAGTCTGATGTTTATTATCTAGACCTTATACAATTTAGGGATATTTCAAATCAAATCGCCTCAAAATTTGATGTTGCCCACCAGTCGCCGCAATTGATTATTATCAAAGATGGCGTTGTAACTTATAACGCTTCTCATAGCAGTATTAATGCTGAAAAAATAAACTAAGAACTTTAATAATTATAATTTCAACATATTTTTTTCAGACGTAGAATAGTAATACCACCATACCTTATATCACTGTTCCCATTGTAGATATATTTTATCATATAAAAAATACAAACCGTTATTGAGATTGGTAAAAGTGCTTGTATCAAAAACTTCATTTGCTTCATTTACAACTAGACTCTGATTGAAGAAAATCAAATTTCCCCATCTGTCCTAAAGGGAGTATAATTCAATTACAGTTCTAATAATGGAATAAATACTTCATACTTGCATTGTTGCAGATTTACAAAAAGATCATCTTCGTTCCAATCGTTCATAAAATTCAAACTGTATTCACAAATATTGAATGTCAGCAACAATCTGCTTATGCCAGAATCAATAAGGAAGAGAATACTTTATCAGTAACTAATAGAATAAAAGAGATATATTAATGACGCATTTTTCTTAAGATTTGAAGACTAAAAAACTGCTCATCTTAGTTTAACCAAAGTTAGTTACAAGTTAAAATATTGAAGAAAAAAAGCATTTATAATTATTTACACATGCTTTTCTAACCTCTCTGAAAATGAACAATTTAATTAATTACCACCTTTCTTCTTTTTTGTTTTTGTTTTTGATCCATTAGTTGAACTTTTAGGTTTGATAACTTTCCCTAATGTATCTGATGATTTGCCTTCAGTTGTTGATTTCGGATCAGTGGTTGTTGAATCGATAGACCCGCCTCCTGTTTTCTTGTCTGTTTTTGTACCAGACCCACCAGTAGTTGTTCCTGAGGGCTTACCAATTTTTCCAATTTTTCCGGGTTGTGTATTTGATCCGGAATTAGTATCGGTTTTTGTGCTGTTGGAGGGTTGATTGTTATTTGATCCCCCACTTTGGCTTACTGGTCTGTTGTGTGGTTTAGAAAATGTCTTTAGCAGTGTACCTATCTCCACATTTTCATTCATCTCCATTCCATTGACAATGGATAATTCTTCCAAGTCTTCAGAGACAACACCTAAGTTGGCCATAACTTGTCTAAATATACCTGCTCTAGTTGCCTCCTTTATAGTAATTCTTGTAGCAACAACATTAATTTTTGAAGCATCTCGCAATTCTTTAAAATCGCTCATTGTAGATTTAAATTGATTCTGATATCTACTAAAGTCCTCTTGAGAAGAAATACCATGGAAGATATAAATAAAGTCATTGAATTGTATAAGGTATGTCAATAACCTGATTGCCTCGCCTGTTTGATTTCCTTGCTCATCTTTTGGCACTTGATCTGAGACCATTGCTATGGCATTAAGCCCGTTCACGTTAGTTCTCCTAGAATCTAAAACCGTTAGCTTGAATTGTTCAACAGCCGCTTGAGCAGCAGCATCAATTGTCTGTTCGCCAGATAATGTCATCAGCATTAATGCTTTGCCATCTTCTGGAACTATTTGGATTTGCTGTGGTGAATTTACCAATCTCCAACCATTTGGATATGGAAATTGAAATTTTAATTCTGGATGGTAAAAATAATTGTTTTCAGTATAACCTTGCTTTGGATCCTCACCATAAACAAGCCCATCAATCATTCTCAAGTATTGATTTCTATTTACTTTCAATGAATTTTTATCAACAACATTTTGTGCAACATCTGACATTTGATGAACCTTGTTGTATCTATCTACAGGATTTGGGTGAGTCGATAAAAAATCAGGTATTGAACTCCCCGAATCACCCTGTAGTCTATTTAAGGTATTGAAAAAATCTGCCATTTCGTGAGAATCATAACCAATAGTTGTTGAATACACGACACCAAGTTTATCAGATTGACTTTCATGATCTCTTCCAAACTTTAAAAATAGCAATCCAAGTCCTTGACTCGCCTCCTGAGCAAATTGTCTAAAATCTTCACTTGCTATAATGCCAGCCATTAATCCTATTTGACCAATCATTTGTGCGCTGTATTGCTTAGCAGAGTGTCTAGCGGTAATATGTCCAATTTCATGTCCAAGCACACCAGCAAACTCTGCCTCATTATTAAAGTGAGCCATAATACCTCTTGTAAAATAAACATAGCCTCCAGGTACAGCAAAAGCATTGACAACTGGAGAATCTAAAACTCTAAATTGGTAATCAATATCTGGTCGATGAGAGATTTTACCCATCGCCTTTCCTTTAGCATTGATGAAGTCTTGCATAACTTTATCATCATATAAGCCATATTCAGCCCCAATAGAAGGATCGGACTGTTTTCCCAATGCCATTTCCTGTCCTTCAGACATTAACATAAATTCCTTTGTCCCAGTTACAGGGTTTCTAGCACATGAACTAAAAATTAAAATCACAAGTAGAGAAAAAAAAGTATTTTTGGCTGATAATTTCATATCGAGGATTTAATTTGATGCGAATTTATAATTTTACAGTATAAAAAAGTGTTCAGATCTTCTTATTGATAGTCTAACACTTTAATATATTCTAAGCTTTAATATATAATTAAATATTAATCATTTTAATAATCAAGTGAAATTTAAATCTAAGATACCGTCGCTTTTTACGATTATGAATCTATGTTGTGGTTTTGCTGCAATATTAGTTGCAGATCTGCACATAAGTAGTATTTTGATACTCTTTGGGATGTTTTTTGATGTTTTAGACGGTTTAATTGCTAGAATGCTCAAAGTTCAAAGTGATATAGGCAAAGAACTTGATTCATTTGCTGATATTGTTAGTTTTGGCGTGGCACCAGCCTATTTGTACACTCTAATAATCCCAATTGATCATTGGGTCTATTATATACCAGCATTTTTTATACTCATAGGAAGTGCTCTCAGGTTGGCTATTTTCAATTTGATGCCAGACACAAAGTATTTTACGGGTCTTCCAACACCTGCAAGTTCATTTTTCTTAGTAGGATTGTTTATTGGCGTTGAGTTCGATAGTGTTGTCATGCAAACGATAAGCGAAAACCCTATTATATATACTTTGATTCCTTTTTTCTTGATGCTCCTCAACTTGAGTAAAATCAAGATGTTTTCATTTAAGCAAATGGGTAAAATGAACTATAATGTATTTATACTTGTATGTATTATAACATTTGGATTATTGACTATGATTAATTACAGATTATCAATGCCCTTGGGCGTAATTATCTATATCATATTATCAATGATTTATACTAAAAAAATTCATAAAAAGGAAGAAGTTAATTAATGGCGATTATAATAACAGATGAATGTATAAATTGCGGGGCATGTGAACCAGAATGTCCTAATAATGCAATTTATGAAGGCGGAATGGAATGGGCTATTTCAGATGGTACAAGTCTAGAAGGTGATTATAAATTAGAGACTGGGCAGATTGTAGATGCTAAAGCGTCTCAATCACCTATTGACGAGGATGTTTATTATATAGCACCAGACAAATGTACGGAATGTCAGGGATTCCATGAAGAACCGCAATGTGCCGCTGTATGTCCAGTGGATTGTTGTGTTCCGGATGAAGATCGTGTTGAAAGTGTGGTTGAATTGCTAGAGAAAAAAGCAAGGCTCCATTTGTAAACACGTAATAAATTTGAGTTTACTCCTAAATAAACTAATCTCATAAAAAATAAAGCCCCAGCACATTCGTGTTGAGGCTTTTTTAACTCTTGGGTAACTATTCGGTAATCAGGAGGCTAGGATTAAATTCCTAACCAACCTTCGTATTCTTCATTGTACCTTCCAGTTATCATTGAAGACAACTTTTTAGGTGACTTGCTGAAGAATTTGATGAATGAATTAAAAAATTTGATCATGGGTAAAATTATAATTTGCTATTTATTATTATAGACGAATTAAAGTCGTAAAAGGTTGGCTCAAAATCAAAATTTAACATTTAGTAAAGAAAAACAACCAAAAATACTCTAATTACATACAAATATAAGGTGTTAAATCTCACCAATCAAACCATATTAGTAAAATTTCTAATATATTTTCTAAAAAATAATTTAGACAGAAAATATTAAAAGTAAGTTTATCAAGAATCAACCTACAAAAAATGAATTTAGAACCAAACACTTAAGAATATTAGTTAAAAATTGAGATACAAATTACATCTTTCTATAATTTTATTCAATAATTAAACTCTAAGTAAAATTTCAAAATAATTCTACAAAACATAATTTATTTTTTGCTACGTATTATATTTTTCTATAATAAGAATGCTTATAATTGTATTCAAATTTTTATGATGCAAAAATATATATGGTTATTGTTGATATCTGGGATTGTTTTAAGTTGTAAAAATGATCAAGAAAAAGATAACACTACAACACCACAAGAAACGACTGTTAAACAAGCAGAGACTAAAAGTCAGATGGTTAAGAATGACCTTACTGGAGAAATGCAAAAAAGAACAGAATGGACTGACATAAAAAAAGTATCTATAGCAGAAGCTAAAAACTTGGCAAAACAAGGTTACAAATTCCTGGATATTAGACTGCCCTCTGAAATTGAACGTGGCAAAATTGACGGTGCTTTGGAAATGAATGTTAAGTCATATGACTTTCAGCATAATGTCAATAAGATGGAACGAGATGTTAAGTTAATAGTATATTGCAGTACTGGAAATAGAAGTGCTTTGGCTAGTAAATTATTTAGTACACTTGGCTTTACAAACGTAGTTGAAATGCCAGGTGGATACTCAGAATGGAGAACAACAGAAAATAAATAAAATAAAATGTCCCTTGGACTTAATCTAAATCTATAAATTATGAAAAAATCACTATTACTGCCGATTTTTATTCTTTTTACAATGAGCTTGAGTGCTCAGAAACTTGATTTCTGGTTAGACGCTGGATTGAAAGTACAATATGGTGGATCTATGTTATTCAATAATGCTATTGGAGATGATCCAAACTTTGATTACACAATTACAACTAGTACTAAATTTGGTGGTAAAATAGGAATCAACTGGAATTACACAGGTGTCTCATTTGAAGTTATGACCGGAAAACATAAAGGTTTATTTCAAAATACAAGTGCTGCTGGTGGGCCAGATACAGAGGTTTCAGTTCAGTCGACAGATGTATATGTTTTATTTAGAGATGCAAGAAAGAAAGGTTACTTTGAAATGGGTCCCAAAGTTAGTTTGATTGGTGATGTTACTTCTAAGGATGTAAATGGCACTTCAAGTCCTGCAGTTAATCCTGATTTTTACCAAAAAATACCACTTGGAGCTGTGTTAGGATTTGGTACTTACATCATAGGGAGCGATGGCGCATTTAGTGGAATCTTAGGTCTAAGGTTTGAATATGGATTCTCTGACATCGTTTCTGATGAAGGAAGAGCATCAGATACACAAAGACAACCCGTAAACTATATAGGCGATGCAAGTAGTACCAATCCAATTTTCGCTGGTTTAGTTTTTGAATTGAATTGGGGTATTGGTGGTGTTGGTCAAGCAAGATGTGGCGAAAAGTCTAAATTCATTTGGTTCTAGATATCACTTGAATTTTAAAAATAAAAGCATTGTAAAAGATGTTTTAAAATTAAAAGCGGACTCCTTAAAAGGAAGCCCGCTTTTAATTTATTAACTCTCTATAAAACCAGGATATAAACATTTTTAACTTTATTATTTAGTTTTAAATTAATACTTTATTGAGCGACTCCACCTACATTCCATTAAAAACAAATAATATTCAAAACTTTTTATTTAAGACGATGTTTAAACTTCATGATTGCAAATGTTTTAGAAAGAAGTCAATTGATAACAGGGACTTTAGAAGAAGTATGGGATTACTTTTCAAGTCCAGAAAATCTTAATGAATTGACGCCCAATAATATGGGTTTCAAAATTTTAACTAAGACCCCAATTCCTAAAATGCACGAAGGTCAAATAATTGAATATAAGGTCTCTCCTATCTTGGGAATTCCATTATATTGGAAAACAATTATCAAGGAAGTTGTACCACTTAAATCATTTGTAGATCAACAAGCTAAAGGACCTTATAAATTATGGAGGCACACGCACACCTATACCCAACAAGGAGGCCAGGTATTGATGACTGACAAGGTTGAATATTTATTGCCATTTGGCTATTTAGGTCAGATGCTTAATCCAGTATTTGTGAGGTCAAGACTTGAAGAAATATTTGATTACAGGTACGAACGCATTGAACAATCATTCAACAAGCTTGTGTTGGTATAAAATTAATCCTGAGAAAAAATTAGAAAGCTTCTATTATAGGTCCAAAATTCTCTAGACTAAGAGAAGCTCCTCCGACCAATCCTCCATCAACATCATCTTGTGAAAATAGTTCTTTTGCGTTGGCAGGCTTTACACTTCCTCCATAAAGTATAGAAATATTTTCAGCGATGTCATGATTGTATTTATCAGAAATTAATTGACGCAGGAAAGCATGCATATCTTGAGCTTGTTCAGGACTAGCTGTTTTACCAGTTCCAATTGCCCAAATTGGTTCATATGCAATTATTAACTTTTGAATCTCATTTTCACCTAAGTGAAAAATACTGTTCTCAAATTGCTTTTTTACGTAATCATTTTGACCACTAGCCTCTCTTATCATTAAGGGTTCACCACAACAAAAAATTGGAGTCATATTGTTCAGCAATAAAGCATCCACTTTCTCTTTTATGTCTTGATCTGATTCATTGAAGATTTCTCTTCTTTCTGAATGACCTACAATTACTTGGTTAACTCCAATTGAAGCCAACATTGGTATGCTAATTTCCCCTGTAAATGCACCTTTTTCAGCTTGATGGCAGTTTTGAGCCGCTACATTGACTCTTTTATTGTCTTTAGTTAATTCAACTATATTGGCAAGAAATACCGAAGGTGCTCCTAATATTACATCAACATTATCATTAATTTCAAGATTATTGATACTTACTGCTAATTCATTAGCTGATTTTAAGGTCAAATTCATTTTCCAATTGCCTGCTGCTATATTTCTTCTCATAGTATTTATTAATTTAAGGATGCAAAAGTATAAATTATATCTATCTAATAAAGAAACCAATATTTTAAATATTTACTAAAATCATCTATTACATTATATGTCACAAATTTGAGTCTAATTTAAAATCATTTATCTATTTTAGACCGATTCAACTAAAGCAAGCAAAAAAACCAATAAGTGAAGAGTCCAAAACCGTACATAGATCGAGATATAAGTTGGTTATCATTTAATTATAGGGTCTTACAAGAAGCAAAAGATCCAAATGTTCCATTGTTAGAACGTATGAAGTTTTTAGCTATTTATTCATCAAATCTTGATGAATTCTTTAGAGTAAGAGTTGCGAATCACAAGAACTTAGTGCAGGCAGGAAAGAGCACCTATAAAAAACTCTCTTTTGCCCCTCGTTTGATTCTAAAGCAAATCTTGAACATTGTCCAGGAACAACAAATTGAATTTAATCACATTTTCTTGAATGACCTCCTTCCAGCTTTAAAGAAGAAGGACATAAATATCCTGAGATTTAAGAAACTTAGTGATGAACAAAAGGAATTTACAACATCATTTTTTAATGATAATTTGTTGCCTTATATTTCACCTGTATTGTTACAAGAAAAAAAGATCAAACCATTTCTATTGAACGGCGCTTTATATTTGGCGGTATATATGATGGATAGCAATACAAAGAATAAAGATAACTTTTATGCAATTGTAAGGATTCCTACAGACGAAGTTGGACGTTTTTTGGTCTTACCTCCTAAAAAAGAAGGTAAGAATGATGTAATTATTATTGATGATGTTGTTAGAGAAAGTATTCATCAGATTTTTCCAGGATATCAAATTATAGATTCTTATTCCATTAAATTGTCCAGAGATGCAGAGTTATATATAGATAACGAGTATTCAGGGGATTTAATTGATAAAATCAAAAAGAGTTTAAAAAAGCGAAAAGTTGGACCAGCATCTAGATTGATTTATGATTTAGAAATGCCTGAACATTTTCTAGATTACCTCAAAAATGTATTTGATCTAAAACCGCTTGATCTTGTTCAAGAAGGGCGTTATCATAACAATTCAGATTTTTTTGCCTTTCCTGATTTTGAAAAAAAGTCTTTAAAAGATATACCCCTTGACAATTTAAAATATGAACCTTTAGAAAATTCAAAAAGTATTTTTTCTGCTATAAATCAACGTGATCATATGTTGTTCTATCCTTACCACAGTTATAATTCAGTGGTTAAGTTTTTTCAGGATGCCGCGATAGACCCCAAAGTAACCCATATTCAAATATTACAATATCGAGTGGCTAAAAAGTCTAAGATAATGGAAGCCCTGATCGATGCTGTTGAGAACGGAAAAGACGTCACCGTATTTATAGAAGTAAAAGCAAGATTTGATGAAGTGGCCAATTTAGCTTGGGGTGAGAAACTAGAAGCCGCAGGGGTTAATGTCCTATATAGTATGCCCGGCGTAAAGGTCCATTCAAAAATGGCAATTGTAAAAAAAGTAACTGCAAAAAAAGAATCATATTACATGTACCTTAGTACTGGTAACTTTCATGAAAAAACAGCCAATTTGTATTCGGATTTTGGACTTTTCACAAAGGATGAAAGAATTACCAGGGAAGCAAGACGAATTTTTAATTATATCACATCGAAGAAAAGACCAAAAGAATCATTCAAACAATTAGGTGTTGGTACTTTTAATCTTAAGCAAAAACTTATTGCTTGTGTGCACAATGAAATAAAAAATGCAAAAGCAGGAAAAAAAGCTAAGATTATTCTAAAAATGAATAGTCTTCAGGATCAAGAAATGATCAATTTACTTTACGAAGCAGATCAAGCAGGAGTAGACATTAAACTTATTATAAGAGGAATTTGTTGCCTTGTTCCAGGCGTAAAGGGCATAAGTGAAAATATCAAAGCATTTAGTATTGTCGATAGATATTTGGAACATGCACGCGTATTTGTGTTCTATAATGATGGCGATGAATTGATCTATTTGTCCTCAGCGGATTGGATGGTACGAAATCTACACCATAGAATTGAAACCATGTTTCCCGTTTTAGACCCAAAATTGAAGAAATTTGTTAAAGATATTTTGAAAATACAGCTCAACGATAACACCAAGTCTAGATTATTGCAGTATAAACACATAAATAAGTACCATACAAACGGTGAAGAACCCTTAAGGTCGCAATATGACATACATAACTATATAAAGAACCTAAAAAACAATTAATATTGTATTGAAGCGACTTATTAATAAATATATTTTAATTCGCCTCATTTTTATAAATGCTAATAAGAGTATATGCAAACGGATTTTGAAAAAGAAATTTTGGCTTCGTTATCGAACTGGAAACAAATCATTAAAAACTACCAGATACCTAGTACTAAAAAGGCTATTGTTCAATTAAGCAATTCTTTCATCCCATATATTGCAATGTGGGTCTTGATGTATTTCACATGGAACTGGTCAATAACTGTAACATTGCTATTGAGTGTAATAAATGCCTTTTTCTTAGTTAGAATATTTATTATTCAACATGACTGCGGCCATCAATCCTTTCTAAAATCTAAGAAATGGAACAATGCTGTTGGATTTGCTTGCAGCATATTTTCATCAATGCCATATAAGTACTGGGCCAGAATACACAATTATCATCATGGTCATACTGGGCAATTAGAAGCAAGAGATATTGGAGATATAAAGTTTTTAACTGTAAAAGAATACAGGGAACTAAGTAGGTTTGGCAGATTAAAATACCGGATTTTTAGAAATCCACTTGTTCTATTTTTAGTATCCCCAGTATTTTATTTTACCGTTACCAACAGATATCCTTTTGAAGCATTCAAAGGAATGGTGGCTCGTGTTAAGTGGTCACAAGTAAGAAACAACCTTTTCATTTTAATCACATACTTAGCATTGGGTGCTATTTTGGGGTGGGTGAAATTTATTGCTATTCAGCTTTTTACAATATTTTTCTTCGCTGTTATTTCTTTTTGGTTCTTCTATGTTCAGCATTCTCATGAATCGACTTATCATCAATGGAAAAACAATTGGAACTATATATTAGCTGCTTTAAGAGGGGCTTCATATTATAAATTACCAAAAGTTTTTCAGTGGTTAACTGGTAATATTGGATTGCATCACATTCATCATTTGTCTAGCTTGATACCAAATTACAATCTTGAAAAGTGTATGAAAGAAAACCCAATCTTAAACAAGTATGCAAACATTATAACTTTCAAGGAAAGTTTAAAATGTATGCAGAACAAACTTTGGGATGAGCAAAAACAAAGAATGATTTCTTTTAAGGAGTTCTACATGGCTGAAAGAATGCGTTTGTCAATATCATAAAACCATTAAACATTTGAATCAATAAAAACTTATGTGGACCTGTCCTGATTGTGATCGTATTTTTAAAACTTTCAATCAGTCACACATGTGCACAAATACGACCATCGACGAAATATTTGAGGGTAAGCCAGATGTTTTATTGTTAGCTTTTGATAAGCTCTTGATAGGTGTCATTGACTGGGAACCTTGCAGTGTTGGAACAAGCACTAAGTCAATTGTATTCACAAAGGAAAAAGCTTGGCTGATCGTAAGACCTATGAGCAAAGAGTTAGATATTAAATTTTACTTCTCGGAAATAATTCAACACAAACTCATATTTAAGACCACCCTATTTGGCAACAAGTGTGCACATCATATCAGAGTAAAGGATGACTCCCAAATTACAACAGAGCTTTTGCAGCTTATACGGAATGGATATGACTTTGCTTAAAAATGCAAAGTATGTTAATGAAACTTTATAAGTATATGATGATCATACAAGTTTCTAAAAACAAAAAATAATATTAGACATTTATTTCTTAAAATAACAGAAACAAAATCATACCCATTTGGTAAAAAATCGCTTATCAATTATTTTAGTTTATTGTTTGCTTTTCATATTCTAAAACAGAGCACTTACAAAGGTGTTATAAAATCAAAAGAAAAATTATTAAATTGCCACAAATAGATTACTAAATATGAAAAATAGACGTGCCGCATTAAAAGTATTAGGATTAGGTGCAACCAGCTTATTTACGTACCCATATGGAAATAAAGATAAATTCAACATCTACCATCCAGACTTAACAGATTTAAAAAAACCAAAAAAAGCTGTTACGGCTATTGTATTGGGAGCTGGGAATCGAGGAAATACATATGGTGGCTATGCGTTAAATTATCCTGATCATTTAGATATTATTGGTGTTGCAGAACCCATAGATATCCGGCGCGAACGTTTCTTCGAGAAACATAATATAGAAACAAAAAACCAATTTACAACGTGGGAACATGTTTTTGATCGTCCTAAATTTGCTGATGCAATTATAATCACAACTCCTGACGACCTGCATTATGGCCCGTGCATGGCTGCTTTGGCCCAAGGCTATGACATTCTGTTAGAAAAACCTATTTCGCCTTCCGAGAAAGAATGCAGAGATATTTTAGCATTAGCAAAAAAAGGAGGTAATATAGTAGCCGTTTGTCATGTACTCAGATATGCTCCTTACTTTGTAGCACTTCGCAAAAAGATCCAAGATGGAAGCATTGGAGAATTGATAAGCATTCAGCATTTTGAACCCATTGAGCACTTGCACATGGCGCATAGTTTTGTGCGTGGCAATTGGCATAACTCAAAAGAAACCACACCTATAATTTTAGCAAAGTCTTGTCACGATTTAGATATGTTGCGTTGGTTGGTTGGTCAACCTTGCGAAAAAATATCTGCATTTGGTGGTTTGAAATGGTTTACAGAAAAGAATAAACCTGAAGGTGCTCCTCTGCGATGCATAGATGGTTGTCCAATAGAAAATGAATGTCCTTACAATTCAAAAAAGATTTATTACGAGAACAGACAAAGGACTTATGTTTTTGATTTACCATTAGCCAAAGAAAAACATGGTGATGCAATAATGGAATACTTAAGAACAACTAATTATGGCAAGTGCGTTTACCAAATGGATAACGATCAAGCAGATCATTATGTAACTGCAATGGAATTCAAAACAGGAATCACGGCATCTTTCAGCATGGAAGCATTTACTTCATATCACGGAAGAAAAACCAGAGTCATGGGAAGCCATGGTGATATCGTAGGAGATATGAGCAGCTTCACTTACACAGATTTTAGAACTGGCAAATCTGAAGAATGGTCAATGACAACTGATGGACATGGAGGTGGTGATTGGAAACTGGTAGCTGACTGGATACAAGCCGTTTCTCAAAAAGATGCCAGATTATTGTCTTCAACTATTGATGATTCTATAGAAAGTCATCTTATGGGTTTTATGGCCGAGAAAAGTCGGTTGAATAATGTTGTGGCGGAGGTTTCTTTGTAATTAATAGTGAATGATTAATGATTAAAAAGATGGATTGAGTAAGGATTAAGAATTATAAATTAAGGGTTGAGCATTATAGGACTAAGAATTATGAATTAATGATTAATGATTAATGATTAAAAAATCAAAAAATTATTGAGTTCATTGAAATCATTTGAACATTGAGGCATTATTGAACATTGTTGACTTTGAAGCATTGTTGACTTTGAATTATTTTTAGCATAGAAAGATTAAAACATAGAAGCATTAAACAAATTATAGTATACGATAGTTAGGTTTTTAAATAAAAAATTTAACTTAGAGTTTAATTTTTGAAAAAAGAATAAAAATGAAACATTATATTAATAAAGTAGCCGTTCTTGGATCGGGGGTTATGGGTTCAGGAATAGCGTGTCAATTGGCTAATATAGGTATGGAAGTGGTGATGTTGGACATTGTGCCATTCAATCTTCCAGATGAGCAAAAGAATATTCCTGCTGTTAGAAATAGTATCGTTAATGGTGCTCTAAAAACAGCGCTTAAAACAAAACCAGCTCCATTATATGATAAAAACTTTGCATCACGCATATCCACAGGTAATTTTGATGATGATTTTGAGTTGATTTCTGATGCAGATTGGATCATAGAAGTGGTAATTGAGCGACTAGATATAAAGAAAACAATCTTCGAAAAGGTTGAAAAATTTAGGAAGAAAGGTTCGTTTGTTACTTCAAACACATCTAGTATTCCAATCAATATGCTTGTTGAAGGAAGGTCTGCTGAATTCCAAGAGAACTTTTGTGGAACTCACTTCTTTAACCCTCCACGATACATGGAATTATTAGAAGTAATACCACATACTGGAAGCAGTGATGACATTTTAGATTTCTTTATGGAGTTTGGGGACAAACATCTTGGTAAGAGAACTGTATTGTGTAAAGATACCCCTGCATTTATAGCCAATAGAATTGGTGTTATGTCTGTTACCAAATTATACGAACTGACAGATAAGTTTGAATTTGGTATTGAAGAGGTAGATGCCTTGACAGGACCTCTAATTGCAAGACCAAAAACTGCAACATTCAAACTGCAAGATTTGGTAGGACTAGATACTGGTGATAAAGTATCTCAATTCGTATTATCAGCTGTTAAAGATGATGTATTCTTTGAAAAATATAGAGGCAAGGACAACCCGAAGTGGTTACAACACTTACTTGACAATAAGTGGCTGGGTAGAAAATCTAAGGCAGGATTTTATAAACTTGAACGTACCCCTGATGGTAAGAAAAACTTCAAAGCATTCAACTTAAAGACATTGCAATATGAAGATGCTATCAAACCTAAATTACCAAGTGTTGGTGATACTAGAAAGATAGAATTGCTTGATAAAAGACTACAGGCCCTGATCAACCATGATTCTAAAGGTGGCAAATTTATCAAAGAATACTTTGCAGAACTATTAGCTTATACTTCAAACAGAGTTCCTGAAATTGCTGATCACTTATATAGCATTGATGATGCAATGAGAACAGGATACGCATGGGATTATGGTCCTTTTGAATATTGGGACTTTATTGGTATCCAAAAGGGAATTGAGATTGCTATAGAATACGATTTAAAGGTTGCTGATTGGGTGACTGAAATGGCAAGCTCTGGAGCAGATGTATTTTATAAAATCGAAGACGGTATTAAGAAGTACTACGATTTAGAAAGCAAATCATATAAAGAAATTCCAGGTCTAGATACTTATATAATTCTTGATAATTACCGTCACAAAAAACCAGTTATTCAAAACAGTGAATGTGCAGTTCATGATATTGATGATGGTGTACTTTGTGTAGAGTTTAGAAGTAAGTCAAACGCAATTGGAGAAGGCATAGGACAAGGAATTGCAGGGGCAATAGATCTGGCTGAAAAAGGTGACTATAGAGGTGTGGTTATTGGAAACAATGCTAAAAACTTCACAGTTGGTGCAAATTTGATGAATATCGGTATGATAGCGATGCAAAAAGATTTTGACACATTAGAAAAAATGGTTGATGGCTTTCAACAATTAACCATGAGATGCAGATACTCTAACGTTCCAGTAGTAGCCGCTACCCAAGGATATGTATTTGGTGGAGGATGTGAAATCACAATGCACTGTGATGCTTCTAAGTTAGCCGCAGAATCTTATATCGGTTTGGTTGAGGTTGGTGTAGGACTACTACCAGGTGGTGGTGGTACTAAAGAAATGGCAGTCAGAGCATCAGATAGCTTCTTCCCTGGAGATGTACAAATGCCAACACTTATCGAACATTTCAAACCAGTGGCCACTGCATCTGTAGCAACATCAGCACATGAAGCCTATGGATATAATCTCATGCAACGTGACAAGGATCAAGTAGTAGCCAATGCTAAGCGTAATATTTACGAAGCGAAAAGAGAGGTATTAAATCTTGCCGATAATTATCAAAAACCTATCAGCCGTAATGATATCACAGTCTTAGGAAGAGCTGGTTTAGCTACTCTATACACAGCCATCAATGAATTTAAACTTGGAAATTACATGTCTGATTATGATGTAGAGATTTCAAGAAAAGTAGCTTGGGTTATGTGTGGAGGAGACTTGACATCACCACAAAAAGTAAGTGAACAATATTTGCTCGACATAGAAAGAGAAGCCTTCTTAAGTTTATTGGGGAATCAAAAAACTTTGGATAGAATTCAGTACATGTTGATGAACAATAAACCTTTGAGAAACTAATACAATTTGTTGCCAGTGCTTATTCTAAATACAGGAAAAGCAGAAACAAATGTTTTTATATTTTTAAAAATATTAAAAGAAAATAAAATGGATGCATATATAGTAGCGGGATTTAGATCAGCAGTGGGAAAAGCGAAAAAAGGAGGATTTAAAAATTACAGATCTGATGACTTGGCTGTTGATGTGGTTAAGCACTTGATGTCTACAGTTCCTGAAGTTGATCCTAAGTTAATTGACGACATGATCGTTGGTTGCGCCAACCCTGAAGGAGAGCAAGGTTTACAAATCGGTAGACTTATCTCTGCTAGAGCTTTGGGCTTCGAAGTTCCAGGCATGACAGTAAACAGATACTGTGCCTCTGGATTGGAAACGATCTCTATAGCTTCAGCAAAAATAAATGCCGGCATGGGACACATATATATAGCCGGCGGTACAGAGAATATGAGTACTATTCCTATGACAGGTTACAAACTTGCTCCTAGCTATAATGCCGCTATGGATTATATCAATTATCATGTAGGAATGGGTTCAACTGCTGAAGCAGTAGCAACTAAGTATAATATCACTAGAGAAGCTGCTGATGAGTTTTCTTACAACTCTCATCTAAAAGCGGCAGCTGCAATTGATGGTGGAAAATTTACTGATCAAATTGTTCCAGTAACAGTCAAAGAAGTTTTTGTAAAAGACAACAAGCGTGTAGAATCCGAGCATACCGTTGCTGTAGATGAAGGTGTGCGTAGAGATACTTCAATTGAAGGATTGGCTAGATTAAGACCCGTTTTCAAAAACAAAGGTACGGTAACGGCAGGTAACTCATCGCAAACATCCGATGGTGCTGCCTTTGTTATGGTAATGAGTGAAGAAATGGTTAACAAATTAAATCTAAAGCCAATTGCTAGATTGATCTCATGTGCTGTTGGTGGACTGGATCCTCTTTATATGGGAATGGGACCTTGCGTTGCTATTCCGAAAGCTGTTAAGCAAGCAGGCATCAAACTAAATGATATTGAACAAATAGAATTGAATGAAGCATTTGCAGTGCAAGCTCTTGGGGTCATTGAAAATGCTGGATTGAATCCAGACATCGTTAATGTAAATGGCGGTGCCATTGCATTGGGTCATCCACTAGGGTGTACTGGTGCTAAACTATCTGTGCAATTGTTTAATGAAATGAGACTTAGAAATCAGAAATATGGAATGGTTACGGCTTGTGTAGGTGGTGGGCAAGGTATTGCTGGAATTTATGAGTTGTTGAATTAAAAAAGCATAATAATTAATAAAGAGGGACATCAGTATTTCTGATGTCCCTCTTTTTATTAATAATTTCTGTTAGATAGTGGCATCTCCTCTATTTCTATATTCAGCTAAGGCTTCTAAGAAACTATATATGTGACATCCTGTTGCCAACTTTCAATTTGTCAATTTGTTTTTTCAACATTTGAAATTCACCATTTACGTCAATACGGAATTGCTTGGTAACATTGACATCGTTCTTATCAAACCATTCCTTTGCTACAAATTTTGAATTACTTAATTTATAATAATTGTTTGACATCTTTGATTCAAATTCATTCGCAATTAAATCATTATTCGTTATTTGATTTTTAACTACAATGTATCTAACCAAAACATCAGAAGTAGATTCAGCATTGAAGATATCTTTCAAAATGGTTTTTCCATCTTTTAAAACAACAACTTCATAAAATTCTTCTGTTTGCCTTTGAATGGATATACTGGATGCAAATAAAGGATCAGAACCACAATTTTCACAATTTGGATCATTTTCTATCACAATAATATTACTTCCCTGACACCCGTTTGCATCTGTGAAGTTCTCTGCAAACTCTCCTGACGCTGTATATTCCACACCATCAATTGTCACTGGATTAGAGCCACAAATTGTATAGTAATCTCTATTGGTTTCGCCTTGTAAAATTGATATTGCAATATTTACTATACTGTCACAACCATTTGAGGAAGTCAATGTCTGTTGGAAATCACCTGAAGTTGAAAAACCTTCGTTGTTAATTGTAATAGTTTGTCCAGTGCATATTTCAAAGTTATTGTCCGAGGCAAGTATTGGCAACTCAATAATATTTATAACTAAAATACTGTCACATCCATCCTCAGAGGTAAGCATTTGCGAATACTGACCACCTACCGAGAAAGGTTGACTGTTGATCACAATTTGTTCCCCAGTACAGATATCATACTCTAAAGGGATCTCAATATTATCCAGCACCACCAAGTTTAGAACAACCATACTGTCACATCCATCCGAAGCTGTCGTAGTTAGAGTATAAACATCCGTAGAGTCCAAAACAAAACCAAACAAGTTATAAGTCTCACCATAACATATTGTTTCAGACAAATCAGTTTGATAAGAAGGAATTTCCACATTAAAAGTGACACTATTACTGCATCCTGTTGCTGTTATTACCATTGCTTCGAAAGTAGCAATTGAAGTTGGATCATTGGGAATCGGAAGTTGATTCGTCGTTGCATTATCAATGGCAACACCATTGATAAACCATTGGTAATTTGCGTTTTCAACTTCGTCAACTGAGAGTACTAAATTATCAGTACAAATATCACCGTCTATATTAAGTGGGACAGTAAACATACTTCTCTCAGCCAACACCAATCTATCAAAATAAAAATATGGGTCCATCAAAAAATTAGGATTGACATCGCAAGCAGGGCCTAAAACAATTGCACTGTAAGGTTGATCAGCCATAAAATCAAAAACTACATTTTTCCATTCATTTTCTCCTTTTACCTGCATTTCTCCGATTTGCACCCAGTCTTGAGTATTTGTCGGACATCCAATATCTGTGACTCCATTACCAAAAGGAAGGCTATTACAGTCTGTTGTTGCAAAAACTGCCATATCAAAAATCAAACTGCCTGGATCATCGTGAAAACCAACAAAGAAGTCTAATCTATATTCAACACCTTCGGTCATTGGGCCTGTCAAACATGCACCAGTATATTCTTTAAAATTTGGAGATCCAGGTTTTCCATCCCTAAAACCTATAGCCCCCTCCCCATCCGGAAAAGGCAAGGGTGCCTCAAAACTTAAAAATGGATTACCAAGAACACCACAAGTATGAACATAATCAGTGGTAGCCGCTGAAGCTTGAATCCAATCATTTGCACAATTCAATTCTGCCTCTGTCATTGGACAACAAGACATTTCTTCAAAAGAAGGGTTTGGTATCAGTGAACTTGTGATCAAATCACCACAAGAACAATCATCATCGTTTAAATCAATTAGACCATCGCCATCATTGTCAATTCCATCAGTACAATCCGCAATTGAAGTCTCTTGAGCATTTGTTACTATACTGCAAAATACCATTATTACAGCCCAGCTTAAGGTTTGAATTTTCATAATTCCAATTAAGTCCTTAAGTTACATATTTTTTATATTTATATATATTATATTATGTATACATGCCCCATTAACAACAAATAATATCATTAATTATCAGTTTTATATACAATTAGATATTGAAGGATGTATTATAGAATCAATGAAAGGAAATGTTATTGTAGTGAGTTAATTCTACCAGATCATTATTTAAAATAGCGCTATTTCACTATTTTGATCATTTTTTTTGCTTAATTGACTAAGAAAAAATACAACCTGAGTACCTAAAAATATCCATCAGATAGTCAAATATTTGTTTGATTTCTCACAAAGAGCATCTGCCTCTTTATTCTTACTATGTTGGTTGATAAATTGTAATTTTGACAACTAGGTATTACCTTCATAAAATTTTATCTCACAAGATCTGAACTCATTGAGTGCTCATGTGATTTGCAATTTTCAGAAACAGTAATAAAGGTAAGTACTAATAGAAATAGTTTAATTCCTTTTGAGGTTGTTATCTAGTACGTTAACTAATATGTGATTAGACTAATACTTTTTTAAACGAGAAAACTATAGAATATTATTGTCAAAAAAAAATAACCAATGAATTGTTCCAGCAATTACAATTCAATCCCATTCTTCCAAATTCGTTTTTCATTTCTGATTTCTTCAATTCTTTCAATTGGATCACCACTCAAAAGAATAAAACTTGACTTGCCACCACTTTTTAAGAATGTAAATTCATTCAAATTAAAAGCTTTGTAAATATTTGATGTTGCAGATCTCAGAACCTCTATGTTTGAGAGTCCACAACTATGAAGCAATTCCAGTTCATTAAAATAATCAGTGGTATAATTAAGATTAAAATTTGGTGAATCTGTGCCTACCAAAATTGAGATATCATTCTCCAATAATTTTTCTACCTCACTTTGTACTTCCGAAAATTTTAAATAATTAATTTCTTCAATCTGACTTTTTATAACTTCTTCTATTACACTAAGAGTTGGAATCACAAACACACTACGACTTTTCAATTCTTGAATCTCAATAGAATCAATTATAGAACCTTTTCTATACCAAATGTGAGCTAGGCCATTAATATTAAAACCTGCTAACTTTACAGCATTCCTAACATCAGATATATGGGCTATAGAAATTAAATTTGAATTCTTAGCCTCAAGAATTACAAGCTCAAGTAATGAATCAGACAGCACATTCATTGAGGATTCTTGAGTTATTTTAATATAGTCAGCACCTGCAACAAGTCTGTCCGTTACAAATTGCTTAGGGCTTATTAAATTGTTTATTGTCGGAATGTTTATTCCAAATTGAGTACCATGACCTCCTGGCACTGTAGCACCCACATTTGAAGAATAGTAATAAGAGCTGTATAATCGATTGTTAAAACCCTTGAAGTAATTTGCCCTAGAATCTGTAGTAAACATGTCTAACATTCCAAATATACCATCTCGTTGGGCATCAAACAAATTAATAGAGTCCATGACATGGACATGAGCATTTATCATTGGTGGAATAACTGTCTTACCATATCCTTCGATGACAATTGCATTCTTTGGATATGCATTCTCACTAGAAATACTGATAATTGAATCTTTACAGAATATTAAATTTGAATTTCTAAAGACAATTTCTCCATCAAATATTGTCACACCTTTTATTACAATAACATCAGATACCTCATCATCAATACAACTTGAAAATGATAAAATATAAATGAAAGAAAATAATAATTTGAAGATAAGTCGCATTCGATAAATATTAGTCTAACAAACCTGGGCTTAAGATTTTAACTGAACCTCATCAGATATAAAATCAAAATATTTAGATAGAATTTCTTGGTTTTTATGTCTTGGAGTGAAAACCTCAAGAATTTGTAAATTATCATTAGAAGATTCAAATAAATTTTTCAGAGCTTCGCTTAAGTCTTGAATAGAAGAAACAGCTTTATAGTCAAAACCAAACATCTCACTAACTTTCTCAGCATTGTTGGGATGTGTTGCCTCAAAAAACTGATCAAGTTGATTGGTTGTCGAAGGACCTGGTATTATTCTAAAGATACCTCCCCCACTATTATTCACCATAATTATTTTAAAATTCTTCGGCAAATGATTGTGCCAGAATGCATTGCTATCATAAAAGAAGGACATATCACCTGTTATCAATAAGTTATCCTCTTCTGACAAACTGGCATACCCCAATGCTGTAGAAGTAGAACCATCAATTCCGCTTACTCCTCTATTGGCAAAATAATTAACACTTACATTTTGGTTGAACAACTGAGCATACCTTACGATAGCGCTGTTACTTAAATGTAGATTGATATTATCAGGCATTGCATTAAGTATTAAATCGAAAACTTTTAAGTCAGATAATTCAGTATTCTCTATAAATTTATCATGAGCAGCTTCAACTTCATTATTACGACCAACCCAGGATTGATTAAACTGACTATTGTTAACACTTTTATAATCGATAAGATGATTTAAAAAATAAATTGCGTCTGCATCAATTTTATGAGTCAAAGATTGGAAGGTATCCAAACCTTTACCCGATCTAAGATCCCAGTGATATTTGGGCTTATTTCTTTGAAAGAATTTTTTAATCTTCTTAGAAATTACAGGACCTCCAAATGTCAATACCAAATCCGCCTTAAAAACATCTTCATTTGCAAAAGTTGTTATGACTCTGTCAATACACTGTATACCATTATCAACAGTCACGTTAGAACAAGTTTCAGTAAGTAAAATAACCGATTGATCTTTGACTAAAATATTTAGGCATTTTGCTAACTCCTCATTAGGATGTGAAAGTCCCAATAAAATAATTTTACGCTCAGATTTTTTCCAAATTATCGAAAGTTCATTCCATGATTCATTAGACAATGAAGCTTTATGATCATAAGCATTTATCAGCTTTACATTAGCATTGAAACTTTCAATTGTATTGTATAATGGTTCTCTAAAAGGGATATTCAAATGTACTGGACCTTGATTAGAAGCCAAGGCCAAATTTATAGCCTCATTGGATACACGATCATTATACCAATAGTCATCATCTTTGTTTGCATCCTGGATAAACTGGAATCCACCTTTGATATAATTCTTATAAATATTGTGCTGTCTTATTGACTGACCTATCCCCTGATCGATCCATTCAATTGGCCGATCTGCAGTTATAACCAATAAAGGAATATATTGATAAAAAGCCTCACATATAGCAGGTGCATAATTTAATGCCGCACTACCTGATGTACAACAGATTATAGTTGGTCGCTTAGTCTTCAATGACATACCCATAGCATAAAAAGCAGCTACACGTTCATCAGGAATACAAATACAATTGAATTTTTTAGACTCAACAAATGAGATAACCAACGGTGCGTTTCTTGAGCCAGGAGAGAATACGACATCCTGAATTCCTTTTAAAAAGGCGATTTCAACAAGTCTCGATATACTTAATTTATCCGATGTCATTGCACAAATATATTATTTAATAACAGAAGACATTGTATTGGACTTCAATTCTGTTTCCGTCCACTCATCTTCGACTCTAGAATCAACAGTGATCCCTCCTCCTACGTACAATAGGAAACACTGCTCAAGCACTTCCATTGATCTAAGATTTATATATAAATTTAATTTTTCTTCTTTTATTTCTCCAAGAAACCCAGTATAAAAAGACCTTTTATGTTTCTCTAAAGCCAAGATGCATTCAATGGCCATTTCTTTCGGACTTCCACTTATTGCAGGTCCTGGGTGCAAATCCTTAATCAATTTAGCAATGGAATTTGGAATGTCTAGCTTGAACTCTGTGAATATATGACAAACATCACCAGCTTTTTTGGTTGATGTCGCAGATTCATTAAAGGACAATCCTTGCTCAGTCAAGATATTTTTCACAAATGATTTGATGTAAGCTTGTTCGTCTACTTCCTTTTGACCCCATATAACATTATCAACTCCTTTAAACAGTTTTTGTGTCCCTGCTAGAGCAACTGTTATCAATGAGTCACCTTCCTTCTTAAGAAGTAATTCTGGTGTGGCACCTACCCAACAACCAATCTTAGGAATATTATAGATAAAAGTAAATGCTTTAGGATATTTTAAACGTAATTTTCTAAAAACTTCACCCATGTCCAAAGACGGATTCTCAATTTTTATTTTACGTGAATAGACAGCTTTATTTAATTCAGAAACTTTAAAAGCATTAACCAATTCTGTTACATCAGAAAAATAATCAGTTTTTGATGTAATATTAAAAACTTTAGTGTGCTTTGAAAAGAAGGAAAAATCTTGATTTATAAATGTCTCTTTGTATTTGAAAAATGAATTTAGCAGAGGGTCACTTACAAATGGCATGGATACAAAATCATATTCATTTAGATTTTTATCAGATAGACCTGCAAATACATGATCACATAAATGAAGGAGAAAATCATCTTCATTCGGATTTGAGAATGCTACAAAAGCATCATCATTACTAAGATTCACGGTATGACTACTTTCCATTAGATATTAAACTCAGATTTGAAATTAAAGTTGAACGATTCAATAACTTTGTAACTATTTATCATACTTCTTGAAATCAATGGATGGGTCATAATCATTTTTAGTGATAACAGAATGTAATTCACTGTTAGGATTCTTAGACTTCATAAGTGGAAACATCAGTTGGACATACCAAGATTCTTTGATTTGATTCCATGCCCCAAACTTACTAGGATATTTTCTAGTGATCTTAGCAGTACCAAAAATAATATCCCAGATAAATAACAGATTACCATAATTTCCATTAGGATGTGATATGCCATCTTCCGATGTTAATCCATGATGTGCAAAATGAGTACTTGGTGTAGATATGGTGCGTTCAACAATCCACGCTATAGGATGTAAGATTTTGTACCTGTATAAAAAACTATCCCATTTGGTTTCACTGTGTGCTAAAATGATGACGAAGAGTTTAACAGGTAGATAGAATAAATAAGCGTATCCCATTCCTAAGAAAACCAGAACTGCAGAAAGCCAAATACCTGGCATTAAAGCATAATACATAACTGCATTTCTGTAAGTCACAAGCACACCCATTTCTTCAATAATATGATGTGGTCTGTGCAGCTTCCATAGGGTCTTACTTTGATGTGAAATTCTATGCCACCAATATTGTGTAAGGTCATCAAAAATCAAGAAAGCCAATATGTGCCACAAGAATGAAGTACTCAAAAGGTAGTTTTGATACTCAGGAAAAAATATTTCTGCAAACCAAATTGTGACAAGAAAGATTAAAGGTTGTATCAAAGTTGGAAGTGTCACCAGACTAACCAATTCAATTGCATAATCATCTTTTGATCGTTTACCATCAAAGTACAGACCACCCAATGCCTCTATGACGCCTACAACGACCAGAGTTATAGCGACAAATGATTTACCAATTAGCTCTCCTTCCATATATGGTCAAATATCAATAAATGATTTTAAAAATTAATGATGATGATGTCCATTCTCATCAAATTTAATTGCAGACGCATTCAATAAAACTGGTTTACTTGAATTCTGCGTCACTACAATATGCGTATTAATATCAACATTTTTTAACATTTGAGGATTAAGTTGCCCAGGCCAATTTATTTCAATATTGTCAATTGAAGTAACATCACCTAATCCTTGCTCAATCAATAAAGGGTTGGCACCGAAGCTTCCTCCAGAATTAACTTTATTATAAAATATTCTTTTTCCTCCATCTTTAGCTGAACCAACAATTTTTATTTTTGCTCCTATTGCTGACTTATTACTGGTAGTCCCCACCAACTTTAGTTTCACCCAATTGTTTTGGTTTCCTGGATTTAAGAACAGAGCGTTCATGAAATTATCGCCATCATAAGAACCACCTAATACGTTATAGACATCCTGATCCCCATCGTTATCTAGATCCCCGAATGCCACTCCATGACCTTTTTGCAAATGACCAAATCCTCCAGCCGTTGTCACATCATAAAATTGCTTTCCATTGCCATTTAAAAACATCCGATTGGGAATTAAAGCTCTAAAATCTGGAGTACCGGTAGCCGCATAAAAATCTGGAAAACCATCGTTGTTCAAATCCCCGAAATTAGATCCCATTGTAAACAAAACCTTACCAACATTTGTCTGACTTGTAACATCAGTGAAGGTTTCATTTTTATTATTCAGATATAGTTTTGGCATCTCAGCATCAACAGGTATCCCTAAATAGTCTTTAGCAACCTCACCACCAGCTGATTCAAACTGCTGAAAATCAAAACCACTTACAAATAAATCATCCCAACCATCTTGATTGTAATCAAAAAACCAACACGGGAAACTTAATTTAGGGTCGGATGTTTTAGAACTATTAGCTTCATTTGTAAACTTAAAATTATTATCAGGTCCACCATTCTTTAACAAATAATTGCTATAATTTATAAGTGATAAATACAAATCTTGATATCCATCATTATTGTAGTCACCCCAAACACATCCTTTTATAAAGGCTTGAACGGCAACTCCTTTTTCTATCGAAACATCTTTAAAAGTACCATTACCATTATTTTGAAAAAGCTGACTTGTTGCATTGTTATTTTGTGAATGTTCGTTACCAATAAATAAATCTATCCAACCATCATTATTAAAATCTGCCCAACTTGCCGTTTGTGTAGGAAAACGACAATACAAACCAGCTTCCTTAGTAACATCACGAAATGTACCATCTCCATTATTTTTCAATAATGAATTGGGATGGTTACCATCAGTTCCCAGCCATGCACCTCTCAAAACTAAAACATCTACCCAACCATCATTATTATAATCTGCCTGCACCATATTCAATCCACTCCATATGCCCATAAGACCTGAGGACTCCGTTAAATCATCATAACTTCCATTTCTATTATTCTGAAAGTAATGCAATTGATCATTAAGTCCATATGAGCTTACCATTAAATCAAGATATCCATCATTGTTAAAGTCATCCATAACAACACTGCCTGAAATATCATTCACGGCCACACCAACAGACATTGCGATATCTTTGAACCTTGGAAAAGGAACTTCGGATTTAAAAATTGAATCATCAATAAGAAATTTCGTTTCTACTTTGTCAGGATAACCTCCCAAAGTCATATGTGTAATGTTGTAAAGCCACTTAGTCTGCCATTTGGGGTCTTGGGTATTTAATAATTCTCTAAATATAACCAGCGCCTTTTCTCCCCCATCTCGGATAACATGTTGCCCATCCTTTTCAATAGGGATAATACAAGAGTATTCATTGTGATTTTGAACACAGTTTTCTATTTCGGCCTTACGCAAATATGCCATCCCCAACACCTCCTTCATTGTATACGAAGCCTCTGATGGTAAGTTAAAATTTTGTTTACCAATCAGATTAAATATAGCATTTAGCCTATTTATTGCGATATTATATTCTCCTGCATTTAACCACTCAATTCCAGAGTTGAAAGAAAGGCTGATAAATTGGCCAGGGTCTTTTGTTGCTTTTATTTTTTCGTCTAAATCTAAAGCCTTTAACCTATTCAAATGCCAAACATTTACATTGGACATATCCTGAGCAATAGATTTTAACTCCATAGCCATCTCTTTCGTGGTTTCGTTTAAATCTATTTGATTTTGTTCTTCCTTTACAATTTTAATTTCTTGACTATTATTACAGGACAAAAACATAAATAAGGTCAATAAAACAATACAAAAAGGAAACTTTCTATTAAACATAAAACTATTTTAGATATTGTCATTTGTTTAGTAAAGTAAAATATGAATAATAAGATTTATACAATATAATAACAATACTATTCACACTTTAAAAGATAAAGCTTAAAGTTCAATAACATGGCTTTCAACAACAGAGTTTTTAACACCCATTCGATCAATCTTTCCAGACCCTGTCATTATAAATTTTTCAACTATATATAAAAGCCTTGGCCTTCTATTACCTAATTTTTCTTTTTTGAAAACAGCAATTATTTTTTTTGCAAAATCTAATCGCTCGGCAATTGAAATCAAATTGTTTGTCTCTACAAAAAAAACAACCGTCTCTCCTAATTTTTCATGCCTGACAGAAGAAATAAAAAACGGCAAATCAATATGTTTATCAATTGCATTTTCTAGTTCTGCAGGATTGATTTTTAAACCTCCAGAATTAATAATACCATCAGCTCTACCCTTCCATGAAAACTCCGTAAAAGATATCATATCAATAATATCAGTGGTTATAATTTTACCAGGAAGATGATCTGCATAAACAACCAGACAGTCATCACTATTTTTCTCAATGTGAAAACCATCCAAAACATGATAATTTGAATCAGGATTATGATTTAATTTTTTAAGGGCCAAATGTGTAATTGTCTCTGTCATCCCGTATCCAATGTAAACATTTGGTTCAGCACCTCGAATATATCTGAGTTGTTGATCGTTAACTTGAGACCCTCCGAGTAGAATATTATCAAACAAAGAAAGTGACTTCATATTTTTGGTACAAAGATTTTCAAACTGCATTGGAGTCATTGGAGCAAAATTGATTTTATCATTGGATCTCCAATTAACCTTATCAAGAGGATTTGTCGACAAATCAGAAATATACAAATCTAGGTCAGCCACTATACTGCGGACCAACATCATACATCCTGAAATATATTGTACGGGCAAGCACAATAGTGCTGTATCTCCACTCTTGAATTTAAATGCCTTCTGAGTGATTTGTGCACTTACAACCATTGAGCTTTTAAAATGGGAGATTATTTTAGGAACTCCAGTAGAACCCGATGTTTGGAAATCTATTGTATCTAATGAATCATCGCACCACTTATCCAAAAATGAAATGATACTGCTACATATTTCAAATTCAGGAACGAAATCCATTAAATTTTTATAATCTTCTAATTCAATATATTGACTATTTATTACAAACCTCATGCACCCAAGATTAAATTCAAATCCCATCCCCCCTTGTAATACAACGCACCACTTTTAATATTCAATGGAGAAGGAATATTATTGGTAAACAATTGCCCAGTTCCTAATCCTTGATACATACTACTATTCAGCGTTGAGGTCCATTGAGCAATGGCATTCAACCCTATATTAGATTCTAAAGCAGAAGTTATCCACCATTTTATATTATTTTCTTTGGCTAATGCGAACCACTTTTCGCTTTTAGCAAACCCACCTACCAAGGAAGGTTTCAAGATAATATATTGTGGTTTTATTATTTGCAGTAATTCGGCTCCTTGTGTCTCAACATCTACACCAATCAACTCTTCATCTAACGCTATATCAATAGGTGATTCTTTACACAAAACTGCCATCTCTGCAGAATTGCCTTGAGCAATTGGCTGTTCAATAGAATGCAAATCAAATTCACTTAATCTATTTAAATTATCAAATGCCTCATTCAACTTAAAACCTCCATTGGCATCAACACGAATTTCAATATCATCAGAGGAAAACTGAGACCTAATATATTTAAGCAAATCCAATTCTTCTTGAAAATCAATAGCTGCAATTTTTATTTTGATGCATTTAAATCCTTGAGAAATTTTATCCTTAATTTGGTCAAACATATATTCCTTAGAGCCCATCCATACCAAGCCATTAATTGGAATTGAACCGCTGTCTGTGAATGATGTTTCAAATAATACATTGGGACTATGGTTTTGTAAATCCAATATAGCCATTTCATAGGCAAAATGGACGGCTGGACAGTCTATAAAAAAACCATCATCTGGTTTTTTTCCACTATTCAAAAAATCACACAAATCATCCAGCTTCTTCACAACAAGTTCCTTAGTTTCAACACTCAACCCATAAATTACAGAACACTCTCCTATTCCTCTTAATCCATTATCTTCCAGAATTAAAAACCATGCATCTTTTGTCTTTAAAACTCCTCGAGAAGTACCCCCAGGTGTCTTAAATATCAATTGATGAAATTTTACTCTAGCTTTCATATATGTTATTCACTCCGTAAAGAAAAGATTATTTTACAATACCAACAATAGGCATGATAAGATGTTTCGAAAATGTTTGCTAATATGGAATAGAATTTAACAGAATCTATAATGCTTGCATAATGAATATGGCATTATTATTTAGATCAAAAAAACCAAATTCATGTGTATTCCAGGGGGTATTTAACCTTAGTTTCTCTTTACCTACTGTTCCCATTAATAAAAATTCTTCAAAAACGGAATTGATATCATCAACTACAATTCGTACAACAGAACCTCCAAGAAGTGGATCGGTATCAGTATTAGAATGCCATTGCAAATGAATCTCAATATTATTACCCGTCAATAATGCATACCCCGTGTCTGAATATTTGCATTCCAAACCTACATATTTTTTATACCACAAGACATCTTTTGCTATGTCTTTAGAAGGTAAGACAGGTATAACTTTTTTGACTATCATAAATCTTAAATATTTCTCTAAGTTAGTAGGAAATATATTGCCACTATATCTCTATTTTAAACTTAAGATTAATTCTTCGAGAAGTTAAGAAATTTGGAATAGCATATTGTTGATTGCCAATAGTTTTAATCCATGTATTTGATCCAACATTAGCGATCTGTAATAGATTAAAAACTTCTAAACTGACCCATGCATTTCTGCTGAATCTAAATATACTTCGAGGTCTGTTGCCTTTTTTATCCTTTCTCCATAGCTGGTAAGCAAATCCAATATCTACACGTTGATAAGCTTTGAAATTAAAAATATTTCTGAAGACAGTATTGTTTCCTTTTTGACCGAAAGGTAAACCTGAGCCAAAACTCAAATTAAGATTCATTTTGAAATCTTCATTTTGTGGCAAATAATCCTGAAAGAATAAATTCAATCGGAATGCTTGACTCGTTGGACGATTTACATAAGTTACATTGGTCGCTAAGGAATCTCCAATTGAACGTGTCATATGCTGAACATCAACCAAGTTCTCCTTTGCTGACAACAAGGATAAATTAATCCATGATTCCGCACCAGGAACAAATTCACCATTGATTCTCATATCTATACCTGCTACATAACCAACTGCATCATTTATACCAGAATACCTGATTCGAACATTGTCAATTTCATAAGAAACCAGATCAGTAAGCTTTTTATAATAAGCCTCTGTAATAAATTTAAACTTCTTATTGCTTCGACTTTTCCAATCGAAATTATAACTGAATCCACCAACAATATGCACCGACTTTTGGGCTAAGACATCAGGATTAAGAATACCTTGTGGACTCCTTAACTCCTTAAAAAATGCAGGCTGTACATAGACACCTCCAGACAATTTAAAAGTGAAGTCTTTTTCCCAAGTCAATGGCTTGTAGAACAATTGCATACGAGGACTAATATTTGTCTCGCCATTCAAACTCCAATGATGTGCTCTAACGCCACCTGTTAATTTTAATTCATAGTTGTCATTCGTCAAATTGAAACTGTTCTGAACATAACCCGTTAAACGGTATGATGATATTTCATTTTCAGATTTGATTACCTCACTCAAAAATAATTCAGACTCACTAAATGGAATTGAGTATCCTGCAGAGTCAATTCTCTCCCACTCACTTAATCTATCATCAAAATCTTCTGCCTGGTATTTTATACCCCACTGTATAAAGTTATTAAAAGGCTTATCCAAGGGTTGCAACTCTATACCGCCCTTAAGTTGTACATTTGAAATTATATTTTGCAATCTATTTCGTGCATACAAGTGTTGGGTACCAACACCTAAAACACCTACCTCGTTAACGGCGCCATCACCTTCTAAATCAAACTCAACTTGAGACAACCTGTAGAACCCTAATATATCAAATTTTTCATTTTCAAAATTATTGTAGTATGACGCTAGCAGTTTGAAAAACATTGGGTTTCGTTTACGTTCTGGAATATACGTCAATGACAATCCTCCCATTACATTTTGAAAACCATCTTCTTCTTCACCTTCAAAAGCAGTTGTCAATTGCAAAACTTGTGTAAATAATCCAGAAGCAGATACTCTTGAAACTGGGACAAAATTGTATTGACTTTTATTGAAGTTTCCTAGAAACTCGATCTGCAAATCTTTGGTAAAATCATAGGTTATAAATGCTTGTACATCTCCAAAATTTGGGGTGTATTCTCCCTGCACATCAAGAGAACCCAAAAGGTATTGCGTTGTCTTGTATCGAGCCCCGACCAAATATCTTAACTTATTATAAGCATTTGCGCCTAGTCTTTTACTGCCTTCAATGTGCGCTGAAGCACCTAAAAAACTAATTGAGGCAGAAGCTGCAAATTCATCAGGTCGCTTGTATCTGATATCCAAAACAGAACTCATCTTATCTCCATACTTACTTTCAAACCCGCCAGAAGAAAAGGATACATCACGTATCAAATCTGTATTTGGAAATGATAGCCCTTCTTGCTGACTGCTTCTGATAAGCAAAGGTCTGAATATCTCAAAGTCATTAACATACACAAGATTTTCATCATAGTTTCCTCCTCTAACATTATATTGAGAACTTAACTCACCACCAGTTCCACCTGAAGCACCTAAGGCTATATGTGGCAATATACTTTCAAAATTTCCACTTGCAGTAGGCAGTTTTTTAAACTCAGTAACTTCTTCACGCACCATTCCTACATCATCAATCTTGCTCCCTCTAATAATAACATCTACATCAGATACTTGAGCTGCGATTTCAAAATTTACGTTTCTCTTACGACCTTTTGGAATGGCTTTAATTTTGAATTCAGACTCTGTATAACCAATCCTCGAAAGGACAATTGTTATTTTTTTATCTCCTGCTACTTTTAACGAATACTCCCCATAGACATTTGTCTCAGTAGCGATATTTGTTCCTTTGATATAAACCGAAACAAATTCAATAGCTTGATCTGTGTCCATGTCTTTAACAACTCCAAACAATGTCGTTTCTTGAGCATATATTTGACCAAAGCTGCAAAAAAATAAAAGGAATAGTAAGTTTTTCATTAATAGGAATCTAGTAGAAAGCAATGTAACGTTGAAATAAATAAAATGGTATAATAATAAGGTTTAACAGACCTATATGTCAAAATTATTTATTTCAATCGCCTTTAAACGTTCAATTGTTTGATTTGGATTTTCTGATTTAAATACACTGCTACCAGCAACCAATACATCAGCCCCAGCTTTTAGTATGACTTCTGCATTTTGTAATCCTACCCCACCATCAATTTCAATTTTTACGTCCAAATTTCGCTCAATTATTTTTGATTTGAGTTTACGGATTTTATCCAATGTTCTGTAAATAAACTTTTGCCCTCCGAATCCAGGATTGACAGACATCAAACATACCATGTCAACATCTTCCAATATATCATCTAAATTATGAACACTCGTTTGAGGATTCAAGGCAACACCGGCTTTTACACCCATAGACTTTAAATGTTGAGCAAGTCTGTGAGCATGATTTGTAGCCTCCAAATGAAAGGTAATGGTATCAGCCCCACAGTCTTTAAATGACTCAACATATTTCTCAGGTTCAACTATCATTAAATGCACATCCAATGGCAATTTTGAAACCTTATGCATCTGTTTAACTAACATTTGGCCAAAGGATATATTAGGTACAAAAACGCCGTCCATAACATCAACATGCACCCAATCAGCTTGAGAGTTATTCAGCATTTCAAGATCTTTGTTTAAATGACCATAATCAGCTGCTAAAATAGAAGGGGCAATTAAGTGCTTATTCATTTTGTATATTGTTAAATATAGCTCAAAAGTACCTTTTATTATTGAAATTATAGAGTTGATTTGTTATGAATTGGAGTGATTTGACCAGTACCTTAGCATCCAATTACGAATACAGACTAGAAGATAGAAAGAAGACTATTTGAAATACATTGAGTTTATATTCAATTCATAACCCACTTAATGACTTGGATTGCCCCTATTACTGTTAAAATTGGAATTGAAATCAATATTGTAATAATTAAAATCATTTGTAATTTACTTCCCCAGGTCTCTTTTATAGTGTTAGACCTTTCAGTTTTATTTTGGGGTATATGCTTGAATCTAGGAATTGAATTTGTTTCCTTCAGACTTTTGTTTTCAAGATTTTCCAATTTACTTAATACTATTGAAGTCAAAAAATCTCTATTGCCTTTAAATCACATTAGTTTTTTTCCTTTAAAACCAGCAGTGGAATAGTTGTGCGCTTAGCCATTTTCTGAGTATAACTTTCATGAAAAATGGATTCAAAGAAAGTGCGCTTAGGCTTATACATGACCAACATCGTAATATTATGATCATCAATAAAGTCATTCATATCCTCAACCTTGTCATTAACTGGCAAGTCATAAAATTCTACTTTTAATTCAGGAGCAGTTTCTGAGAAGTAAAACTCTAACTCCTTAATTTTAGCATCATTATTATCTTGATTCTGATTGAAATGAACACATTTTATTTCTGGTTGAAATGGTTTAAATAATTTTATTGTCTTCCATATTTCAAATGGGTCAGCTTCTGAAAAATCAGTAGCATAAGCGATTGCTGCTTTCTTTATAAATTTAGATTTTTTAGGCACTACAATCACTGAGCAAGGCGAATTTTTCAATACATTGGATGCTACACTACCCAAGTATTTATCTAAAGTGCTATTCTCACCTTGTGTTCCCATTACTATATAATCAGCTTTATTTCTTACAGCCACCTCGCTTATTGTAACTTCAACTTTACCAATTTCAATATTTGTTATAAATGATGGAACCTCATCAAGAGTTGCATGGACACTTTCTGCGACTTTATTAAAAACTTCAACAATACGTTTTTTTGAATATCTAATTTTTTCCTCAACTTCACGTGAAGCAGAAATAGGATTTTCCATTTTACTTACATCCAGATGAGGTACATTTAACAGTAATAAATTTGCTTTGATTTTATCAGACAATTGTATAGCAAATGCTAATGCGTTTTCTGAACAAGGTGAAAAATCAATTGGCACTAAAATGTTAGATGTTCTTTTCATAAATATTATTTTTTGCTATTTATATTAAATAACGGAAATTGAATTAACAAACCATCTCTATAAATGTACTTTTTTGAAATAATTATTTCCATAGTTTTCTTTTTCGGATATCTAAACAAAATGTGTTTAGTTTAACAAAGCAATTAAATTATTTAATAAATTCAGGTAAAACTAATAGTGGGATATTGCTCTTGTAAACTTGATCCTTTATAATACTTTTCTGAAAAAGAGTTTCAAAAAAACCTTTCTCACGTCTTACCATGCAAAGCAAATCACAATTATTTGTTTCTATAAATTCATTTATAGTTTCATTTATATTTTTAGACATTGGCACTTCACGATAAGTTGTTTCCACATCTTTTAGAGATAGATCCATATTCTTTTCTCTCTCTTTATTTGAACCTTTATCTACATAGAGAATGGTTACTTTAGCACCAAACATAGAGACCATTTTTTGAAGAGGTAAAAGTACATTTTTTGCGACTTCATTTTGATCGATAGCTAAAACAATATGCTTCAGAGAATTAAGAGAATAATTCGGCGGAACAACTAAAACGGGCACTTCCGCTAAGTCCAACGCAGATCCTGCAACGCTTCCAAAAATAACTTTCTCTAACCCTGAAGCACCTTTACTGCCCATTACAATTAAGTTAATATCATTGTCCGTAGCTATTTGACTAAACAAGGAATAAATATGACACTCCTCTATTCTCGTTTCAATCGAAAGTTCTTTTTCTGTTATCTTTTCCATGAATTTTTTTTGGTAAAATTCATTTTGCGTTCAATATTCTTTACAAATGGTTGTTCATTCTCCGGAAAATCCCAGTCGTAATCTATTCTTTTATTCATCGAATAAACATTGTATAATAAGAGTTCGCTTTTAAATTTGGCAGCGATTCCTATTGCATAACTCAAAGCATTGTCAGCAACGGGAGAAAAATCAGTTGGGATAAGAATTTTATGCATCTTTAAAATTTTCAAAAGTAAGTGGAAACTAATATTCTAATCAATCATTTCAAAAATATAATAATTTATTAATAAGCAAAAAATTACGTTTTTTAGGCTAAAAAATAATTTTAATAAGCCCATATTATTTTTTATTTAATTTTATTTTTCAATATTCCTCCTTCATTTAAGTAAAGTAGATGCTGCACAATTGATCAATTTTCTATCATAGTTGATTCAACTTATTCAGATATAAAATGTAACATTTATATTAAAAATATTCTATAATGCTTCCAATAGGAAACAACTTTTAAAGTTGCTTCACAGTCTGATTATCATAAAAAAAGTAATCATCTCAAATCTTAAAGTCTACATATTTCGTTTTACTCTTGTGTTCTACATCCAACTTTAGACATACTTGCCTCAATCTTAAGTAGACCATTGCAGTTGAAAAAACATCTAATTCACAATAGTGACAAATTGCAGAATATTGCTTTTTGAACCAGAAATAATCATGAACTTCTGAACCAGATATTTCTTCTTTGGGACTCGAAATATTAAATATAGTACAAAGCAAATCCAGGGATATGTAATTTTTATAATCACCAAATTTCCACATATCCAAAGTATCTAATATGAATGGAATCTGCCATGGTTTTTTACCAGATATCATTAATAAATCCGGGAGTATAATATTATTGACAATCATTCTTCTGCATATAAATGGAATATCGAACTCCTTTATATTGTGCCCACACAAAAAAGCAATGTCAGTGCTGACAGACTTTTCTTGCAAGAACTCAGAGAACTCATGTAATAGTTTACTCTCAATAAGATTAAAAAAGGATTTGGTAATAATAAATGCCTTGTGCTTTGAAATAACATCAATATATCCAATTGAAATACAAACTATTCTTGAAAATTCAGCATAAATACCAGCTCTCTTAATATAAAAAACATCTTTTGATGTGCCAAAATCGCTGTCACTAGGTCGTTTAAGTTGATTGGTCTTAATATCCCAATATTTTTGATCATCAGGGCTAAGTTCTTTATAATTGGGTGACAAAGCACTTGTTTCTATATCAATAAATAGGATTTGAGAAATATTTTCTACCTTAGAATTCAATTTTTTCATACTTAGAGTTGTTATATACAAGGGTATTCAACTATATAATGAAAAAAAGACATAGAAGTAATCACCTAATTTCAAGAAAGAAGCTTTTATATGTGCGTCTTTAAATAGATATTTGTGTCAACTAAAAATACAATAATGAGCAAATCAAATAATCTCTCGATGTTCAGCATCATTGCTTTCTTACTTTTAATAGGTGCAGTAGGCTACTTATTGATGTCAAATTCAAGTTTGAAAGGTGAATTGAATGAGAAAAAGCAAGCCTTTTTAGAATTAGAGAAAGTACACACGGAGTTGGACCAAAATTATGAGTCAGCTTTACAGGATTTAGAAGATCTTAGAGGAAGTAATCAAGAACTGAACGAGTTGATCGATTCTCAAAAAGATGAATTGGGCAAACAAAAGAAGAGAATCAGTGGTTTGATCTGGTCAGAAAGAGAATTAGGTAAAGCAAGAAAAGAAGTGGCCAATTTAACAAAAATGGCAAATCAATATGTGTTGGACATCAACAATCTGATAGCAACTAATGAATCTTTAGCTTCACACAACACCACATTAACTTCTCAAAACGAGACTTTAAATGCAGAAGCATTGATTAATAGAAAGAGAATTACAAATTTAGATTCAGTTAGAACACTTTTGGCGGGCCAAACTGAAGAATTGGCAAAGTCAAATGATAAACTTTCAGTAAAAGTAGACATGGCCGAATCTATTAAAATCAACTGGTTGGAAGTTAAAGGGTATGATGTTAGAGATGACGGATCTGTTAAAGAAAAATCAAGGGCTAAGAAGGTTGAAATGCTCAGAGTTTGTTTCAAAACTGAAACAAACATGGTTACACCAGCAGGGGAAAAAGAATTCTATATAAGATATACATCACCATCTGGTGAAGTATTATATGTTGAAGAATTGGGATCTAGTTCAATTACAAACAAATTAACTGGAGATACTGAAAGATACACAGCTTCTGGCACTGTAACTTATAACAATGCTGATTTAGATGCATGTTTAGATTGGAGACCAAATTTCAAATTGATCAAAGGAAACTATAAAGTAGAAATATTTGAAAATGGTTTTAATGTTGGAAATGGTGCATTCAGATTAAAGTAAGAAACATTTACTTCGGTAAATTTTACTTAAAAATATAAACATTAGAAAACCTTAAGCGTTTAGCTTAAGGTTTTTCTATTTTGGCTATATTATATTGCTCACCGATAAAAGGACAGTCTATGGGAATGAAGGGTTGGAGATTTACCTCTTATATCAATAAGATACAGAGAGATCCGTTTGAGGATATGCTTAAGTTGTTCCAGGAATTGCTTATCCATACCTCTGGTGACGTTGCTGAAGCACTTTCATGGTTGACTCAAATAGACCAAGAACATAAATTCACAGATGACAACTATGGGGTTGCTGACTTTATCCAAGATTTAAAAGATAAAGGATACATTAGCAAAGACAGTGAAGGAAAAGGCAGAGGAGGCATGCAACCTACGCGTAAACTGGAAGTCAACCTGAGAAGACATGCTTTAGATGATATTTTTGATCAGCTAAAAAAATCAAAACCCGGAAAACACAATACGAAGTCATCAGGACAAGGAGATGAATTTACATCAGAATTAAAACCCTTTGAATTTGGTGATAAACTGGACAAAATATCAATTTCGGAATCATTAAAAAACGCTCAAATAAACCACGGCCTAGATAACTTTCAATTGACTCAAGATGATCTGGAGGTGCACGAAACTTTCTTTCAAACACAAACAAGTACAGTCTTAATGATTGATATCTCTCACTCTATGATTCTTTATGGAGAAGATAGAATTACACCAGCCAAGAAAGTAGCCATGGCATTGTCTGAACTTATTACTACACGCTATGCAAAAGACAGTCTTGACATTATAGTTTTTGGAAATGATGCATGGCAAATTGAAATTAAAGATCTACCATACTTGGAGGTTGGGCCATACCATACCAATACAGTCGCAGGACTAGAGCTGGCCATGAACATATTGCGAAGACGTAAGAATCCGAACAAACAAATAATGATGATTACGGATGGTAAACCAACATGTATAAAAAAAGGAAAAAAGTACTATAAAAATGCTTTCGGTTTGGATCGTAAAATCCTAAATAGAACATTAGGTCTTGCCGTAAAAGCCCGTAAGTTAAATATTCCAATAACCACATTTATGATCGCACGTGATCCTTATTTGGTACAGTTTGTAGATCAATTTACAAGAGCAAACAACGGTAAGGCATTTTACAGCTCCTTAAAAGGATTGGGTGAATTTATTTTTATGGATTATAAGGAAAATAAACGTAAAAAAAGAAACTAAATCAGAACAGAATTTATTCAGAATAAGCAGAGAAAAGACATGGATATAACGAAAATAAAAACATTAGGTGACCTAAAGAAATCTGGTTACAAATCTAAAAGTATCAAAGAAGAAGTTAGAGATAATCTCATAGAACAACTGGGTAGCAAAACGTCGAACTATACTGGTATACTAGGTTTCGAGGATACTGTTCTGCCTGATTTAGAACGTGCATTGCTGTCTAAGCACAACATACTTTTACTTGGTCTGAGAGGTCAGGCCAAGACTAGAATTGCGAGACAAACAACCGGTTTACTTGATGAGTACATTCCTGTTATAGCAGGTTCTGAACTTAATGACGATCCACTTAACCCGTTGTCAACATCCGCTATAGATACAATAACTAAGGATGGTGACAAAACAAAAATAGAGTGGTTACATAGAGATGAAAGATATGTTGAGAAATTAGCAACTCCTGATGTTAGCATCGCTGATTTGGTAGGTGATGTGGATCCTATAAAAGCTGCAACACTTAAGCTACCTTATTCTGATCCACGCGTAATTCATTATGGTTTAATTCCAAGAGCACACAGGTCTATTTTTGTGTTGAATGAACTGCCAGATTTACAAGCAAGAATACAAGTGTCTCTATTCAATATACTACAAGAAGGCGACATTCAAATCAGAGGGTTTAAATTGAGATTACCACTTGATATTCTTTTTGTATTTACAGCCAATCCTGAAGATTATACAAATCGAGGATCTATCATTACACCGCTTAAAGACAGGATAGAAAGTCAAATACTAACCCACTACCCTGAGACTATTGAAATATCAAAAAAGATCACCGCACAAGAGATCAATGTAAGTGCTGACATAAAGAAAAAAATCACAATTACAGAACTGCACAAGGACTTATTGGAAACAATCGTTTTTGAAGCCAGAGAAAGTGAATTTATAGATGAAAAAAGTGGTGTTTCTGCAAGGTTGAGTATTTCTGCAATGGAAAATCTATACAGCACCATTGAAAGAAGAATGCTTAAAAACAAAGAGAAGACAGGAACTTCTAGACTGTCAGATTTTTGGGGAATCATTCCTTCAATTACAGGAAAGGTAGAATTGGTTTATGAAGGAGAACAAGAAGGACCATACAATGTGGCACTGCATCTAATGAGTGCAGCTATCAAGAAATTATATCTTGAGTATTTCCCTAATCCAGAACGTACTATCAATACTGATGAAAAGGATCCATACGGAACTTTAAGAGCATGGTTTGGAGCAGGAAACTCCATCGATTTGATAAACGAGGAAACACAAAAATCATTTCTTAAAGATTTAGAATCTGTTCCGGGTCTTAAAAAATTGGTTGAATCAAAAAATGTAAGTGACGAAATGCTTCCAGCTTTTATGGAATTTGTATTGCACGGGTTAACAGAATTTGAAGTTATCAGTAAGGAAATCCTAAAGCACCAAATGGTATTTAGAGATCCTTTAGCAGGTATGTTTAAGGATTTGTAAGGTTTTCAACAGTGTTTACCAAAATTTTAACGTAGCAAAATGTCAACAATGACCAAATGCGTCAATATTACTGTGACATTTCTTTGTGTAACTCTTTTTTCCCCTTGTGAAACTCTTTGAGAAAACGCGAATTACTTAATCAACTCGAATGTATAACTAAGGATTTCAAATCGATTATAACCAGTTTTAGGATCAACATTTTCAAGATTGACATCAATATCAACAGTGTCTGATTCTTCTTTCTTGCCACTGTCAAAGATGACTTCAATCTCACCTTTTTCACCTGGCTTGATCACTTTTCTAGGCCAATCAAGTGTTGTGCATTCACAACCAGAAACGATTTCTATTTTAATATCTTCAGTGCCCGTATTTTCAAATTTGTAAGAAGTAGTAATGATATCTCCATGTTTAACTTTACCAAAATCTTGTTCCATTGCATCAAAAGTCATAGAATATGACTTATCTGGGACGGTCTTCTCCATTATTTCTTGAGCAGATATAACATTTAAACTAAAAAAAGTAAAAAATAGAATTACCATCTTCATAATTAAGTATATATCACAAATATCGCACTAAATACAACATGAAAAATTTAATAAAGCGTTAAAAAGTCTATAGTAGAATATTAGAGACTAGGGCATTAAGGCATATCCAAATAAAAGGCTGCTTTGAATAATCAAAGCAGCCTTTTATATTTTGTAAAAGTATTATCTATCTTATTTGTTTTTAAGTGCCTCAATATCAGCTTTCATTTCTGCAATAGTGGCTTGTTGTGCTTTAATCATAACTTGTTGCTCTTGTATAGCTTTTGTTAATACTGAAACCATGGCAGCATAATTCACAGAATGTAAGTCGTGCGAAATTGCTGTTTCTCCATCATCATCAGCTATCTCTGATTCTTTTACAAACTCAGGGAAAACTGTTTTTAATTCTTGAGCTATGAAACCTATTTGATTTGTTTCAGGTAAATTCAAATATGAATACTCGCCATCTGTTTTGTAAGTATAAGATGAAGGCTTTAATTGTAAAACCTTATCTAGAATACCACTTTCTAGTTCCGCAATATTATTTTTCAACTTTGCATCAGAGTTGGTCCAAGTTCCACCAGAAGCAAAGGCATCCCCAAAAAGAACCATCTGAAAAGTGCTTGATGTTAAACTCATATAACCAATAGATGTTCCATTTTCTCTCCATCTCTACAAATGTGAATTTGTACCTGCTGAAGGCATATCAACATTTAAATACCCAAATGCAGCACCACTTCTATCACCTAGATTAGCAGCATCACTAACAGATTGAACATGCAATGAACTTAAGGGAGTAGATGTTCCTATTCCTACCTCACCAGATCCTAATATTCGTAGCCTTTCAGCGGAATTGGTTCTAAGAGTCATAGGACCATTAAGATCATTTTGTAATCTAAATTCACTACCACTATCAAAAAAATAAATAAATGCTTGTCTTGAAGTATTTGCAGAATTATACCAAGACATCCAATTATTGTTACCAACTAATCTTAATACTTCATTGGTTCCGTTTATTTGCACATCAGTAGAAGGGCTAACAGTTCCAATACCTAACAAACCTGCAGATGTAATTCGCATTCTTTCGTTAACACCACCGGTATTGAATGCTATATCACCTAAACCTTCCATTTTAAAAGCATGGCCATCACTTTCATCATCAAATATATAGTTAGACCCTCCGCCATTTTCGATTTCCAATCGTGCATCACCTGTGTCATCTCCATCTATCAAAATTCCACCAGCGCCTGAAATCTCAGATTCCAGACCTCTTACTTTAGTGAATCCATCTCCATTTACAACAAAATTTACTGCTGCACCATTATCACATTCTATAAACTGAAAGTTATTCGCAGTCGCAGGTGTTTTAATTTCTAAACAATCATTATTCACACCTGGAACAGTTAATCTTTCTATGCGTAATGTTCGACCAGACGAACCAGTAGGACTATGTTTCACTTCCAAAGCTGATGTTGTACCTGTGTGTTCAATTTCAGTATGTTGTGCAGATAATGATATACCACTACTTATACAAAATACTATCAAACTAATTTTTGTTAAAAAAGTATTTTTCATTTTCATATTTATTTTTTTAATTATTTAGACGTTTTCAATAAACATTACAAAGGTATGTTACAATCAATAATCGTTGCATCCCCCCAAATGGGGATTCATCTAAAAAACACAAAATTCGCATGTTTGTGCGATGTTAATTATTCTTAGAAAAAAGAAATAAAACGAGTGTTTGCTGCTACGTCAGCAGCATAAGTGATTATTTAAGTCAAGAAAAATCAGATATAACCAAGTACTACCTTAAGACATGTAATTATAAAAAACGCTAATTGACTGCAATAAAATAACCTTAAGTTATCATGCTGATAATTTAAGGTTATTAAGAATAATAAGTTTTGAAACTTGACTGTAAAACTAAGTTTCAATTAAACTGAAATGTATCCAGGATTTCTAATCATTGATTTTAAGCACTTCCAAAAATGCTTTTTGAGGAACTTGAACAGATCCAATTTGACGCATTTTTTTCTTACCTTTTTTCTGCTTTTCTAGAAGTTTACGTTTACGTGTGATATCACCACCATAGCACTTGGCTGTAACATCTTTACGCATTGCACTTATGGTTTCTCTTGCAATAATCTTCTGTCCTATAGCCGCTTGAATCGCAATCACGAATTGCTGTTTGGGTAGTAATTCTTTTAATTTCTTACAAATTCTTCTTCCAAATGGATCCGCTTTAGAGCGGTGGACAAGTGCAGACATGGCATCCACATTATCACCATTTAGTTTAATATCCAATTTCACCAAATCAGCTTCGCGATATTCAATTGGAGAATAATCAAATGAAGCATACCCTCTGGAAATTGATTTCAATTTATCATAAAAATCAAAAACTATTTCTGCAAGTGGCAATTCAAAAGTCAACTCTATTCTTTCAGTTGTTAGATATGTTTGCTTAGTAAGTGTCCCTCGTTTATCCATACATAAAGACATAATTCCTCCAATAAATTCTGGTTTAGAAATTATTTGTGCTCTGATAAAAGGTTCCTTTATTCGATCGATATAATTTAATTCCGGAAGATCATTTGGCGTATTTATTTTTAATGCCGTTTCTTTATCTTTAGTGGTGAATGCTTGATAAGATACATTTGGAATGGTAGTAATAACTTCTTGATCATACTCCCTGCTTAATCTTTCTTGAACAATTTCTAAGTGGAGCATGCCCAAAAATCCAACACGAAATCCAAAACCTAATGCTGCAGATGACTCTGGCTCATATACCAGTGCCGCATCATTAAGTTGTAGTTTTTCCAAACTGTCTCTCAAGTCTTCAAAGTCTTCATTTTCGATAGGATACAAACCAGCAAACACCATAGGTCTTACCTCTTCAAACCCTTGAATACCTTTTTCACAAGGATTTGCATCACTTGTAATTGTATCTCCAACCTTAATTTCTTTACTTTCCTTAATACCAGTTATAATATATCCCACATCACCAGCCTTCAACATTTTTCTAGGCTCCATATCGTGTTTCAAAACACCAACCTCATCGGCATTGTATGTTTTTCCTGTATTGAAGAATCTAACTTTTTCACCTTTTCTTACAACACCGTTTACAATTTTGAAATAAGCAATAACACCTCTAAATGAATTGAATAGTGAATCAAATATCAAAGCTTGCAAGGGAGCTGATTCATCACCAACTGGATGAGGGATTCTTTCAACTATCGCTTTCAAAACTTCTTCTACACCAAGACCGGTTTTACCACTGGCATGCAAAATATCTTCGACTGGAACACCTAAGAGATCAATGATTTGATCTGATACCTCTTCAATCATGGCACTTTCCATATCGACTTTATTCAATATGGGAATGATTTCTAAATCATGTTCCATAGCAAGATAAAGGTTTGAAATAGTTTGAGCTTGTATTCCTTGACTTGCATCAACCAATAATAAAGCACCTTCACATGCTGCGATTGATCTTGACACTTCATAAGAAAAATCCACATGACCGGGCGTATCGATTAAATTTAAAACATATGTCTCTCCATCTGTATGAGGGTAATTCAATTGAATGGCGTGACTTTTTATTGTAATTCCACGTTCTCTTTCCAAATCCATATCATCCAAAGCTTGGTCTTGCATCTTTCTTTCAGAAATAGTTGAAGTAAATTCCAACAATCTATCTGAAAGAGTACTTTTCCCATGGTCAATATGAGCAATCACACAAAAATTCCTAATGTTCTTCATAGTATGCAAAGATAGCTTATTCGACAAAATGACATGCAATTTTTCAATAAATTGCTTGATAAAATGTATAAACCATGAGACTTTATTCTAAATTAGCAGGCACATCATATATTTAGCTTATGTTTTTTAGGTTTTTAATGCTGGTTTATACAATTCTTACTATTGTTTCTTGTCAAAAATCAAGTCCTGACCCCATTGAAGTGGTCACTATTGACCAAGAATTTGATCTCTTTCTTTCTCAAGATATAAATGAGAGCGGCAACATCTTTTCACTAACAGTAAAAAGTGTTGAACTTTCTGATTGTCAAAATTCTGAATTAGATGCTGTTTTAACACGAAACGGGAATGATATTCTTATCCAAATAAATGGTAATGTATTAAATTCGGATTGTGTTGCAGGAGGTGTTTACACAGAAAAAATATTGATACTACCAAACACTCCTGGGGAATATAATATAGAAATCATTCAAGGTGAATTACCAAGTACAAATGGTTCTTTACTTATTGATGATAATGATTTTGAACTGTCCATAGACAACCTAGGTGGAATATTCTATGAAGGGCAAAACTTAAAAATAATCCCAGAATTTCTTGCTTGGGGATACTATGCAGATCAGTTCCCTGATGCGAATACACAAGCCTTCCTTGATGAAATGATAATGAATCTAGGACTCCAAACAATACCTTTCGAGAATCTAGAAGACGGTGATTATTCTCGTTTCGCTATTGAGAATGGACAGGTAGTAATTGAAGATGTGGAGTTAGATCACGTAACTATCGCTTATAACTTTGAAGATGAATTGGCATGGGAAAAACTGTTAATCACATTAACTGAGACTCAGACGAACATTCCTAGACTTAAGTACCGAATTGAAAGATGGGATGGTGTGTTTATTCAAAACTAACAAACTATTAGCTTAAGTTATACTTCAAATATGAAACCGTTTTCCTTAGCTTCTTCATACTTCTCATCATCAAAACTGTACAATTTTGCTGGTCTGTGAGCAACACCTGTCTGTAATTCATTGTGATATCTGAGAATATTCATACTAAGAATTTTCTTTCTAAAATTGCGTTTATCCAGATCTTGCTCAAGTATAGATTCGTAAAGTTTTTGTAACTCCGTCAAGGTGAATTTCTCAGGAAGCAATTCAAATCCAATGGGTCTTAATTTAATATTAAGTCTCAACCTTTTAAGACAGGTGTGCACAATTTCATAATGATCAAAAGCCAAATTCTCGATACTTCGAATATCTTTCCATTCAACTTTCTCCGCAAATGAAGCCGGTTTGATATCAACATCACTTATTTTGATCAATGAATAGTATGCAATTGTGATAACACGACCTCTAGGGTGCCGATTAACGTCACCGAAAGAATGAACTTGTTCCAAGTAAACATTTTCAATACCGGTCAATTGTTTCAGAACATTTCTTGCACCTTCATCTAAGTTCCATTCTGGTTGCACGATGTCTCCAGGCAGTGCCCATTCCCCTCTATAGGGTTCCTCTTTCCTTTTTATCAGCAGCACTTTTAGGTTTTCACCTTCGAATCCGAAGATGACGTTATCTACAGAAAAAGCTGATTTATAAAATTCATTCTGAAATGGCATCCAGAGTTATTAGTTTTGATGTAAAAATAACTTAATTAAGGCATGAAGATAAATTTAATAAGTGATACCGTAACAAAACCTACAAAAGAAATGAAAAAAGTTATGCTTGAGGCGCTTGTAGGTGACGATGTTTTTGGTGAAGACCCCTCTGTTAATCATTTGCAGAGTAAATTGGCAGACATGTTTGGAATGGAGGCTGGATTATTTTGTCCCTCAGGAACAATGACCAATCAAATTGCTATAAAAGTACATACCCAACCACTTGATGAGCTGATTTGTGACAAAACATCACATGTTTATCAATATGAAACTGCTGGATATGCTTATAACTCAGGTGTTGGAGTCAATCTTATTGATGGGGATTATGGTAAAATAACGGCAGAACAAGTTCAAAAATCCATAAAACAGGTTTATGATTGGCTACCAATTTCAAAACTTGTTGTCTTAGAAAATAGTACAAACAAAGGTGGTGGCAACTACTATGAATTAGATGAGATTGCTAAAATTAAACAAGTTTGTGACGATAACAACTTGGTATTGCACCTTGATGGCGCTAGATTATTCAATGTTTTGGTAGAAACTGGTGAATCTACAATTGACGTAGGTAGGCACTTTGACAGTATATCCATTTGCTTGTCAAAAGGATTAGGGGCACCTGTTGGTTCAGTTTTACTTGGGAAATCTGAATTTATAAGAAAAGCCAGAAGATTTAGAAAGGTTATGGGTGGTGGCATGAGACAATCAGGGATTTTAGCCGCAGCGTGCACTTACGCCCTTGACAATAATATAGACCGCTTAAAAATTGACAATAATAATGCAAAAGAATTGGGAGCGCTGCTCTCAGGTTTATCATTTGTAAAGTCTGTGAATCCTGTAAAAACTAACATTGTAATTTTCACTTTAAAGGATCAAAAAGCAGTTGATTTTGTTGCAAAACTAGCTATGAAAGATATTATAGCTGCTGCATTTGGTGAATATCAAGTTCGATTTGTGACGCATTTAGAATTTACAGAAGAAATGAAGATAAGATTGTTTGAGGTGTTGAGGTTGATTAATGATTAATGGGGAATGATTCATTGCTTAATTTACTAAGGCTAGGTTTGAACTGCATCCTTTTAGGTGAAAATATTATGAATTATGGATTATGAATTATTTGTTTTGGGGCTAGATTGTGTTGGGATTAACGATTAATGAGGAATGATTAATAACTAAATATAGTCAGCCTAGGTCGAATTGTAGCCTCTTAGGTGAAAATGATTATGAATTATGGATTATGAATTATTTGTTTTGGGGCTAGATTGTGTTGTAGTTAATGATTAATACTGCATGATTAGAATATAATAAAGGTGAACATCACTTTTAATAATTATACATTATTAAATATTAATCATTAATTACACTTATTCTTTCTCTTCTCGCTTTTTAATCTCATCACGAATCTTAGCAGCTTTTTCATAATCTTCAATAGCCAAAACATCTTCTAGCATTTTGCTCAAGGCTTTTGTAGAGTACTGATCATAAGAATCTGGTTTAGAAGACTTTGTACTGAAAGCTTTTTTGGATTTTGTTTCATCTTCATCAAGTACTACACCGGCTTGATCCATTACGAAATCAAAAGTATACAGTGGTGATTTAAACCTTACGGCCATTGCGATAGCGTCCGAAGTTCTAGAGTCTATTACAAATTCTTCACCATCTCGAACACAAACCAATTGAGCATAAAAAATACCATCAAGAAGATTGTTGATAACAACTTCTTTGAGTTCTACATCGAAAGTGTCCAAAGTATTTTTAAAAAGATCGTGTGTAAGTGGCCTATTGGGAGTCATTCTCTCCATAGCAACGGCAATCGCTTGCGCCTCAAAGCCTCCAATAACTATTGGCAAGCGTCTTTGTCCTTTCATTTCACCCAGTACTACAGCATAATTATGAGACTGTGTAACACTGTGTGAAAGGGCTACTATTTCAAGTTCTAACTTCTCCATTTAATAATAACTACTTTATGATTTATAACGGTTTTCGGTATTCATTTCAGTATAGAATTTGATTGAATTCAGAAAAACGCCACAATAAAAGCTTTTTTTAATCTATATATCTTTAAAACAAGCTTAATTATCTTAAGATAGTAAAAATCTTAGTGCAATTACCCAAATTTGAGCAGAAATTTAAGATGCTTTGAATTTCTTTAAAGATTCTATCAATCTAGGTACAACATCAAATAAATCGCCAACGACACCATAATCTGCTGCTTTGAAGAAAGGAGCTTCTGGATCTTTATTTATTACGACAATTGTTTTTGAATTGTTAACTCCAGCCAAATGTTGAATGGCTCCAGAAATTCCGATAGCAAAATATAAGTTTGGTTTAATAGCTATCCCCGTCTGTCCAACATGTTCATGGTGAGGTCTCCATCCAGTATCAGCAACAGGTCTTGAACAAGCAGTTGTAGCGCCTAAAACACCAGCCAATTCATCAATAATACCCCAGTTTTCTGGAGCTTTCATTCCTCTTCCTGCTGAAACAACCAATTCTGCCTCTGGCAAAGGAACTGTTCCTTCTACCCTTTTCGTTTCCACTAAACTTACTGTTGAACTGTGGGCACTTGCATCAAAGCTTTCTAAAGAGACCGCTTGACCTATTTCTTCTAAACCAATAGAATTTCCAGCCACCGAAATAACTTTTATATCTGCATTTAAACTATAAGATCCTACAGCTTTTCCTGAAAATAATGATTTATGAACTTTGAAACCATCATTAGTATTTGGCAAGGCAACAGCTCCAGAAACCACAGCAGCATCTAAATTTATAGCCAGTCGTCCAGCAAGTGCTTTACCTTTAGAGTTATCAGACAAAATAACAACTGTTGATCCATTTTGAGATACCGCAGCACTAATAACCTTAGTTAGCATACGATTATCATGCATATTCTCAGACTCAAAATTTAGAATCTTTTGTGCTCCATAAACACCAAGGTTTGAAGCTGAATCTCCATTACCATTAGTTAAAACGATACATTCTGTACCCAATTGTTTAGACAATCTAGCACCATAAAGAACAACTTCAAAAGTTGACTTTTTATATTGATTTTTTATTGCTTCCGCAAATACCAAAACTGACATTTGTTTCTCTTTTATTTTGTTAATTAAATAGCCTTCGCTTCCTCATGAAGTAATCGCACCAATTCATCCATATTTTCAAGATCAACCAATTTTACACCAGTTTTTCCTTCAGGAATTTGATAAGATACTATCGCTTCTTTTTCTTCTACACCCACTGGAGGAATGACATTAAGAGGCTTTCTTTTAGCCATCATAATTCCTCTCATATTTGGAATGCGTTGTTCAGCCAATCCTTTAGTTGCAGAAACTACTAAAGGTAAAGTGGCTTTAACGATTTCTACCCCACCTTCTATCTCACACGTCACTGTTGCTTCATTACCAGAAACTTCTATGTTACTAGCGTAACTCAAATATGGAACATCTAATAACTCACTAAGCATTCCACCTACAAGAGAACCATTATAATCAATCGTTTCCTTACCCAAGAATACCATGTCTATATTATTGTCTTTTGCATATGATGCAACTTGCTTAGCCACGAAAGAAGCCGAATTTGCTTCAGCATCAACACGTACTGCTTCATCAGCACCAATTGCCAAGGCTTTTCTGATTACAATATCATTGGATGGAGGTCCTACATTGATTGCAATCACCTTTCCAGCACCTACTGATTCCTTTAATTCAATAGCTCTTACCAATGCATACCATTCATCATACGGATTCATAATATATTGTACACCATCGGTGTCAAACTGAGTTCCATTTTCCTTAAATGCAATCTTTGCGGTAGTTTCTGGAGTCTTACTAATACATACTAGTAAATTCATTCTTTTATATAGTTTTTCTTTCTAATAAATAGTTGAATCTTTGTAAAGTTCAATGAATTCAATTGAAATATGAATTCGCTACAAATATAATCAAAATTCAATAATTTAACTCAGAGTATAATTTTTAAACATGAATGAATCTAGACTTAATAAACTATTAGAATTTTATAATTCAGAAGGTTCTGATTCTTTCATCATTTTTGCGGTTGCAAAGGAATATGAAAATTTCGAAAGATTCGACAAAGCTCTCGAGTTTTATTTAGAATTAAAGCAGAAAGATCCTGATTATATTGGACTTTACTACCATTTGGCCAAATTATATGAAGAATTAGAGAAAAGAGAGCTCGCATTGACGACTTATGATGAAGGATTAGCACTTGCGAAAAAGTTAAGAGACTTCCACGCTCTTTCAGAACTGAACAATGCTAAGATGAATTATGAGATGGAGGATTAGGTAATTATTGATTAATAAGGAATGATTAATGATTATTCGAAATTTTGAATTTTGGATTAAGAGATTAGAGGTCAGAGATTAGAAATAGAGATTAGTACAGGTGATCAATACTTGAATCATTCGCAAGCTTTTACAACATAGCGAATTGCTCATCATGGAGTCTCGATAATTATTACATATTAATTATTACCTATTAATCATTTAAAATCACCATCAAACACTTTTACTGCTGGTCCAGTTAACCAAATTTCCTGATAACTTTCTGCATTTTTCTCAAACGATACGCTTAGGTTACCTCCTTTGGCAATTACTTCAATATTTTTATTAAGATCTGGATATTTTTCTGATGCAACAATTGAGGCTGCCACAACACCTGTTCCACAAGAATATGTTTCATCTTCAACGCCTCGTTCAAAGGTTCTGATATGAATTTTATTACCAATCTTATTTATAAAATTGACGTTAATTCCTTCCTTGTCAAAAGTCTCATTATGTCTTATTGCTTTGGCATCCGAAACGAAGCTGTCTTTATTGACATCATTTACAAACTTAACATAGTGAGGCGAGCCAGTATCAACTACAAAGTCTCCATTGAAATCATTTATTTCATCTACATCTATCATTTTTACAGAGACCAATTCATCAACTTTACCCTCGTGTTTCCCATCAATGGCTTCAAAGGTGCAATTGCCTTTTATATATCCTAAATCCGACGCAAACTGGACCAAGCATCTGGCACCATTTCCGCACATCGTACTTTCATTTCCATCTGAGTTGTAATAGACCATTCTGAAGTCATAATTCTCAGATCTTTCAAGAACTATCAAACCATCTGCACCTATGCCAAAACGCCTATGACATAATAACGCCACAAAGTCCTTGGAAAGCAATTTATAATCGACGTATTGGCTTAAGCCATCTATCATTATAAAATCATTACCTGTTCCGTGATATTTAGAAAACTTCAAGAATTATAGTTTTTGCGAAGATAATGGAATTTTCAAAAGTCGATGTTCTTTTGGTTTGGGTTAACCTTTACATTCAAAATAGAAATATTGAAAAACTTAGTAAAATCAAATGTATTTTAGAATTTAAACTAAAATATTTTTATAAATCAATAAATAAGATGATTTTAGCTTTTCATTCTATGATATGGTGCATTTATTGCAATAATTTACCAAGAATGAAGATTTTTGAAAATATTAAGCTTATACCTTAAAATTTTAAAGGCATCTTAACAGTTTAATAAGTTCGACAACCGTCTTGTAATAAAGCAAAATATATGAGTAACGAATTAGCTATTGAAAGAGACCATAGAAGAAAAGGTACCAGAGTGTCGTTTATTATACACGCGCTAATTATTCTTATTGCATTTTTCACAACATGCAATTACGAAAAAACGGCAGAGAAACAATATGCGGTTGCCATCAACTTTGAAGAGATTGTTCCTCCCAAATTAGAGGAAATGAAGGAAGCTAGTAATTCTAACAAAGGCGCGGAAACAGAAGGCAAGGCAAGAGAAAAAGCAGATAAACCTGCGGAGATTAAAGATCAGCAAACTAAGACTATTGAAAACAAACGCCCTGATGTTAAATTACCTAAGGTCGTACCCACACCTCCAACTCCAACAGATCCAGTAATATCTGAAACTACCGTGGAAGATGAAACTGATGTAACTGCGGCAGAAGAAGAAATAGAATTTGATGACTTAGAACCTCAACAAATTCCAGATCCCATAGAAGCTGAAGTACCAGTTGAAGAAGATCCAGCCCCTGAACCTGCAAAGGAATCAGTTAAGGATAAAATTGGAAAAATCTTAGATGTATTCAAAAGTGGTGGATCTGATGATCAAGGAAACCCTAAAGGCGACCCATCTAGAAGTGACGGATCGAAAGGTGGAACAGGTGAAGGTTCTAAAGGAACTGGTGCAGGAGCAGATAAGTCTGGAAACGATGGTGACAGTGGATCTGGAACTGGCGGTGCTGGTAAAGGGCAGTATGATGGAACTGGAAATGGTATTTTTGGCAGAAAAGTAATTAAAAGAAATATTAAAGGTGTTCTTAATGCTGGTTTTGAGAACCAAGCCAACAAGAAAATTGTGGCTAAGGTTTGTATTGCCAGATCTGGTAAGGTTTCATATGCAGAAATAGTAGAGTCTGAGACTACAGCTATAATGGATTCACGAAAATTAAAAGCTGTATTAAGTGGGATATATGGTTATGAATACGAACCAAAAAGAAATGCCCCAGAACAAGAATGTGGTAAATTAACCATAACACTAACTAATATTAACGCTATACGCTAAAAACAATATAAAGTAAAATAAGCTTCCTATTTTAGAGCAAAATTCTAAATTTGGAAGCTTATTCTCTTTTTGAAGTCAATCAATATATTAAAAGGGTTCTTGCCCTTAATTTCGAAGAACCCATTTGGGTCGAATGCGAAATCAATCAAGTCTCAAATTCCAGAGGCAACCTTTACTTAGACCTTATTGAAAAATCTGAAGACAATGATCAAATTGTCGCTAAAAGTGCTGCCACTTTATGGTACAGACAGTTTCTGTTTATTAAAAAGAAATTGGATAAACTCACAGATTCGATACTATCAGAAGGTGTCAAAGTTAAACTAAAAGTCAATATTGAATTTAGTGAGCGCTATGGCATGAGTCTTAATATCATAGATATTGACCCAGCATTCACTTTTGGTCAATTTGAATTGAATAGACAAAAGGTAATTGAGCAACTTAGGTCCAAAGGTTTATTAGATAGGAATGGCCAGCATAAATTACCAACTGTTATTAAAAGGGTTGCTGTTATCTCTTCTGAAACAGCGGCCGGCTACCAAGATTTTGTAAATCAGATTCTTGAAAATGCCTATGATTATCACTTCGATATTGACCTTTTTCCTGCGGCAATGCAGGGACAAAAAACTGAGAGAGAAGTTGTTGATGCTTTGCGGTCTGCACAAGAAGGTAATTATGATATCATTGCTATCATTAGAGGTGGTGGATCGAAACTAGATTTGGCAGCATTCGATAATTATAACATTGCATTTGAGATTGCAAACTGTGACATTCCCGTTTTCACTGGAATTGGTCATGATATTGATCAAACAGTTTGTGACATCGTTTCAAATCAGGTTTTAAAAACGCCTACTGCTGTTGCAAATTTTATATTGGATCACAACACGAGGTTTGAATCCGAAATTGATTATTTATTACAACTCATCAGTCAAAAAACAGCAAACATTCTTGATGATAAAAAATCTGAATTGGCAAGGTTTGAAGAGCAGTTAAAAAGCACTCCGTCTTTGATACTTAATAGTAAAAAACTGAATCTTGAGAAACTAGAAAGCGATATCTTTTCAAAGATTTCTGACACTCTAAAATCGAAGGCCCAATCACTCATCAACATAGAAAAAATTATAGAAGTTCTGGAACCAAAAAATGTAATGAAACGTGGATTTTCATTGGTGAAACAAAACGGAAAATATATAAGCAGAAAAGACAAATTAAAAAAAGATAAAAGCTCAATCTCAATAGAATTCTATGATGGTTCTGTTGATTTATAATTGATAAATAAAAATAATAAAATGGCTAAAAAGATAAGTTTTGATAAGGCATATGAAGAACTGCAGAACATACTTCACGAATTGCAAAACGAAGAAACAAATATTGATAAATTGAGCGATAAATTAAAAACAGCAAAAGAATTGGTTGCTGTTTGCAAATCGAAGTTGAGATCAATAGAAGAGGAAATTGATTCTATTAATGAGTGAGGAGTTAGGGGTCTGGGGATAGGGGTCTGGAGTTAGGGGTCTGGAATCAGAGGGCAGGAATCAGAGGTTTGAGCTTATGATTTTGTTCAGAGAATGTTGAATACAATTTGAACATTTTAATTTAAAAGAGGTTATCACATAAAACAACAAATTATGAGAACTTTATTTTTACTTATTTTGGGTATCAGCCTTTTTTCTTGTACTCAAAAATCTGGTCAGCTTAAGGCACAAAAAGAGAGTTCTTCGGTTGTAAAAATAGAGAAGTCTGATGCAGAATGGCAAGCGGAGCTAGAACCGTTAGAATATCGGGTTTTAAGAAAAGCAGGTACTGAAAGAGCATTTTCTGGTGATCTATGGGATTATAAAGGAGATGGTGTTTTTACCTGTAGAGGATGTCAATTACCATTGTTTGATTCACAAACCAAATACAAATCAGGTACAGGCTGGCCAAGTTACTACGAGCCAATCAACAAGGATAACGTTGAAGAAGATACAGATCACTTATTAGGCTATGCACGTACTGAGGTTCACTGCGCTCGATGTAATGGGCATTTGGGTCATGTGTTTCCTGATGGACCTAAGCCTACTGGATTGAGGTATTGTATTAATTCTGCTTCATTGGATTTCGTAAAGCGAAAAGAAGTTGCAACAGAAAAATAATTCAGAATTATGAATTCATAATTCTGAATTATTCATTTCCTATTTTGCTTTGACCATAAACTTGTTCTTTTTCCCATTCTCTATCATAATGAATTCACCTTTAATTAAATTCTCATGATTTAGCGAAAAGTCCTGATCTGAGACCTTCTGCTTATTGATGCTGATTGCATTTCCTTTTATGGCGCGTCTGCACTCACTCAAAGATGCAAATATGGGGCAATGTTCAGTTGCAAATGTTTCAAACTTTACGCCATTACTTAACACTGATTTGTCAACATCGAAAGATGTAACTTCTTTACTCACCATATTCAATGAATCTTTGTCCATTCCACTTAAGACTTCGAAGTCTAATTTTTTATTGAAGATTATCTGAGATACTTCTTTCACGTTTGACACGGCTTGTGCTGAATGCACTCTAGTTGTAATTTCTTCTGCTAATATTTCTTTTAGTTTTCTTTGGTCATCCTTGAGATCATTCTCCATTTCAAGAACTTCCTTTTGGGATTTCATAGTGAAGTATCTTGTAAACATAGGCAAATCTGCATCGTCAGCATTGATCCAGAATTGGTAAAACTGATAAGGTGTAGTCATGTTTGGATCTAACCAAATATTCCCTTTTTCAGACTTACCAAACTTTTTACCATCAGACTTTGCCAGTAACTTTGAAGTAACGGCATAAGCTTTTGCATCAGTAAGATTTCTTCTTATGAACTCTGTACCTGAAGTAATGTTACCCCATTGATCTGATCCTCCCATTTGAAAAGTACAATTGTCTTGTTGATATAAAACTTGAAAATCATAAGACTGCAATAATTGGTAACTGAACTCAGTAAATGACAGTCCAGAGTCCAATCTGTTTTTCACAGAATCCTTTGACATCATGTAATTTACTGTCAGTGTCTTTCCGACATTTCGTAGAAAGTCTAGTACATTCATATCCTTATAAAAATCAAGATTGTTCCTCAACAAAGCGCCATTGTTTCCACTACCAAAATCAAGAAATTTTTCCATCTGCTTGATTTGATGTTGAAGGTTATTATCTAGTTCATCATAACTCTTGAGTTGACGTTCTTTGTCTTTTCCAGACGGGTCACCTATTCGCCCTGTCGCTCCACCCATTAAAACCACTGGTCTATGACCTGATTGCTGCCATAAAGACAAAATCATTATTTGAACGTAGTTACCAATTGTCATTGAAGGTGCTGTAGGGTCGAATCCAATATATCCAGTACACATACCAGTATTGGTCGCTTCTTTAGCACCAGGCATAGTATCGTGTAACATTGTTCTCCATTCTAACTCTTCAAAGAAATTCATAAGCTTGATTTTTAATTTGGGCAAAGATAAAAAAAAACTCAAGGTCTCAATGTCAACAATGCTTCAACCTTGTTTGCCGTAGTTTTACACGTAGGTAAATGTCAACAACTCTTCAATGTCTCGTAATTTTCATCTCTCAACTTATCTATTCTACCTGTTTGTTCTAAAAACTTTGGCCATAGATTTGAGCGATCTACTGCCATCATGTAATCAATTATTTCTTGCATGGCTTCTCGCAAATGACTGTTTTTCTCTTCAGCCATAAACTCTAAAAGTACTTTTGAAGCTTTAGCTTTCTTCTCTTCCGGCAATGCCTGAATATTATAATAAAACGGATGTTGTAGAATGTTAATATAAAAATCATGCTTATCAATCATTTTCAATTCTAAACATGTTTGATATAATTTTGGGAAATCGTGGACATTAAATACAGAGATAGTTGGTGATATTTTAAATTTAACATGAGGAAGCTGTCTTATCTTTTCTCTGTTGGCTATGATTTCGCTCCAATTCATTTCCTTTCTGATATATTCACCGAGGTCATGAGTTGCATCAATGCTAGCAAGTATCTCTACTTCTTTAAATTGATTCCATAAATCTAAAACATTATAATTTTTGAAAGTGAGTTTAGAGAAGTTTGTATTGTATCTCAATCTGGCATTAGTAGCATTATTTTCAATCAACCAATTAAGCAATAAGTAATGTTCTTCTGTCACCAAGGGTTCTCCACCAGCAAAGTAAAACTCTTCTGCATTTCCCAACGCCTCACCCCACAGATTTATAAAATCTTCAAAGTCATTAATATTTTTTATTATAGCTTTCTGTCCAACTGTTGAGCCAAGAGCCTTAGCATCAGAAAACCACTTTGAGCTTGCCCCATGCCAGCATGTTCTGCATTTAAAATTGCACACATTAGAAAACCGGATGTCAAAATATATTGGTTCAGAAGGAATCTCATCGAGTTTGGAATAATCAAATTTTTCAAATGTTTCTTGTCTTAAACTTTTTCCACCTGATTGTTCTAATTTTTGGCAGTTGGCACATCGCTTATCTGTAATTCCTTTTTTAAACTGATAACGAAGCTTGTTGATTGATTCACCATTCCAAATTTCATCTTTGGTTTGGTCATTTATATTGCCAAAAGGAATATTAGCCACACAACATGCTTTAGCCTCTCCATTGCTAGAAATATGTAAATGCAAAAATGGCATAAGACAGTATGGCTTCTCTTTCATTGTTAACTAATTAACTAAAAAGTCGGTAATAGAACATAAAAAGAACAATAGATTCAAATACTGATTTGTGTTTTTATGAGGACAATAACCCTAAGAAACATTTCTGATATTGTAACTGTATTTGTTTTCATACAATTACTCTAGTATAGTATTGATTTAAGATAGTTCATGTAAGGTGGACTATCTTTTTTTATTATAATTACTAATTCAATCTAGGGTTAAAGGGTTCCTCACCTCGTAATCTTGCATCTTGTTTCTTAGCCATTTCCATGATCTTTCGCATTGCATTTATAATACTAATAAACACAAGATAACTGAATGTAAACACAACATACAACCAACGAAATGACCCAGATTCGTCTAGAGTAATCCCTGAAAACCAAGTAGCCATAAAGCCACCAACTGCAGCTACAATTACATAGAAAAAAACGCTGTTACGAAAATATATAGCACGGTTGACAGATGGGATACTAAATACTGCATTAAACAATCCAAATGCCATAAGTATTGCAAAGGACGCCTCCCAAAAAAATATTTGATCATCATCTGGAGAGATAATTGCCTTAGAAATTGCTAGAATAAAAATGAGCAATCCTATCGCAATCAAAGCTTGATAACGAGGTTTAACTTGTTTACTAAAAATCGAACTGGATGCTGGTGTTGTATTCATTTTGTGTTATATATTCATAACAATAAAATTAAAAGCAATATGTTCACGAAACAAGCTTCCCATACAAATCAAAAGCTTCAGAGTTAATAATTTCAACATTGGCGAAATCACCAACTCTCATATAATTGTCTTTTGCAATGATCATTACTTCATTGTCAACTTCTGGTGAATCATATTCAGTGCGACCAATAAAGTAATCTCCTTCTTTACGATCGATAAGTACTTTAAACGTCTTTCCTACTTTCTCAAGATTTTTCTCAAACGAAATATCTTGTTGTATCTCCATCAATATATTACTGCGTTCAGCTTTTAGATCATCAGGAACATTGTCTTCAAACAAATGTGCTGAGGTATCTTCTTCATGTGAGTACATAAAAACCCCTAAACGCTCAAAGCGCATTTCTCTAATATAGTTACAGAGTACTTCAAAATCATCTTCGGTCTCGCCAGGAAAACCTACCAACATTGTAGTTCTAATAGCGATTTCAGGATTCATTTTTTTAATCTCTCCAATTAACTCCTTTTGATCTTCTTGGCTAATGTGTCTTTTCATTGCTTTTAGTACAGGATCTGCAGCATGTTGCAATGGCATATCCAAGTAATTACAAATCTTTGGCTCTTCAACCATCACCTTTATAATATCCATTGGGAATTTTGAAGGATAAGCATAATGCAATCTTATCCATTCGATTCCGTCAACCTTACACAATTCCTTTAAGAGTTTTGGAAGAGCTCTTTCCTTATAAATATCCAATCCATAATAAGTCAATTCTTGAGCAATCAACATAATCTCCTTAACTCCATTTTTGGCTAAGTTTTTCGTCTCTTTGACCAAGTCTTCAATAGTTCTAGAAATATGCTTACCTCGCATCAAAGGAATAGCACAAAACGAACATGTTCTATTACAGCCTTCTGAAATTTTCAAGTAAGCATAATGCTGAGGAGTTGCAGTCCACCTCTCTCCTATCAGTTCATGTTTATAATCCGCTTGTAATTTGTTGAGTAACCCAGGCAATTCCATTGTTCCAAAATAAGCATCAACCTCTGGCATTTCTTTTTCAAGATCTTCTTTATACCGTTCTGACAAACATCCTGTAACATACAGTTTTTCAATATGCCCTCTCTTCTTCAATTCTATACCCTCTATTATAGTATTGACAGACTCCTCCTTAGCTCTATCTATAAAGCCACATGTATTTATAATAAGCACATTTGAATCTTCAGAATGGTGATCGTGCTCAACATCATAATCATTTGCTTTAAGTTGGGTTATCAAGTTCTCAGAGTCTACTAGGTTTTTAGAACATCCTAATGTTATAACACTCACTTTATTATTTTTTGGCTGCGTTTTCATGGTGCAAAGATAGATGATTAATGGAAAGTAATGGGTAGATATCGAGGAAAAGTGAGATAGGAAGCTCCGCTCTGACAGAGCTCGGCTCTGTCAGAGCGGAGCTTCCTATTTAGTTGGCTGAATGTCCATATTTACATTATATTGAGTTATATTAAATATGTAATCTACTATATATCAATAATTTAAAAAACTACATTATGAAGGAGTTGAGCTCTGTCAGAGCTGAGCTCTAATGATTATACACAACAAAAATCAGCATCAAACGTATTAATATCATATTCTACATTAAATTTGAAGTACATAACGCATTACACATGAATATCATTAAGATCCTACTTTGTTTTTTCCTTTTTATAAATATGAGCTCCGCACAGTTTGGAGTTTCAGCAAGATATACTCAAAACAGTGTTAAAAACTGGAATAATGTTTACCAATCCTTTTCTAATGATGAAACAAAATTATTCGAATCGGGATTGGAATATGGCGTCAATTACTGGTTTAGATTAAAAAATTATCGTGTCGAATTTTTACCTGAAATATCATATGCCTCTTCAAAAGCAGATAACTTAAATGCTGGTATTGTAAGTTCACATAGACTGACTTCATACAACTTCAATTTCAATGTGCAGATTTATGCTTTGGATTTTGAAGGAGATTGTAATTGCCCTACTTGGTCAAAAGATGGCGATCTTATCAAAAAAGGATTCTATTGGTTGCTTTCTCCAGGTATAAGCAAACATAGCATAAGTACAAATGTTACAACTGAAGATCTTCTGATTGAAGATACAAGCATCACAAGTATGAGATTAGGTGCTGGGTTAGGACTTGATATTGGTATTGCTGACTTTCTAACTATTTCACCATTTGCACTCTACAGCATTAACTTTGGTAACAATTGGGAAAACCAAGCCAACGAATATGGTGGAATTCCTGCTGAAAACACAAGCTCACTTAATCAATTGCATTTTGGAATGAGATTGATATTTAGACCTGATTATAAGGGTTAGGGTAATAGCTTATTTCCACTTCATTTATAGGTATTCTATAAACAAAGCATGTAGAGTAACATAATCATATTGAGCATGAGTCCCAAAAAGGTCTCATTTATCCAAATAATATCTCAAATTAGCTAAGGTTGGTATTAACTTAAAGAATTGAGATGACCATTGAATTACTTTCAGTTAAATATAATTTATTGAAGATCAATAATCAGATTAAAATTTAGCTATGAAATTATCTCTTACTGCTCTATTTATATTTATTGCATTCACAAGCGCCTTTTCCCAAGATTTAAAAGAAAAGCGCTTGTTTCATCTCCATAAAAATACGTATCAATATGGACAGGAAATTATAAAATTCAATGATCTAAGAAATATATTTGAACAAGATGAGAAAGCTTTTAAATATTATAATAATGCAAAATTTGGTAATGGATTAGGCATTATTTTAGGTACTATTTCAATATCGTATATGGCCCAAGCTATACCTAACTTTGGTTCAGATCATGATTTTGCGGCTGTCGGAATATTGGTTACCATTGCCTATGCCTAACTTTTTGGAACTCTTGCATTGGTTAGTCGATCTTTGGGTTTAAAATCTATGGATAAGGGGATGGATAGAATAAATATGCTTGGTATAAAATCAGAAGGTGTGAGACTTACTTTTAATTTTTAAAGCCTCAACTTACATAGCCCTCATTCCATTAGATAAGCTGTACAAACATATACCTGCACAAACTGATACATTAAAGCTGTGTTTGGTTCCAAATTGTGGAATTTCTACTGCTTGATCCAATAGAGCTATAGCTTCATCAGAAACTCCCTCAACCTCATTGCCTAAGATTATAACATATTTCTGAGCTGGGTCAATGTTTAAGTCTTGTAAGGAGACTGTATTATTGGTTTGCTCCATACCTAATATTTTATAACCCCGTAATTTTAAATCACTGATTACTTTGGTGATATTCTCATTGTATGACCAATCAACAGACATAGTTGCACCAATTGCAGTCTTATTGATTTCTTTGTGAGGTGGCCTAGCGGTGATACCGCACAAATAAATATGCTCTATAGCAAAACCATCACATGTTCTAAAGATAGATCCCACATTATGAGCTGAACGAATATTGTCTAAAATGACAGAAACTGCAATCTTATCTTGCTGTTTAAAAGTATCAACATCAACTCTATTGAGCTCCTCTAGTTTAAGCTTTCTCATTTAGTTTGGTCTTCAATGTTGCTTTTACGAAAGCTAATAATAAGGGATGTGGTTTTTCAACAGTACTTTTCAACTCAGGATGAAATTGTACACCTAAGAAAAAAGGGTGATCATTCAATTCTATAATCTCAACCAATTCGCTTTTGGGGTTAATACCTGTAAATCTCATGCCTGCCGATTCAAATGCAGTTTTGTATTCACTGTTGAATTCGTATCTGTGTCTGTGCCTTTCATTTATTTCAGAACGACCATATGCTCTGTAGGCCAAAGATCCTTTTTCCAATTTACACTTTTGAGAACCCAATCTCATCGTACCGCCCATGTTTTTGATGTTTTTCTGATCTTCCATCATGCTGATCACAGGCTCTGGGGTATTTGGCTTAACTTCTGTTGAAGCAGCTTTTTTAAGTTTCATTACATTTCTAGCGTATTCTACAACAGCACATTGCATGCCCAAACAAATTCCAAAAAATGGAATTTTATTTTCACGAACATATTTAATTGCTCGAATTTTACCCTTAATGCCCCTTTCTCCAAAGCCCGGAGCCACTAAAACGCCATCAAGTGAACTCAAATACTTCTCTAATTCGTCTGTCTCGAGTCTTTCGGAATGAATTGGCTGTACAATAACCCGACACTCATTTGAGGCACCAGAATGCACAAATGCTTCGTAAATTGATTTATAGGCATCAGGAAGCTCATTGTATTTGCCAATTAGGCCAATTTTAATTTCATATGTAGGATTCTTATGTCGTCCCAAAAATTCCTTCCATGCAGTCAATTCAGGTTTCTTTGATGATTTCAATTTCAATGCCTTAAGTACTCTTATATCAAGTTTTTCTTTAAGCATTAGAATCGGTACATCATAAATCGTATCTGCATCCTTTGCTTCAATTACAGATTTTTGATCTACATTACAAAAGAGTGACAATTTAGATTTTATTTCATCAGACAATTTATGCTCAGTTCTACAAACCAAAATATCTGGTTGAATACCAGCTTGAAGTAATTCCTTAACTGAATGTTGTGTTGGCTTGGTTTTCAATTCTTTAGCAGCACTCAGATATGGGATTAAAGTCAAATGAATATTTATACAATTGGTGTTACCCATCTCCCTTTTTAACTGCCTTAGGGCTTCAAGGTATGGAAGGGATTCAATATCACCAACTGTTCCCCCAATTTCAGTGATTACAATATCCCAATCACCGTTTTCAGCCAAAAGCTTTACTCGTCTTTTTATTTCATCAGTAATGTGAGGAACAACTTGTACAGTTTTGCCTAGATAAGCACCCTCTCTTTCCTTCTTTATAACTGTATCATAAATTCGACCAGTTGTAACATTATTATTCTGAGAAGTCGGTGAATTCAGAAATCTTTCATAATGACCTAAGTCAAGGTCAGTCTCTGCCCCATCATCAGTTACGTAACATTCACCATGCTCATACGGATTCAAGGTCCCTGGGTCTACATTTATGTAAGGATCAAGTTTTTGAATGGTAACTTTGTAAGATCTTTCTTGTAATAACTTGGCGAGGGATGCCGCGATAATTCCTTTACCTAAAGAAGAGGTAACACCACCCGTAACGAAAATATATTTGGTCATTTTGATAATTCAGTTCAGCCTGCGAAATTTTCATAACGGGATACAAAGGTAAACTAAAAATTTAGTTTGTCTAAAAATTCAACCACAACTCTTTACTTTTCTTGTATCTCTATAATAAATGCACCTTTAACAAAGTATATTATAATGAGAATCAAGCACTTGAAAACTATTTTAATAAATGTTATAAATCAATTCATTATATTAAAGTTTTTATCATAAATAAATAACAAATGAAGTATATATTGTCAATTGTACTTGTCTTTCAAGTGATTTACTTATCTGCACAGAACAATCAAGGCTATCAACAGCCCTCAAAACCCATTTTAGATCTTGTAGATATAGAATTAGCTCCAGGCGTTATGATGAATCAGGATAAATCATTTATGGTATTCACATACAGAAATGCTTACAAAACCATTGAAGAGCTATCCGAGGAAGAAATGAGACTAGGAGGTTTGCGCATTAATCCAAAGACTAATATTGGTAGTAGAACCAATTATGTCAATAATGTGAAAGTTAAGAATATGCAAACCAAGGATCAAAGGGTTAGAGAGATTGAAGGTTTACCAAGTAATCCGAGATTGGCCAATTTTTCTTGGTCCCCAGACCAAACAAAAATTGCATGTACAAATACTACAACCAAGGGAGTTGAATTGTGGGTTGTTGATTTGCATAAATCTAATGCCACCAAACTTACTGAAGCCAATGTAAATGCAAATACTGGAGATGTAATAAATTGGTTTGAAGATGGACAATCTGTATTGGTTAAAATGCTACCAAAAGAAAGAGGTCAGCTTATCAATACAGCTTCTGCTGTGCCAACAGGGCCCACCGTTTCTGTGAGTGATGGTAAAAAAGCTCAGAATAGAACATATCAAGATTTGCTTCAGAATAAAAATGATGAGCACAACTTTAAAATACTTGCAACCTCTGAAATTCATAGAGTATCTCTTGATGGAAAATCATCAATGTGGTTGCCTGCGGATATGTATCGAGGATTGACCTTCTCTCCAGACGGATCGTATGTTATGGTAAGTATAATTGAAGAACCATTTTCTTACCTAGTTCCATACAGAAGGTTTCCGTCCAGGTCAATAATTTATGGAAAAAGAGGTAAGGCTATACAGACAGTCCTTGAAGTCCCACTTATAGAAGATTTGCCAAAAGGATTTATGTCTGCTCGGAAAGGAAGAAGGGATATGCAATGGAGAGGAGATAAAGCACATACTCTTGTTTTTGCAGAAGTTCTCGACGGTGGCGACCCTGAAGTTGAAGTTCCATTTAGGGATGAAGTATTTGAACTTGATGCACCATTTAATGGAGAACCAAGGAGTGTGTTAAAAACAATAAATAGATTCAGTGGAATTCAATGGGGAACGGATAAAATAGCAATCGCCTATGATTATTGGTGGAATAGTAGAAACACTAAAACTTATACTTTCAACCCATCAAAATCAAATCAAGAAGCTACAGTTATCATTGACCGTAATTATCAAGATTCATACAGCGATCCGGGAAGTTTTGTAACTACAAGAAATAAATTTGGAAGCTCCATTCTTGTACTTGATGGCGATAACGCAATGCTAATGGGTGATGGCTTTACTGATGAAGGACAATTTCCTTTCGTAGACAAATTGAATATCACAACTGGAACTACAAAAAGAGTTTATCAATCAAAGTACACTGACAAGATTGAAGACATTAGAGATTACAATACTGAAAAAAATCAGCTTTTGGTGCGTATCGAATCTAAAAATGACTTTCCAAATTATTACTTAAGGGATTTAAAATCGAACAAATTAACTCAAATAACAGAATTTCAAAATCCATTTGCGGCAATTCAAGACGTTCACAAGGAAGTTATCACTTACCAAAGAGAAGATGGACTTGAACTAACAGGCACATTATATCTTCCTGTTGGTTATGATGAAAAATCAAAAGAAAAAATGCCTATGATTCTATGGGCATATCCAAGAGAGTATAAAGACAAATCCAGCGCATCACAAAACACTTCAAACCCCAATGAATTTACCTATCCTTTCTGGGGCTCTCCAATTTATTGGGTCAATAAGGGTTATGTTGTTTTGGCTGATGCTGCTTTCCCAATAGTTGGAGAAGGAGATGATGAGCCTAACGATACGTTTAGAAAACAACTTGTTGATAATGCCAAAGCAGCCATTGATGCTGTGGATGAGATGGGATACATTGACAGAAAACGTATAGCAGTTGGCGGGCACAGTTATGGAGCATTCATGGTTGCCAATTTATTAAGTCACTCAGATCTGTTTGCAGCAGGTATAGCTCGAAGTGGTGCATATAATAGAACTTTGACGCCATTTGGCTTCCAAAGCGAAGAAAGGTCATATTGGGAAGCTCCGGATGTGTACAATACGATGTCACCATTTATGCATGCAGACAAAATGAAGACTCCCCTTCTGTTGGTGCATGGTGAAGCCGATAACAACTCGGGGACATATCCACTGCAATCAAAGCGTTACTTTAATGCTTTGAAAGGATTAGGAGCGACAGTTAGATTGGTTATGTTACCAAAAGAGAGTCATGGTTACCGAGCTAAAGAAAGTATTCTTCATTTGCTTTGGGAGCAAGATCAATGGCTGGACAAACATGTTAAAAACAAGATTATTGATCAACAGCCATAATAAATAAAAAAAGATCAGCTAATAATATTAGCTGATCTTTTTATTATATACTTCACTTATATTTGAATCTATAATTAGCCCTACTCAACCTATTATAATAAAATGGAAAAATAAGCATAAATTCACCTATAAGTTTTACAACCTGGCAAAAATCGACTTACAACGTCTCCCTCTGTATAAATCTTTACAATATAATTACCAGGACGCAGTTCTTTAAAATACACCCGTTCTTCATAAAACTCTGGTAATTGGCTTTTGAAAATCTGCCCATTAACTTTAATAATTTGAATATTGGTTATATCCTAAGTAACCGTTATAACAATAAAACTTAAAACTGGATAAGGTTAACCTGATAGTTCCACATTTTTAGGAGTAAAAGCTTATTAACCTAGGAAATCACTGGCATCCCAATTTAATACTATGTATTGCTGACCTGCCGCATATCCAAATTCCTCAGAACTAAAAAAACAACTTAGTCAAATATCTGGTAGAAGGACTGATGTCCTCTCAGATTAATCCACCATCAATGATATTCTGAGCTTCTGCATCATTACCAATCCCACCCACAATAATTCCAACTTTATCATTTACAAATTGAACATCTAAATTTTCTGACAAATGTACTGATGAGTGTAGTAACCAATTATCACCTCCATTATCTGACAATAAAATTTCATCTTCCCAACCCATGCGATTCCAAGAAACTCCACCAGCAATTATATTGACGAATAAACCACTAGATTCCTATAGCGAAGCCAATACTACTTACCTCATTCTCTTAATCCCTTTCTCTTCTATAGTGATTCTGAACTATTGACTTTAAGAATAGCTTAGATTCGACGCACTTAAAAACAAGCTGATTTGTAAGTTGGGAAAACAAAGCATGTCCCTCTCCTAATAGAACAGGGATTACTGTTATCACCATCTCATCAATTAAATCCTCATTTAGGAAACTTTGAATCAATTTACCTCCATCAATATATAATTTATTGAAGCCTTGTGAATGAATTTTCGTAAGTATTTCAGTTAGATTTCCATTTACAATTTGAACTTTACCTTTGCATTTAGTAGGAACTTCAGTTATAGAATTGCTCACAACAAAAACAGGTTTCTCGTATGGCCAATCAATATCAAATCCAACCACAGTTTCAAAAGTAATTCTTCCCATCACAAGGGCATCAATACCAGAAGTAAAATCCACATATCCCGAATCTATATTATTAATTTCAGGAAATGTATCTAACCAGCCTATTCCTCCATCTTTATCTGCAATAAATCCATCTAAACTTGTGGCTATAAATACTTTATTTTCCTTCTTTTTCATTTTTAATAAATTATTAACCTCCCTAAGATCACACTATATAGCATATCAAATTTAGTTAAAATTTATGCAGTCAATAGTAAATTCAAAATTGAATAATAAAATTGATTATCTTAAATACTATTAAAATACTCAGAGTTATTAAGCAAAAATTTTACATTTAATATATGAATGATGTTCTTAATAAAATTCTTCCCTTTAAAATTGACACAATAACCAAGTTAAATGGTTATGAAAACAACAACTATAAAATTATATCAAACTCGCAATCATATATTTTTAAAACATATCCATACTCATTTTCTCTTGAAAAGTTCCTAAAAGCTGAAATCACTACTTTATTATATTTACAACAAGAAAAAAACAATCTGTATCCTGTTCCTTTGCCATTTAATGACAATTCATTAATTCATATTTGTAATTTAAATGGTGAGAAAAAATTATGCAGATTATTATCCTATTTAAATGGAGAACTTATAGGAGATTCACAACCGTCTATAGAAACTGCTCAATCACTTGGTCAGTTTTTAGCCGAGCTAAATTTAAAACTCTTAGGCGTCGAGAACGATTCAATTGCCGCAAGACAGACCCAATGGGATCTACAATACTTTCATTTAAACAAGCCATTATTAAAAAATATAGACAATGTTGCAGATAGAAATATTATTCAGTACTTCTTGCAACAATTTGAAGAAATAGTAAGACCAGAAATACAAAATCTAAGGAAACAAATTATTCATAATGATGCAAATGAATGGAACATCTTACTCGACAATAAAGAAGTAACTGGTCTTATTGATTTTGGAGATTTGGTATTTTCGCCTTTAATAAATGAGATTGCTATTTCGGCCACTTACTTAGCATACGACAAGGATAATTACTTCGAATATATTATACCTTTTCTGAAATCATATAATGAGATCAATCCCCTACAAGAAAACGAGGTACATTTACTATACTATCTTATTGCAGCTCGGTTATGTACCAGTATTTGTAATTCTGCATATTCAAAAAAGAAAGATCCAGATAACAGTTATGCATATACAAGCGAAAAACCAGCATTGAAGATGCTACACAATTGGATTAGAATAAATCCCATACATGCTAAAAATATATTTAGAAATGCTATTGGTTTAAAGGAAGAAACTATAAGTTCTACTAAAAACATTATTAAGAAAAGGTACGAACATATCAGTCCACTATTGTCATTAAGTTATGATGATCCCATTCAAATTTCTAGATCAGCATTTCAATATATGTACGATAAATCAGGTGGCACTTACTTGGACGCTTATAACAACATACCACATGTTGGTCATTGCCATCCAGAAGTAGTTGAAGCTGGGCAAAGGCAAATGGCAAAGCTCAATACCAATACAAGATACCTTTACGATCATTTAGCAGAATATGCAGAAAAACTATTGGCTAAATTTCCAAAATCATTGACTAAGGTTTATTTCGTAAACTCTGGAAGTGCTGCAAGTGATTTGGCCATTAGATTATCAAAAAATTATACACAAAAAAGTGACATCCTTGTTGTAGAACATGGTTACCATGGGAATACCCAAGTCGGTATTCAGATAAGTGACTACAAGTTTAGCTCATACAAAGGAATTGGTCAACAACCCAATATTATAAAAGCGGATATACCTGATAGTTACAGAGGTAAATATTCTGGAGAAAAAGCAGGTTTACACTACGCAACAGATCTCACCAAAAAACTGGAAAATTACAATTCAATTGCAGCATTTATTGCTGAACCAATAGTTGGATGTGGAGGACAAATTCCACTGGCGAATGGATACTTAAAAGAAGTTTACCAATTTATAAGAAAACAAGGAGGAGTTTGTATAAGTGATGAAGTACAAACAGGTTTTGGAAGATTGGGCAAACACTTTTGGGGGTTTCAATTTCAAAATGTTGTTCCCGATATTGTTGTTCTAGGAAAACCGATGGGAAATGGACATCCTATAGGTGCTGTAGTAACAACAAATGAAATCGCAGAAAGCTTCGAGAAGGGTGTAGAGTTCTTTAGTTCTTATGGTGGCAACCCTGTATCATGTGTTATTGGCAGCATAGTTCTTGACATTATTGAGAGAGAGGGATTGCAAGAAAATGCATATCAAGTTGGTAATTATTATAAATCACTTTTAAACAATCTAAAAATAAAACATTCATGCATTGGTGATGTTCGTGGATCAGGCTTATTTATCGGAATTGATATAGTTGAGCCAAATACTAAAATACCAAATCCCAAACTAGCTCACCATTTGAAAAACGAGATGCGCAATAGGTATATTTTACTAAGCACAGATGGCCCTTCAAACAATGTATTAAAGTCAAAACCACCTCTTTGTTTTACAAAAGAAAATGCAAATCAAGTTACTTCTGAATTAGATGATATTTTAACCAACTTTTAAGTTGGTTAAAAAGCTATAGAAAATAAATCAATATAATAGTTTTGTAAGAAATCAAAGCAGTGACGCAAACAAGTATACACAAGCCACCCGCATTTCAAGTCTTGATCAATGCGGGAATGGTGGTGTATCAGGAGGTCTAGACAATAGGTTTGATTTTATCTTTCATAGCGATGCAATTGATAACAATTCAAATAAAGCTCAATATTTATTAAACAGTCATAATATTCCTGGTAGCCCACAAATCTATAATACTAAATCTTGTTCCTCTAGTTTACCAAACTGTACTGACTTCCTCTATATGTCTGATCATTACCCTATGACAATTGATTTAATTATGACATTTGATCAATGTGGAAATTCATGCATTCAGAATTTAGTCATCACACAAGATTTCGTAAACAATGAAATAGAAACTTTAGAAGCCAATCAAACCATACAAGCAGATAATCTTATTGGCATCACCTCAGACATAATATATAAAGCAGGTCAATCTATAGAACTTAACAGCGGATTTGAAATATTACTCAATGGAATTTTTGAAGCATTAATTGGCGATTGTTCATCGCCATAAAAAATAGTGAAATCAAACCTTTTAATACTTTACATAAGAGCCACTCACTTTTATACTTTAGCTCTAAAGTTTTAGGATTAATATAAAGCTTCGTTTTCTCTCTTTTTGATCATATATATATATTTACACTTTTTAACACTACTTATATTTTTACATTTATGAAATTATTAAAATTTAGTTTTTTAGCTCTGCTCTTCGTAGGATTTTTATCTTGTAATGATGATGATGATGTTGTTGTTGCAACTTGTGAAGTGACAGATTGGGTAGGTACGTATACGGGTGGCACAGAGACATGTACGTCTGGAGAAACTGGTCCTACAACAATAACTGTAACTGCTTCAGGAACTGGAATCAAAATTGAATCTACAACGGAGTATACTGCTGGTGGAGGATCTGAAACATCTTTAGATGAATTGACTGTTACTGGGTGTACTGCAATCGATTCAGAAGTGGAAAGTGGTGTTAGTTGGACTTTTACTGCAACGCTTGACGGTAAAAATATTTCAATTAAAGAAATTCAAGAAATTAATGGAGTCGTTACCATTGATTGTGTTTATACAGGAACACGCCCATAATATTAATTCCTTACGATTGATTTAAAAAGAGCCTGTTGTTTTTAATGACAGGCTCCTTTTTTATGTGCTATATAAATTTTTCATACTTAGACTTTTATTTCTTTCACCAAAGGTAGAATCAAAAAAAATGATATAAAAAATACTCGTCAAAAAAAACTAATTAAATATTTTTATTGTAATTTGAACTAGAATAAATAATCATGTATCAGTTGCATAATATAATTAAAAGGTCCCCTTTACTATTTATCACATTGTTATTCTATTTTTCTTGTACAACTGAACCTCAACAGAATCCATCCAATAATCCTTACAATCCAAACGGAATGGAAGAAATTATAACTGATGGCACTGAAAACTATTCTACTTTAAAATCAGAATACATATTTGATCAAGAAAGATTGCACACTTTTGAATTAACTATTCCAGAAGAGAATTTAGATTTTTTAAATGATGATCCTGCACGCGAAGAATATGTAGATGGCAAATTAACCTTTGAAGGTGAAGAAATTGCAATAATTGGAATAAGATACAAAGGTTCAATTGGAGGCTTTGTTAATTGTTTGTCTGGAAACAATTGGGCTAATCCTTCAGGTAGAAAGATCTGCACAAAATTATCAATGAAGCTTAAGATCAACTACGCAGATAAGGATAAAAAGTTTTATGGTCTTAAGAAATTACAGTTTCATTCAATGAACTTAGATCCTACTCAAATGAGAGATCGATTGGGTTATCACTTATTTAGAAAGATGGGCGTTATTGCACCAAGATCTACACATTGCCGATTGGTTATAAATGGAGAATACTCTGGCCTCTATGCATTGGTAGAAAACATTGACGGCCGCTTTGTAAAAGAAAATTTTGACAATGATGATGGAAATTTATACAAGGAAATTTGGCCGATAGACAGTAATGGAGAAATACAAAACCAAAACAGATATATAAATGCTTTAGAAACTAATGAAGAAGTCAACAATATTTCACAAATGGAAAACTTTGCAAGAGCCATTGTAGACAGTCCAATAGATTCAATGGAATTTTTAGTTTCAAAGTGGATGATACCAGATGATATCATATCATATGTGGTAGTTGACAGACTTATTAAAAATGATGATGGCGTTTTTCATTGGTATTGCAATGGTAATAATTGTGCTCCTCATAATTACTTTTGGTATGAAGATAATATCGATTACAAAATGCATTTAATACCATGGGACTTAGACAATGCATTTGAAAATATTTTAAACCCAAATGTAGTTACAGCTATCGCCGATGAATGGAATGAAAAAAGTAACAATTGTAGTCCATTTAAATTTGGAGGATTGCAATTAGAACAAAAATCAGCAGCTTGTGACAAGCTAATAATGGCATGGACATTATATAATGAGTTGTATGAAGAAAAAAAGCAAGAATTTATCAGTGGTGTATTTTCAGAAGAATCTGTCAATGAGGTTTTGGATACTTGGGCTCAACAAATAAATGATGCGACGGTCGAAGCCAAAGAAAAACATAGTGACGCATTAAGTGTTAATCGATGGGAATCTGAAATTCAAAAATTGAAAGACGCACTAGAAGTTATGAGGAAGTGAAGTATCAATTAATAGGTAATAAGTAATGATTAATAATTAAAAAAAAGTGTATTCAAATTGTAATATTAAATTATTGAGAAATAGTACATCGAGGCATTAGGTCTACCAAGGGTTTAAAGATTCTAAATTATGTTCACTCTTGTTTTTAAATAAAATTCTAATTTAAGAATTAGGTTAAAGTAATTTTTCAGTTATACAAAGTAAAAAAGATGGACAATAGTAAAACTAGACGAGAATTTATTGAACTAGGTATTAAAGCAGGAGTTGTCTTACCATGTTTAGCTACTGGCTTTACAGTTGTAATTATAAAGGGGGTATAAAGAAATTAGTTCTAATAAGAAAAATTCAATTGAATGTATTTTCCATAACAAAGAAATTTATATTATAAACTAAATTTGTGTTTAATTAGAAAGGATATCCAATACCTAAATTGAATCTAATATTATTGCCACGCCATTGACTTGAGAGTAAATCAACGTCGTTTAACGTCCAGCGAAAACCTTGACCAAATACTGGTTTCCTAATAGGAAATGCCATATCTAATCTTATCAAAAAGAAATTAAAATCCAATCTGAAACCAAAGCCAGTTCCTAAAGCAATTTCTTTATAAAATTTGTTTATGCTAAAATTCCCCTCAGGTCTATCAGGATTGTTGATCAGCCAAATATTTCCAGCATCAACAAATAAAGCTCCTTTCAAATAACTAAATATTGGAAATCTATACTCCACATTAAATTCAATTTTCATATCACCCGTTTGATCTACAAATTGAGTATTAAAGGATTGCGGAATACTGGGATCTAATACATAAAGACCTGGCCCTAATCCTCTTAAACGAAATGCACGTAAACTGTTAGATCCACCAATTAAATATTGCTTTATATATGGAAGTTCACCTTTATTACCATATGCCAATCCGGCTCCAAATACTATTCTGCCTGCAATAGAACTTTCACCTAATGATAAATACCTTCTATAATCAACGGTAAACTTAGTAAACTGAGCCAATTTTCGTCCAGCTAATTCGACTCCTCCAGATGACAAAACCGTAGAAAATAAACCAAAGAAATTTCCACTGGTCTCAAGTTCTGTTTTCAAAAAACTATAATTGTTATCAACCAAAGAAGATTGACTGGTATAAGTATAATTATACTGCATACCCATTATCAGAACATCCTCAAATGATTTAGCAAGTCTTGCATCATTATTGAGCAAAGCCTCAAAATCAGTTGTTTTATTAATAACGAATAATTGATTTATAGATAACGGAAATATTTCATGCTGCTTAGAAGCAGTTTCTTTCCACCTATACCCAAATCGGCCTTGAATACTTCTAAGAGTATAATATGCTGCTCTACGTTGCACACTCAAATTGGCATTGAACAAAGTTCGTGGAATGAAGTTTCGTCCCTCCTTAATGTTTAGAAAAGGCATTATAATTCTAGGAACAGCCAGTTGCAAATTTAAATTCAAATCTGAAGAATTGACAACACTTAGACCCTCACCAAACTGAGTCTCCACTTGCCCACCAAAATTAACATCCAGGCTTTCAGCCCTTCCAAATAAATTTCTATGTATGCACTTAACTGAAGCACCCGTTCCAAAAAAATTACCTGAACGGTTATTAATTTCCACTTCTCCAGATATGCTTTGCAGTTTTGCAGGAGTTAAAAATATATTTTGAGAGATATATGGTTTATTATTTCGCTCGAATGTATCATTACTAATGTTCACCGATTTAAAAATACCGAGATCAGAAAATCTAGCGATAGTCTTACGTTCGGTATGTTTATTATAATACCAGTTGATATCCTCTAATATCATTCTTTTAATCGTCTTATGGCTAAGATAAGGCTCTTGCTCTAATATATAAATACTATCAGAAAACATAGATTTGGATAAATTGGTTTTTCTGACTCTATTGGAATAGTTAGTATATACACTTATTTTATCCAATACATATTTCTTTAATGTCGAAGAATCTTCGGCGATCAGTACCTGAGGATATAAATCTAAAGTTTTGTCAAATGAAATTGTATCCACAAAATAAAAGATATTGGATGTGTTAAAATTATAATACCCGTTTGATCCTGCCAGAATCGAAATACGTGTTCTTTCAAAATCAAGTTTATCTCTATCATAAAAATCATTGGGTTTTAAAACAGCTTTTTTTTCTTCCAAACTTGGTAAGAGAGAATTATAAATTTCACTATCTGGATAAATTATGCTATCTATTTTATATCGAGTTCCCAAGCGAACTGAACAATCAACAATAACTTTTCGATAATTAATAACTGACTCACAATTAACTTCACTTGAATAAAATCCTTTGCTTCTTATAAAATCAACAATTTTTGATTTTGTAATATCTACTTGTTGTTCTTCAAACACAGCAGGAGCCTCCCCTAGTTTGTATTTCACCCAATGCTTAAATCCTTTCTCTGGTGAAGATTTATAGATATTATGGAAGCCTGTTAGTATATTTCCTATGCCAGTTCTACTGCCTTTTCTAGGCAAGTTTTTTAATCTATTTGAAAAATGATCAACACTGTTAGCGTTTTCCCCATCTATGACTTTTATAGTAGTATCACAATAAACATTTTCATCTGTATCTAATCCTTTTGTTAGGCTACAAGATGTTGATACAATTACTAAAAATACATAAAGTAATTGCTTTAAATGAAAGACGATATTGTTGTTATCTTTTGGCATCCGATTTATCATCAAAACTTTTATTAAAAAATAACCCTACTCCATTTTTATTCGAATTTTCATCAAGGAGTCCATCAAAATTACTTTTACTGAAAACTCTAATTCGGTATCTGCCATCTTCAGTTAAATTATATTCAAGAACAAAATCTCCAATAAACGAAGAATAAGTTCCAGTAGATTCATCGGTTTGCAAATCTACATTACCACCAGCAGTAACTCTTAACCTATCGTTAAATAGCTGTTTACTTACCTTTAATCCCAATTCCGTAATGTTTCTTGACTGAGCGTCTATTGCATATTCAGTATCATATGAATTGACATTAACACTTAGATCAACTCCTTTAATAGTATTCTTAGCCAAAGAATTAAGTTGATTAGAAATTAGATTACTGATACTGCTTAAAGCCAGATTGTTTCCAAAGTTATTAAACGAAATTGAAGTAGAATTTGGAAGTAAAAAACTGTCAAAAAGAAGCAATCCAAACACTTGGTTGTTTAGCAAATTAGGGTCTGCCCTCAACTCTGTTAATTTACGTTCTATTGAAGACAGCAGATTTGAAGATTCAAGATCAGGTACTTTTATATCCAAATTTATTAAAGGCGCATCTAAGCTTCCTTTCAGTGCTAAAAATACTTGAACGTTGCTGCGTCTCTTTGAAGCTGCAAGTTCAGATTCATCAAAAGAAAAATCATTTTGAATCAATTCATAAGTAGTAGTATTTACGTTATAAATTGCTTCGACATCAAGCTTGGCCTCCAAAGGATTTCCATTAAAGTTAATAATGCCACCGTTGTTAATAACAAATTTTTTCCTAACAAAGTCACCGTAAGAAAAATTATAAGTACCATTTTCGATTGTGTACTTTCCAAAAATTTCTTGCTTACCATCAGGATTCAATTTAATAATTAAATTACCCGAACCCACTCCTGATATTTTATCTCCTGATATAGGATCAATTATAAAATTCAGCTTGGCAATCTCATTTGATTCCAATTCTATATTAACCTTAAAAGGGTATTTTCTAGCAATTTGTAAAAGGTATTTGTCTACCGCATCTTCCAATTCTGGATTCCCGTATCGTATAAAGGATTCCTTAATTATAGAATTTGTTGATGAAAAGGGTGACAAGGTTATATCAGTCCCATCTAAGGTTGTAGCGCTCACATTGACATTGAGTAACTTAGGTGGCCCTGTAATAGACATATTTGAACGTAGAATCATCTGTCCATTAAAAACTGGGTTGTCATTATAAGATGTACTAAGGAATCGAAATTTACTAGAATACAACCGCAAGTCCAGCAATACATCACTTAGCTTTCTGTGGTAAATCTTACCAAATAAAGTAGCCTCATTATTATTTTCGTCATAGATTTTAACACGTCCAAGATCAATAGATCTTTTGTTAAAATTTATTGAATGTTTCTCTATCCTGTAAAGCGTGTTATTGGGTACTACAGTTGTACTTATATTTTCTAAATCAACCCTGCCTAGTATCTCTGGAGATTTTATATTACCTAAAATATCCACCTCCCCTTTTAGGTATCCATTACTGTTACTTATAATTTCAGCCAAGAATGGATCTAATAGTTTAAGTTCTAATTTAGCCAGTTCCAATTTTCCAACAATATCTTTGGTATCAATTGAATAGAGAATATTACCCTCTAAGTCGTTTGAAGGTCCATTGAGTTTAATTTGGCTTTTTACTTCAGATAATATAGGATCATGGTTTGCCGTTATTGAGATTCTTTTGATTTCAGTAGAATCATATCTTATATCATCAATGGTTACATTTGTAATAAAATAGAAGTTTGACAATACGTCATGCATATTAACATACCCGTTTAAATTACCTTTTACCGATATTGGGTCACTCATTACCAATGGTACAAATTGTCCAATATCAAAGTCAACAAATCGAAATTGAAAACTATTGGGTTCATTATCAATAGTCGATAATTCCAAATTTTCATTCTCAGTTGAGAAATTTAAGTTATCAATATAAATACCTTTATCAGTAAAAATAGAATTGTTGCTTTTGTTAACAATCCAATCCTTTTTATTAAAAACAACACTGTCAAGCAATGAAAAAACGAATTGATCCTTTTGGGTTTTCAATTCACTTGACAATTTAATCATTGGATATTCATCTCCGTCCATTGCAATTAACGATGAAGTTAAAAGACCACGATTGAGTACATTTTCCAAAGTAACATATTGAATGCTCAGGTTTGAAATATTATTATCTTCACTTCTCCAATTAATAAATAAGTCCTTATCCTCATTGAAGAATTGCAATCTAGCTTTTGCTGTAAAGTTATTATTGTAGGTTAGGCTGTCAAAAATAATTTCACCTTCCAAATTAGAATTTTTAAAATATGAATCGAATGCAATTGAAACATTTTTAGCTGATAGGTTTTTTTGATTGGCTATCACACTTATTGGTGCAAGTGTTGCCAAATTACCATTAACACTTAACGACTTACTCTTAAAATCTGCAGTAGGGTTATATATAGAATAATAATTATTAACCAATGATTCTATTGCCAAAGAAAGGTCTCTAATACCAAATTTACCCGTCAAATCCAGTTCAAGAAAGTCACTATCAATGGATACAAAAGTAGAGTCAGAAGTCTTGGCAGCATTAAAATTTAATGAGTCAAAATAAAAGCTATCGATTTGATTGTACATCAAAACATCAGAAAACTTGATACTTCCTTTTTCATTACTACTTAAGGGCAGTGAAAAATCAGATGCAATTTTACCAGAAACTGTGAGATACTTATTGAATAAACCAAGTTTTTTAAAATCTAGTTTTTCTATATCACTTCTAAAATTCAATATAGATTTTTCATCATTTAGGTCAATAAGGCCAGAGTAACTCAATTTGGCATTTGGATCATCAATCAAAAGCTGCCCATCAATATGCGTATTATTTATAGAAGCATTTAAGCTTATATTCTTATAGTTGTAATCGTTAAAAACAAAACTTTCGATTTCTCCTTTTATTTTTGAATTTACAGAACCTAATTTCAGCCCTGAACCAGCGATATAGGTATTAATATTCAATACACCTATACTTGAGTTATTAAGTAGAATTCCTAAGTCAAAATTTTCAAACTTTACATCTCCATTATATTTAATAGATTCAATCTGATCAAGATTCCCAATTTCTAATTGTGCTTTTATTTTGCCAAGATCAGAATTAAAATCTCC
>CAJQRD010000003.1 GCA_905480605.1 uncultured Saprospiraceae bacterium | reverse complement strand
ATAAGTCAACAAGGATGTTTTGTTTTATACTGCAAGCATTTTTAGTTTCGAATTTGGAAACAGTGATTTCTTATATCTTTTGAGTATAAAATAAACAATGACGATATAGACTATCAATAAGATTGCTCTGATTGTATAATTACTGCTATACTCGGCGACTGTATTCCAATTCGTACTAGCAATGCTTGGATCAAAAAGATTATTGCAATTTATCAAGACCAGAATCCCAGGAATTAAAAACAATCCAGCACAAATTGAAGTGAACATGTAACTATTGAATCTACTTTTTTTATCTTCTGAAAGGAATAGTTTTATAAGCAGAATGTTAAATAAAATTGCCGTTAATCCTCCAAGAAAAGATCGGAAATCTTGATAAATAAAATGCCATGGTGTATTGTCTGTCGGAAGGACTTCCTTATTTATTGATGAAAAAATAAAATTGTCACCTAGTGATGGAAAAACTATAATGGCAAAGCCAATTATCAAAAATACAATTAAGCCCTTTGTAGTGGAAGTAAAAGAGGTCAGCATGATTTTTCTTCTAAAATAAATAAAATTAATTCTTTATTGACATATAATTATGGGTATTTAAATAGCCACAGAGTGGCGACATATCAATAGAATATAAATTCGAGTAGTAAATAAGCTACAGAGTAGCGATACACTCAACTAGTTAGATGCGAAGACATTCTTGCTTTAAGTGTATAATAATTCATTATTGAGATTATTTACATTATTGAAAATTGCAAAACTACTCACAACATAGTTTTTTAAACCTTTCAAAAAACAAACCAACATGATAACCATCCATCATCGCATGGTTTACTTCTACATTAACAGGCATTAAATACTTGTCATTCTGCTTAAAATATTTGCCAAAACTAATACGTGGAATTGCAGGATTTATTGACCTGTCTTGAGCATGTTTGAGACTTGTGAAACTCACCCAAGGCATGGAGGTAAAGTAAATTAAATCTTCACGGGTTTGTGATGGATTGAAACTTTTTTCAGCCTTGGCTTTGTCGATTATAATTTGTGCATTTTTTATAAATTCAGTTCTGTCATCACAAAAATCGTAGTACCCAAATCCGAAACTTTCGTCGTCATAAAATAGGGTGGAGCCACCATGAACAATGTCGTACAGTTTAACATCTTTACCATCAAAACGCATTTTGAAATTATCAATTGTGTTGACAACTTTTACTGCCGTATGAAGTGTTGCAAGAAAAAAAGAATGATTTTCTGTTTTCGAATTGATCAATAAGTTTGTGATATCTACATTGGCCGTAAAATTAAAATGAGGATCATCAAATTGTCTATAAAATTCAAATGCTTTTCTTCGTCCCCAACTTTTAGTGTCAAATGATTTCCACATGCTTCAGATAAATTAATTTTGTAATAATATCAATATAAAAGTAATATACTTTACTACAACTATTTTTTACTAAAACCTTACAAATAAGTTGTAATAAAAAAAGCCGATTCAAAACGAATCGGCTTCCTATTTATTTTAAATGACTGCTTAGAAAGAGTATCTCAATCCAAGTTGCATTCTCCATCGACTGCTAACGCTAAAATCATTGAAGAAAGTTTGTGTTTGAGCAGTATCGAAACTGTATGTTGGTTCGCCATCTGCAACAGATACACCAATCGGCTGAGCCAAAGAAGTACCCGTAGCAAATTGTCTTACACCCCAGCTTGAACTGATAAGGTTTCCAATATTCAATATATCTACACTCACTTGTAATTTGTTATCACTTTTAGGAATTGAAATATCTTGTAAGATTCTTACATCCCATGTATTATACCAAGGAGATAATGCACCATATTTTTCTGTATAATCACCTCTTCTAGATGACAAATAATCGTCTTGGGCAATATATGCTTTTAGTGCTGATGCTTGAGCACCACCAGTGGTTCCAGCAAAAGTCATTTCATCAATTTGTGCATCAGTTGGTACATAAATCAGATCATTTAACCCGGACCCATCATTGTTAATGTCTCCTGAGTAAGTGTAACTGTATCTGTTTCCTTCTGCATATTCAAAGAATAAACTTACAGTGGTAGCTGTTTTTTCGCTCCATTCAAAAGTTTTAGAAGCAACACCTACAATTCTGTGTCTGTTACCATATAAAGATGGTGAAACTAACGCTCTGTTGGTATGTGCAATATTGGCTGGATTTCTATCATAAGCATCTCCAGATATTTCTGCATCAATTGACATTACATCAGTTGCATTTAAATAATTATAAGCCAGTTTTACAAAAGTATTGTTCCAGTTTCTTTGTACAGAAAAACTCGCATTGAAAGAAGAACCGCCATCTACATTTGTAAAGACATATGCATTTGTTGGGTCTCCAAATACCAATACTCTATCTGAATCACTGTTGTAAATTGGTCTGTTGTCAACACCTTCTAAAGTACCAGATGGCAATCTTAAACCGTAGTTGTTAACAACCTGAGCTTGCAAATCTTTGGTGTAAAGTAAATCAACAGTGGCAACCCAACCTTCACCAAATTTTTTGTCATATCCTAAACTAGACCTCCAAACTTGTGGAAATTTAAAATCAGGATCAGTCATGCTATAGAAGAAGAAATTGGGATTTGCAACTTGATTTCCGACCCATACAAATGGGAATCTGCCAGCAAACAATCCTGTACCACCTCGTAATTGCTCTGTTCTGTCACCTTTGATATCGTAGTGGAATCCAATTCTAGGATTAATTAAAGGAGTTGATGACGGTAATGTTGTGTGATCAAACTGAATATCGTTTCCTTCTTCATCAGAATAAACTATTGAAGGGTCATAACAACAATTTCTATCTAAGTTTTCTTGAATTTTTTCTGCGGTATCAAAGTACAAAGGCATATCTAATCTTATACCAGCAGTTAAATTTAGTTTATCAGTCAATTGAATTTCATCTTGAATATAAAATGACGCTTGTCCAAGATTTGTCTCCGCTAACGCCCAAGTGTCATTTGCATTGTTGCCATCAAAAGTAGCTTTGGCAGCGGCAACAGCTCCGTCTAATTCACCATTGTTGATGAAGTTTTCAAAATCCCCCATTGGGATATCTGGAGCAAATACACGGCCTCCATAAACACCTAAGTTGAATGAGTTGTTGAAGTCAAATCTTTCAAAGGCAGCACCTACAGTCCAAGTGTGGTTGCCACTAAAAATATTTAATTCATTTTTAACTTGAATTACATCTTGGTCTAGGACATTATTGATAGAGAATGGTTCATGACCTGCAATAATGTATCTGATACCATCCTTAGAAATATTTACAACTGGGAACGGAGTAGACTTAGCTTCTCTTGCATCTCTAAATTGTGTGTAGCCTGCAGAGAATTTGTTTGAGTATTTACTTCCAAAAAATGATTTTAATTCAGCTCTAAATTGTTGTAAATCATTGTTGATTCTGTACCCTGAATTCTCAAATTGTAATGTTTGAAAATCTGGACCTCTTCTACCGATAGCAGAAGGGTGAGCTGGATTATCTCTAAATGCATTTAAAAAATTATAAGTTGCTGATAATTTGTGATTGTCTCCAATGTTAAAATCCAATTTGAATAATCCTTTAATATTATCTGCATTGTGAGTAAAACCTTCCTTGGCACCAGTGTCATATCCGTATTTAGACATTAACAAACTGGAAACCAAATCCATATCAGCAGAAGAAACACGTGAGGTATTTCCAAAGTCATTGTTGCCACCATTTGATGCCCACAAAGATCCTAGGTCTGATCTGTTTTCCTTTTCAAAATTGGCAAAGAAGAAAATTTTATTTTTTACAATAGGTCCGCCTATACTTGCTCCAAATTGAGTTTGCTTTGGATCTCCTTTAAAGATTTCCACACCATCTACTGTTCCACCTGTTAAACTTTTGTTTCTAAAATATCCAAAGACAGTACCTTTGAATTCATTTGTTCCTGATTTAGAAACTGAATTGATAGAAGCTCCGGTAAATCCACTTTGGGAAACATCAAAAGGGGCAATTGAAACATTAATTTGCTCAATCGCATCTAATGAAATAGGTTGAGCATTTGACTGGCCACCTGGTGTTGCAGCGTCTAGTCCAAAAGGATTGTTGAAAATTGCACCATCCAAAGAATAATTGTTGAATTGATCATTTCGTCCAGCAAATGATCCACCTTCTGCAGACATTGGATTTAATCTTGTGTAATCTGATGCTGATCTGCTGATAGTAGGTAATTTCCCAATTTCTTCAGAACTTATTGAAGTGGAAGGACCTGTCCTGTCTCCATTTAAAATCCCATCCTGAGAAGCTGTGATTACAACTTCATCAGCAGTAATTCCTTCTTCACCTAGTATAAAAGTCAGATTTTCTTTCTGTCCCAATTCTAAGAAAATATTTTCTTGTGCAGGGGTACTAAACCCGATGTAATCAATAGAAACTGTGTAAGGTCCACCTACACGCATGTTTTTAATACTAAATCTGCCATTATCAAAAGTTGTCACGACATACTTAGAACCAGTAGGAACATGCTCAGCAATTACAGTGGCACCAATCATAGCTTGGCCTTGATCATCTGAGACCAATCCACCTAAGGATGCTGTTGTAACTTGAGCATAAGCTGATACTGATAAAAGTATCAGAAGAAAGCTTAGTAAATTTTTCATAGTTAGTTTTATTTGTTAGAATTTCTTTAAAAATACTGCTCAATTAACCAATTAGTGAGTTTTTGGTATTATGTTTTCCAACATATGTTAGTAACTATATTATTTTGGCTTTCTAAAGGTGAGATGTCTTCCATATATTGTCCTTTTATAAAGTATAAAATATGAGAACTGTTGTGGCATTAAAGGGGTTGGAATTTAAAGCATTTCATGGCTTTTATGACGAAGAACGCAAAAGAGGAAACACATTTATTGTTGATGTAGAAGTGGAGTTAAAGAGTTTTGATTCTTCAGATGATAATATCTTTGATACTGTCAATTATGAAGATATTTATGCGATCGTTGAAGATGAAATGGCTAACACCTGTAAGCTGATAGAAACTGTTGCCTATAATATTATTCAGCGCATAAAAGAGATTGATCATATAGTTACAGCTTCGGTTAAATTAGCTAAGATGAATCCACCTATTAAGGGTAAATGTGATAGGGCAGTGGTGGAGATGATTTTTTAAATTCAATGCTTCAATGTACAACAATGTCAACAATGCTTCAATGTGCAATAATGGATTAGATGAAACAATTTTGTCAAAAATGATCACTTTTTATTGTTTTCGTTATTTATTGATATGGAAAGTAAAAAAGTGTTTATTGATAAGATCAAGAAGAAAACTAAAAGATGTGCAATTGATATTATTAAACTTTGTGATCAATTACCGCAAACAGAATCTTCACGAGTAATTAAATACCAATTGATCAAAAGTTGTACATCAGTAGCTGCTAATTATAGAGCATCATGTGTTGCCAGATCAAAACGAGAGTTCTACAGTAAGCTTTGCATTGTTAATGAAGAAGCTGATGAAACACAATTTTGGTTAGAATTAATTGATGATTTAAAAATTTGTAATGAGGGAGTTGAGCTAATAAGGATTCAAGGAGAAATAAAAAAAATCTGTAAGATTATTACCAAAGCCAAAAGAACGAGCTATGAATCACTAAATTACTGATTACATAGAATCATTGATGATATTGAAGTATTGTTGACGTTGTTTACATTGTTGTACATTGAATCAATGTTGACATTGAACCAAAAAAACCACCACTTCATCACGCTCAAATCAACAAAAGCAAGTAACGAAGGGTGGATCCTGGATTCAGCTATAAATATTCCGGCCTAACTACCGGTATTGTTTACTTTTAACCTGCGAGTTCCTCAGCTAACAACAGTTCAAAAAACTGATCTAATTTTGGAGTAATTATAATTTCAGTTCGGCGATTCTGGCTTCTGCCAGTTTTGGTATCGTTTTCATTTTTAGGTTGAGAGTCTCCTCTTCCTGCCGCAGTCATTCTTTCAGGTGCGACATAAAATTTTTCCTCCAATAGTCTAACGACGGAAGTTGCCCGAATGACGCTTAGGTCCCAATTATCTTTAAAATTATTATTTGAAATTGGCAAATTGTCGGTGTGTCCTTCAATCAATACATTCAGGTCATTATTGTCATTTATGATTCGTGCTACTTTTTCTAATACTTTGTAGGCTTGTTTATTAATTGTCGAACTTGCAGTTTTAAAAAGCATATTGTCTGACAAGGAAACATACACGGCACTTCCCTTAACCTCAATCTGAATGTCTGTATCATCAAAATCAATCAATGAGCTTTTAAGCTTGCTTACTAATGCTGTATTGATAGAATCTTTTTCTTCAATCTCTTCATTTAAATTGGCGATGTAGTCAAACTGGGTATTTAATCCTTTCAATGAGTTTTTAATGCTTTCTGCATCTGTTATGTTGATAACTGACAAATCAGCCATACGGTCCAGTAAGCTATTGTTTGTGATTTGATAATGTTCTATTTGCTCTTGCAACTCAGCAATTTGTAACTCTTTGTCTGCAACCTTGTCAAGCAACATTTTCTTCTCTGTGTTGTTACAACTGACAAGTGATATAGTCACGAGTGTTATAATTAAGAATTGTAATTTCATATTATGTATTATTTTAATGTATACAGACCTAACGCAAAGATAGATAGGTGTATTTTAATATAAGTCAGGGCATTCACCCTAATTGTTTAAGGGTAAACCACTAGTCAGGAATTTGCTGTAAAAAACATGCCTTGTTAGTGGGTTATATTTAAAACGGAAAAACTGAAATTATTAGTATTGTAGAAATACCCTTACACAATCTGTATTAATTTAGAACTTATTCATTTAGCCAGGAATTAAATCACAATTCATAATTCATAATCAACAATTAAATCAATACATTTGCGCTAATAAAATAGAAAATAATATGAGTCATAGTCCTTCATCTTCATCAAAAGTAGATAAATACCAATTTCACGATTATTACAATGTGGATGAGTTATTATCTGAAGACCACTTATTAGCAAGAGATGCAGTAAGAGAATGGGTCAAGAAAGAGGTAACACCTATTATTGAAGATTATTCTGAAAGAGCTGAATGCCCTAAACATTTGTTTAAAGGGTTGGCAGAAATCGGAGCATATGGTCCAAGCTTACCTGTTGAATATGGTGGTGGCGGCATGGATGAGATTGCTTACGGAATAATCATGTCTGAGTTGGAAAGAGGCGATTCTGGTATCAGAAGTATGGCTTCAGTTCAAGGATCTTTGGTTATGTATCCAATCTATAGATTTGGTAGTGAAGAGCAAAAGCAAAAGTACCTTCCTAAATTAGGTTCTGGAGAATACATTGGTTGTTTTGGATTAACAGAGCCAGACCATGGTTCTAATCCAAGTGGGATGACCACGAATTTTAAGGACGATGGTGATCATGTTATTTTGAATGGTGCTAAAATGTGGATTACAAACAGTCCCGTTGCAGATGTCGCTGTAGTATGGGCTAAAAATCCTGAAGGCAAGATTCAAGGTATTATTGTCGAAAAAGGAATGGAAGGTTTTTCTGCTCCAGAAATTCATGGTAAACTTTCTTTAAGAGCAAGTATTACTGGTGAGTTGGTTTTTGAAGATGTACGCGTACCAAAAGCAAATATTCTTCCTAATGTCAGTGGATTAAAAGGACCATTGTCATGTTTGTCTAAAGCGAGATATGGAATCGCTTGGGGGGCAATCGGAGCAGCTTTGGATTGTTACGATGCTGCATTAAGATACAGTCAGGAAAGAATTCAATTCGATAAGCCAATTGGTCAGTTTCAATTGACGCAAAAGAAATTGGCTGAGATGATTACCGAAATTACAAAGGCTCAATTATTGGCTTGGAGATTGGGATCATTGGCAAATAAAGGTATGGCTTCACCAGCTCAAATTTCAATGGCCAAAAGGAATAATGTTCATATGGCATTGGAAATTGCTAGAGAAGCAAGACAGATTCACGGTGGTATGGGTATCACGAATGAGTATCCGATGATGAGACACATGATGAACTTGGAAACAGTTTTAACCTATGAAGGTACACATGATGTGCATTTGTTAATTACAGGAATGGATGTGACAGGCTTGAACGCTTTTAAATAAAGAATATCAAAACGATTTTATTCTAGGCGGTAAAGGTGAAAATCTTTACCGCTTTTTTATACCTGTCATGTCAAAAGTTACTATTAAATTATTACAATTGATTGCCACATTAAAATAAGGCTTGAACGCCTTAAAGTCAAAATTAACATAACTGTCATTTAGTGCTATCGAACTTTTTTCCGTTATAATTTGTTTTTTATATGACGACCGTATATTGAAATAGCCCATAAACCGAACAAAGTGAGCGGTCGTAAACCGAACAAAGTGAGCGGTCGTAAACCGAACAAAGTGAGCGGTCGTAAACCGAACAAAGTGAGCGGTCGTAAAGCGAACAAAGTGAGCGGTCGTAAAGCGAACAAAGTGAGCGGTCGTAAAGCGAACAAAGTGAGCAACCGTAAAGCGAACAAAGTGAGCAACCGTAAAGCGAACAAAGTGAGCAATCGTAAAGCGAACAAAGTGAGCAATCGTAAACCGAACAAAGTGAGCAACCGTAAACCGTAAATCCTTGATTTGAAAATTAACCATTTTATTTTAATTGCTATGTCTTTATCACTAATCGTACAGGCGTGTCGTAGGCCGAATAATTATCTTAATGATGATGATCCAATATATATGTGTAACGACTTATCTGATTGTATTGGCGAAATGAATGATAAATTCATTGTTTCTAGTTTTAATATCGAAAAAGGTGCTAAAATTAACGAGGCTATAGAATTCATACAGCAGCATGAAAAATTAAATGCTTCGGAGATTATTTTTCTACAGGAAATGGATGACCAAGGAACTCAGCAATTAGCCGAATCTCTTAACATGAATTATTTATATATACCTATAAATAATGAAGCTGGTACGAATCAAGACTTTGGCAATAGTATTCTTACTAAAGGAGAGATTACTGACCCCTACAAACTTGTTCTTCCTAATGGTCAGTTTCACAATGGTAGAATGCGGGCACTGAGTGTTGCGACAATAAGTTTGAAAGGTGTTAAATTTAGAACTGCATCGGTACATTTGGCAACAGTATTTATGACATCTAAAAAAAGGTGGCAACAAGTTGAATCTTTGAAGTTGTACCTGACTGAATGCAATGAAAATCACGATACATTTATTATCGGTGGAGATTTTAATGCCGTTACAACCTCATATCGCAAGAAGATTATCAATATGTTTGATTCATTGGGATTTGCACACGCGAGTTCAGGAGTTGGTACAACACAATCTGGCAAGATCCCTTTTCTAAAACCGGAATTCGATATGATATTTAGCAAAGGTTTGTCCGTATTGGATAAAGGTAAAATTGTTGATTCTAGTTCCAGTGATCATTATCCAATCTGGACACAGTTTTTAAACATTAGTACAAATTCTGAAACAATCAGAGGATAATTTTTTTCTAGAAAGGCTTAATAGCTAGTTGAAGATTTTTTTTATCTTAAAAATCCTTGAAGCTTTTAAGTATTAGCGCAATGAAGCATTGTTAAAATTTTCCCAACTCATATACTCAACTCCCGATTTTTCATTAAATATATTCTGTCCAATCGCACTTCCTAATTTCTCTACTTTAATGCCTTTGTATTTTTTAAAACTTCCAAAGAATAACTTATCAATGATAGGCCAAAACAACAACGTCAGTGCTTGGCTAAATCCATATCGGTTGGTTGGCGTGAGTATCATGGATGTTTGAAAAATACTTAGTCTTTTAAAATTAAGTGCGATCAATTCATCAACCAATTCCCCCTTCGATCGTAAGAAGTAATTGATGGATTTCGAATTGATACCCACAGATGATAACAATTCGAAATGTTCAACACCAGCAACTTTGCAACCTTTGGCGAAATCTAAAACAGCAATCTTATCAATTTTATGAAATTGTTCTTTTGTAACTTTTGAGGGCTGTCCTACTCCAAGTGTGCAAATTGCAGTCGTATGTCCTGACAAATATTTTTGATATTCATCTGGTTTGAAAATATCAATTTTGTGCTGTTCAACATTTGATGCTGAAATATTATCAACAGGCCTTCGTCCCAGCAGTGAAATTTTATTAATCTTGTTACTTGTTAAAAGAAATTTGAGTGCTTCACCACCAACAGCTCCTGTAGCACCTAACATAACAACAGATAATTTCTTAGTAGTCTTTGACATAGTTTTGTTTTTATTCAGATAACAGATAACAGATAACAGAGATCAGAGATCAGACTTCAGGTAATACGACCTACTTGTAAAACTTCGGTAAACAAAGTTGTTGACATTAACATCATTGATTTTCAACAAAAGTCTTAAAATTATCCATCCATTTCTGAACCTGCTTTTTAAACATTCCAGGCATAATTGTTTTCATAATATTAATCATAATCCCACTGAATCTAGTATATTCTATTTCAGCTTTGTATGATGTTGTTTGATCATCGATAGCTTTAAATATATTGAGCATGGTATTCTCTGTATGCTTATGATGATAATTACCTTTAAAATCATGAGGTAAATTATTGTTTAGTATAGTTTCAGTGATTACCATTTCGCCTTTGCCAAACTTGTATCTCATTTCAGTCTTAGAGCCACTTTGTGAAGGTACACCACTAATATGCTTCATGCCCAAATAACCTTCTTGCCATTCATGAAGATATTGTGGTTCAGAAAAATATTCAACAACTTTTTCCTTAGGCGCATTTATAATAACAGAACAAGTAAATTTCATAATTATTGATTTAGCATTTATCTTCGTATAAAACTTTGGTAAACAAAGTTGAAGCATTAGAGCATTGAACATTCGTCATAATAAAACACCAATTTATCTAAAATCTTATCAAAACTTATATTCAATCTTTATTTTGAATGCTAATACTTTGTTAATATGTATCGATGATTCCTATTTAAAAATACTAATCCTTAAATTACCAAAGCATTATAGAATAAACAATTTGATACACCATTTTTTCACAAATTAATTAAATATGAAAAGCAGAAACATTTTCTTATCAGTCACTTTGACTTTTTTATTTATAGGTAATATAATAGCACAATCACTGCCGAGTGGTGTTGTCAAAAATACAACCGTTGAAGGCATCACAGAATATGAATTGGATAACGGATTAAAAGTTTTGCTTTTTCCAGATCAATCTAAACCAACAATTACTGTAAATGTTACTTATGAGGTTGGATCAAGACATGAAGGATATGGAGAAACAGGAATGGCGCACTTATTAGAGCACCTTGTTTTTAAAGGCACGCCTGATCATCCCAATATTCCTCAAGAATTGACAGAGCATGGCGCACGGCCAAATGGTACTACTTGGTATGACCGTACCAATTACTATGAAACATTTAGTGCAACTGATGAAAACCTTAATTGGGCATTGGATATGGAGTCTGATAGAATGGTAAACTCATTTATCGCCAAAGAAGATTTGGACAGTGAAATGACAGTTGTAAGAAATGAATTTGAAAGTGGAGAAAATTCAACTGTTGGTGTATTGATGAAAAGAACTATGGGTGCTTCTTACCAGTGGCACAACTATGGGAAATCAACAATTGGAGCAAGAGCAGATTTAGAAAATGTGCCGATTGATAGATTGCAAGGTTTTTATAGAAAGTTTTACCAACCTGACAATGCAATATTGACAGTTGCTGGTAAGATTGATGAAGCTAAGACTTTAGAATTGGTAAATAATTACTTTGGTAAAATACCTAGGCCAGAGCGTGTTTTGATTCCAACCTATACAAAAGAGCCAACACAGGACGGTGAAAGATTGGTGACATTAAGACGTGTAGGTGATGTACAGAATGTTTCAGTAATGTACCACACACCACCAGGACCACATTCTGATTATGCAGCAATAGCTGTTTTAGAACAATTGCTAACAAGTGAGCCTTCAGGAAGATTATATACAGCATTGATTGAATCAAAATTGGCTTCTTCACAATGGGGATTTGCACCAGGACTAAAAGAAGGTGGATTCATGTATTTAAATGCTGATGTTAGAAAGGAGAATGATATTATGGCGGCAAAAGAAACGATGTTGGCAACATTAGATGATATAGTGTTAAGTCCCCCTACCATGGAAGAAGTTGACCGAGCAAAAGGAAGGATTCTGAAGAATTGGAACTTAGGTTATAACAATTCAGATAGAGTAGGATTGAGTATGAGTGAATATATAGCCCAAGGCGATTGGAGATTATATTTCTTATTTAGGGATAGAGTTGAAGCTGTAAAAACAGAGGATGTTGTAAGAGTAGCTGAAAAGTACTTGGTGCCATCAAACAGAACTATCGGTATGTTTATTCCTGATGATAAACCTGTAAGAGCAGAAATTCCTGATGCCCCAAATGTGAATTCATTGGTAGTAGGTTATAAGGGTAAAGAAAATATTGCAGTAGGGGAGGAGTTTGACCCATCTCCAGAAAATATAGAAAGTCGAACGAACAAAGGCGAATTTGCATCTGGTTTGGAATATGCTTTCTTGTCAAAAGAAAATAGAGGTGACGCAGTAGTTTTGACAATGAGAATGAGATACGGCGATCCAAAATCATCAATAGGCAAGGAATCTGCAGGAAGTTTTACAAGTATGATGATGGACAAAGGAACAAACTCTATGACGCGTCAAGAGATTCAAGACAAACTTGATGGAATGGAATCAAGGGTAAATGTTTTTGGAGGACAAACAGGAGCGACTCTCCGTATTCAAACAACAAACCAAAATTTGCAAGAAGCAATAGATATAGCAGCTGAAATGTTGAAGAATCCTAAATTTGATGAAACTGAATTTCAAAAACTGAAGGAAGAGCGCTTGGCGCAAATTGAAGAAAATTTATCGGATCCAGGGGCTTTGGCTGGAGAAAAATTTGGTCAATTGTTGAATCCATATCCAAAGTCTGATATCAGATACAGCATGACAATGCAAGAGCAAATGGATCAAATTAAAGAGTTAAAATTAGAAGATGTAAAAGTATTTTATGAAGATTACTATGGTACTTCAGATGGAACACTTTCAGTTGTTGGAGATTTTGACGAAGAAAAAACAAAGGCTCAATTAGATAAGCAATTTGGAACTTGGAAAAGCAAGAAAAAGTACAAACGAGTTGATCGTCCGTATGTAGAAATTACACCACAAGAAGCAGAAATAGAAACACCAGACAAAGCCAATTCTAACTTCTATGCTGGAATGCCAGTGAAAGTAAATGACTCTCATGAGGATTATGCAGCGATGATGATCGGTAACTATATGTTAGGAGGAGGATTTTTAAATTCAAGACTGGCCGTAAGAATCAGACAAGAAGAAGGTTTAAGTTATGGTGTTGGATCTTGGTTTAACGGTTCATCATTGGACAATACCGGTAGCTTCGGGGCTTATGCAATTTCAGCGCCTGAAAATACAGCTAAAGTGCAAGTAGCTTTTCAAGAGGAAATCAACAAAATGATCACAGAAGGTTTTACAGAAGATGAATTGGCAGCTGCAAAGTCAGGATGGTTGCAATCTCAGCAAGTTACAAGATCGCAAGACAGAAGTTTAACTGGTCAATTGAGCAATAACTTGAGATTAGACAGATCTATGATGTGGAGCAAAGAACTAGAAGACAAAATTGCTAAGTTAACTGTTGCTGATATAAATAAAGCAATGAAAAAACACATTGATCCTAAAAAGATGGTCTACGTAAGAGCCGGAGACTTTGAAAATGTAAAAAAAGAAAGCAGACCATAATTGGAATGCCTAAAAAATAAGCGTTAATCAAAAAAACGTTTGATATAGAATATGATAGACACATTGAAACATTCAGTGTGTCTATTTTTTTAAAGCGAAGCATCGGTCAAGAGAGCAAAGCGAACGGACCGTCAAGAGAGCGAAGCGAACGCCCGTAAAGAGAGCAAAGCGAACGCCCGTCAAGAGAGCAAAGCGAACGCCCGTCAAGAGAGCGAAGCGAACGCCCGTCAAGAGAGCAAAGCGAACGCCCGTAAAGAGAGCAAAGCGAACGCCCGTAAAAAATTAAAAACTAATACGGTACAACTCAATAGACTGTTCCGCCAATGACATCAATTGCTCTTGAAATATCAAACCAATTTGGCGACCAAGTACCACACCTTTTGGATCTATAAAAACGACAGTAGGATAGCCTTTGACATTATAGAGATTGGCAAACTCGCGACCGGGCCCTCTATCTCCATTAACTTTAAAGTTAATGAAATTTTCATTGAAGAATTCTCCAACCCGGTTGTCTTGAAAAACTTCTTTGTCCATTTGTTTACAAGGTGCACACCAATCAGCATAGAAGTCTAAAAATATGATTTTGTTTTCTGACTTGGCCTTTTCCATGAGCATGGGAATACTTCCATTCTCAATAAATGATACACTGTAATCTTCTGAAACATTTTCAGTATTGAGATACTCAACCGTCTCTTTTTGTGTTTTGCAAGCCAGTGTTATAAAAGTAAAAACACCAAGCAAAAGAAAATTAAATAAGCGAATCATATATTACATATTTCGTTTATATGTTTAAAATACCACTCCATTAAAAGGCAAGTGTGTTTAAGGTTAGATTACTATAACGAGGGGATTTGCTATATTGGTATTTGCTAAATTCTTAAGTAATAATTATTAATGCCAATATTTAGATAAATGACAATATTCTGAATATTATTTGTTCTGGGCCGAAGTTATATTCTCTGAATTTATTACGTTATTTCCAAGACCCTCATTGTTTCTGCTATCTCTTTGAAATTTATTCAATGCCCTTTTAAGTAATCTAATGATTTCGATTTGGTATCAATTTTTAGGGTCTCTATCTAGGACATGCCATGTCCTTTTTAAACGTTTACAAACGCTTAGGCCAAAAAAATGTAAGTATTATAGGCTCAATACAATACTGAGATACAATACTGAGATACAATATGGAGATATAATACAAAGCTTTCTTTGAGAATTAGATTTAATACTCTACCGCCAACTTATCTAATGTTTTATACTCTAGATTTCCAATAGGAAGATTGTTCTCCTTTTAAAATTGGCTCAATGCAGCTTTTGAGGAACTACCAAAAAATCCAAGTTCTGTACTTTCAATTTCATATCCTCTTTCAATTAGATTGTTTTGCAAGTTTGTATAAAATTTTTCTGTTTGTTGAGCAGCACATACCACTTGTTTTCATTCCGTAAAACCACCTTCTTCTACCAACTCTTGTGAGGTTACTTCTGATAAAATAAAAGATTTATTGATTAATGTATCTTTCACGATATAAAGACTTTCGGTAACTGCTCCTTTTTCAATAAGACACCAAACTAAGCAGTCATAAGAATTAGCAGCCAGACAATCGGGATCGGCTTTCTTTTTTACCATGAAGTAGATTCAGATTTTGCTTTGATTGTTATCATTTCGATAGTTAGGTCATCAAAATTGCTATCTGTATATTCAATTACTTTCTGGTGAGAATATCTAAGGTTGGTTCAATCAAACATTTGGCCCAATAATCATCACTTTCAAGCATACCTCTTTAAGGAAGATAAGTTCTACGTCTTCTTTCACGATGATATTAGTTATAATCGAATTGTTGTTATATATACTTTTACAACCTATAAAAAGTGAAGACAGAAAAAGCAGTAAGACTTGTTGAAAATTTGAAGCGTCATTAAATAAGTATTAATTCAAAAATAGTATTAATTACTAAGTGTCTGCAATAGCCGGAAAACGCCTAATGTTTGTTTCAGTTAGAACCATTGTAGAAGTCTATACTATAGTGGGATGTAAATCAGCGGAACCAACAACCGATTGTTTTATAAATACTAGCGCTTGTATCTTCCTGAAACTTTATATCTTCGCCGAATGAATAAAATCAAGTTTAGATCCATATTCCTTCTTGCCTCATTATTTTGTATGACATCCCTTATGTCTCAGGATAATGATATTTATAAGTTTTCTTGGAAAAAGGAAAAATATGTAATTGGTGGAGGCATTGCAGTTTTGGGTACTGCATTTATTATAGATCAAAACGAAGTTGATATTACAGTTGATGAGATTGCTTTGTTAGACCCACAGAATATTTCAACATTCAATAGATCAGCTATTTTTAATTCAAACCTAAATTATGCTAAAGCTAGTGATTACTTGCGGGATGGTGCATTCTTTATTCCATTGACTTTGTTTCTAACTCGAAAAGGAAAAAATGAATGGCAAGATATCGCTTCGATGTATTTAGAGACTTTGACAGTCAACACTGCTTTGACATTTATCACACAATCAACTGCCTCACGCGTAAGACCTTTTATATACGATAATGATATTCCAATAGAAGAGCGCACAGTAAGGGAGGCTCGAAGATCTTTTTATTCTGGCCATGTTTCTCATGTTGCATCTTTGTCCTTTTTTACAGCTTCCGTTTTGTCAGATCTTTATCCAGATTCTAAATATAAATGGTTGTGGTGGTCTGGTGCAATTACTTTACCTGCAGTAACGGCATACTTGCGTTATGATGCAGGTCGCCATTTTCCAACGGATGTTATGGTTGGGTATGCCATTGGAAGTACTTTAGGTTATTTTTTACCAAAATTGCATAAGGTGGGAAATCAAGATCTAGACTTATCATTAATTCCAAGTGCAAATGGCTTAAGTTTAGGGATGCGTTTGATGTTGAAGTAGTTAGGGGGTGTCAACATCAGTGTTGGCCGAAGTTTTACATAAAGGTAAATGTCTGAACTAATTAAAACTTAGGATTGAAAATTTTTATACAAAAAAAAGAGCAACAGTAATGACCATTGCTCCAATTTTTAATCTTTCTTTATTAATTCATAATTCATAATTTTAATCATTAATCATTAATTACTATTAATCACAGTCTTCCTTAGCTGTAGCCAACTCATCTGCACTATTCACAGTTTGAGTCGTCTCATCTTCAAAAATGATAATTAATGGATAAACTAATTGTGGTCTAGCATCAAATTGTATTTGATTCTCTCTTTTCCATGTTCTCAAGGCTTGCTTTAGTTCCCTTCTTGTATCATACGCTTCAGTGGTTCCGTCTGGAAATGAAATGCTAATAGGGTACTCTAAAGTGAAACATGGCTTATGATTTCTTGGCTTGTCACCAAAATCACCTCTGCAATCTTTCAATAACTCTTTGATTTCTGATCGATCGTTGATTGAGACTGTTTCTCCATCTTTTGTAATCACTTCAATTGGGTAGACAACTTGTGGTTTACCATCAACATCAGGATTCGCTTCTTTCCAGCTTTTAAATTGTTCTTTTACATCTAAAAATGATGAAACTTCGATGCTTGTTCCATCTGGTAAGGTAATATCAATTGGAAAAATAACTTCCAAACAACCACCTCTTCCTGCATTTAGACCTTTTCTCATTTCAAAACTTTCAGTTGCACCGAAACTTTCTGGGGTAACATCTTCAGATTCTTTTGTACAAGAAGTCATCATTCCCACAATCATTAAAAACATTAAACCGTTTACTTTTAAAATATTTTTCAACATAGCATTAAAATTTAGTTTCACAATAAATTACATTAGCATAAGAAAGAACAACTTACTTTGTACTCAAATTTAAATGTTAAAAAAACCTTAACAAAATTCTGAACAATAAAAGTGACATAGAACTGTGGAGTTTATTACGTGAAGGCAATCGAAATGCCTTTGAATGGATATATAATAGAGAGACAGACGCTCTATATACCTATGGTTCTAGGTTTAGTCGAGATGAGGATCTTGTTGCTGATTGTATACACGATGTGTTTGTATATATTTGGCAAAAACGTGAAAGTTTGTCCGATTTGAATAATATCAGACCATATTTACTTGTCTCACTGAGACATAAGATATTGAATACTGCTAAAAAGAATCAAAAAGTTGAACATAAAGAAATAAATGACAGTTTTGTAAGTGAGCAATCCTCAATAGAAGATGGTATGATTCAATCTGAATTTAACCTTGAACTGAAAAATAGGTTAAAATTGGGTTTGGAGATATTGAGTTCTAGACAAAAGGAGGCTATTTTTTTAAGATACCACAACGGGATGGAATATGATGATATCTGTGATATTATGGATATAGGCTATCAATCTGTTCGAAATTTAATCAGTTCTGGTATTAAAAAACTGCAAAAACACTTAAAAAGTTAAAATATGTTGAGTACAAACCCAAGTTTTTTCTCTTATTCAGGTAAGATGGCGAAATATGCATTCATATTATTCTTGTTTTCAATGGTATCAATCAATATCGGTTGTAATGACTTTGATGGTTTAAAAACGGATGATGCATTATTACCTTACTTTGAAGTATTTGCAAAGGAAGCAGCCAAGCGAGGTATAACTGTTAATTATGATGATGCACGTATTGAAGGCCTCCTACAGAATATTCTAGATTCTAATGTTCAAGGTCAATGTTTTCGAAATGAAGAAAAACCGAAAAAGGTAATTATTGATACTGAATATTGGGCAAGATCAAATGAATTAGAAAAAGAGTTTATAATTTATCATGAGTTAGGTCATTGTTTTCTCGGAAGGGATCATTTAAACGATAAAGATGTTTCAGGAGATTGTGTAAGTATTATGCATTCAAATCCTGGCGTATGTAATTTTTTATTGACTGAAGATAATAAGAGTGAATATTTAGATGAACTTTTCTCCGAATGAAGTGAATTTTCACAGTGTTTCAAATCACTTCAATATGGAAAATTAATTAAAGGTTATGAATCCTGAGTTAAACAGAGAGTTAATATATATTGAAGACAAGAGTTTTGTCAATTGGGTAAAATCTGGATTTACCATTGATAATGAAAAATGGCAGCCTTTGCAAAATGATGTCAAAGTACAAGATGATATAAATAAAGCAATTGCCATTGTTGAAATGTTGCATTTTGATGTTGTTCGAATGCCAAGTGACAAAAAGAAAATTTTATACGATAGAATAAATAAATCTACACAAGACAACCCTAAGCAAGAAAGGGCTTCCTCAACAATAAAAATAGATAGAGTACACACCAATAAAAATCGAATCTGGGCCTTGGGTATTGCTGCCAGTTTTTTACTATTGATATTTGCTTTTTGGCCAAGTAATTCTGCTATGCAAATAAATACTGATTTTGCTGAATTAGAAAAAATAAATCTTCCCGATAATTCTACAGTTGTAGTAAATGCAAAGTCTCAAATAAAATTTAATAAATCTGATTATAAAGAAACAAGGAAACTTGATTTAGATGGCGAAGCTTTTTTTGAAGTTGAAAAGGGTAAGCCTTTTACTGTCAATACAAAATTGGGAATGATTGAAGTTCTTGGAACTTCCTTTAATGTGTATGCAAGAGACAACCAATTTGAAGTTGTATGTGAAACTGGAAAAGTTAGAGTGACATTAAATAAAAGTAAGAAAGCAATTGAATTGACTCCCGGGGAAAGATGTTACCTGGATAATGGAAATTTATTGAAAAACAAACGTACCCAAAAAAGCAATCATTGGATAGATGGATTGTTTCATTTTGAAGATGATCAATTGAAAGATGTGATCGCAGAAATGGAACGCCAATTCAATGTCAAGTTTGAAACAAATGATGTTGACATATCTGAGAAGTACAATGGATTTTTTAATAAGAAAGAATTTGATAAATCCCTTGAAAGTGTTTTTTGGCCTCTTAAAATTAAGTTCGAAAAGTCAACTGACAACAAAACGATTATACTTAAGAAGTAACCCTATAATAATCTAATTTGCATTTTAAAACAAAGGTAATATCAAGTATTTTAGGGCTCAGCATTTTGCTGACCTTTTCATCTTCCGCCCAATCACTTAAAATATTTGATCTTGAGCAAAATACATCCCTGGATCTGGTTTTATCTGAAATCTCAAACAACAACGATATACTTTTTGCATATCCTACAGAATTAATCAGAGATGTAGAAATTGAAAATGTTTATGTTGAATATGATTCTAATGCTGAATTAATTAGAGAAATATTGAAACATACTAATTTGGAAATGTATGCTATGAGTGAACAGCATTTTCTTCTGCGTCAAAAACATAATGCGCATCCTTCATCGGTTACTATAAGTGGAATTGTAATTGACAGTAAAACAGGAGAAGGCCTGCCATTCGCAACTGTATTTCAAGAAGATTTTTCTGAAGGTGTTTTTACAGATATCGAAGGGAAATTTGATTTGGAATGTGGCAAGGATGATTCTTCTGATTTCATTGTCTCTTTTTTGGGTTATAAGGATTTAAAAATATCGAAGGCTGATCTGATCAAATCCAAGACTATAAAATTAACCCAAGAAAATAACATCTTGGAAAATGTAATGATCACATACATAGCACCTCCATCATTTGTTTCAGAAGACGGACAACACATACAACTTGGATCTAAGTTGATGAACCTCAATACATCAGGAATTATGGGTTCTGACATATTGCGAAACATACAATTGACTGCTGGCGTTTCTGCACATGAAGATGATATGGCATCTTTGAAAATAAGAGGAAGTAATGCTGAAGGTTCGAAGATAATATTAGATGGTATTCCTTTGTACAATGTGAATCATTACTATGGTGTTTTTTCAAATATCAACAGTCAGTTCATCAATATGGCGCAATTGTATAAAAACGCACAGCCTATACAATACAAAGATGCAAGCGGCGGGTTGTTGGTATTAAGTTCTAATGATTCTAAGCTCAATATGAAGAACTACGTCGATGTTAATCTATTAACTGGTTCTGCCTATATAGAAGAAAACCTCACTGATAAAATTAAATTTATGGTTGCTGGGCGTACTTCGTATGGAAATGTAAATGATGCCCGGTTGATTGACATTGGCAATGGGGGAGTTCAACAGTTTGTTGATGATAGAAACCAAACACCTTTCTTTTCAAACCAGCCAAGATTTAATTTTTTTGACATTAACGGTTCTATAAAATTTAAAAATCAAAACTTAGAAGTATCAGCAAATGTATTTACAAGTAATGACGAACTGGTAAATGCCTATGAATTAAATTCATCAGTACTGGAGATGAATAATACAAGTGCTTCGTATGTTAATTTTGAGACTTGGAAGAATACAGGATTTTCATTGCTGACAAAATACAAATTCAATAACAATTGGACATTAAATTCAACTGTATTTACTTCACAATATGATTATCAAGGTTCTGTGAATTCAACCTTAAGAAGAAATCAAACATTTCAGGAAATTAATAACAGTAATTTAATCGGTCTAAGGGAATCTGGTGTTAATCTCTTTATGCAAAGTGAGACCAATTCCTCTAGTTTTGTAGGAGGTATATCATTTAATAATTTTGATGCAAATCATAAATTGGAAATCGATTCTGATATGCCAGTATTGAATTATCGAGATGACATTTCATATGTAACTTTTTATAGTGAATATGAATATACTTCCGATAATCTAATTGCCAAAGCTGGAATGCGTGTTCCATTTGCCAAACAAAAAGATAAACTGAAGTTTTTCTATTCTCCATTGGTTTCATTAACATACAAATTAAGTGAAACGCATAAGCTAAAAGCATCCTACAATTACTCAAATCAAATTGTAAGGGAACTGGAGTACGAAAATCGCCTTGGGCAAAATTATAGTTTTTATAGGCTTTCCAAAGGCAAGCAGTTCCCAGTTTTAAAAACACATAAGTTTATGTTGGGGTATTCTGCTGAGTTTAATAAATTTACTTTTGATGTAGAAGCTTATTATAAAAATATTGATGGGGCGATGCAGTTGTTAAATCCTTTTACTGGATTTGATGATACGGGCAATGCTCCAAATACAGGTGGATATCAATTGTTCATAGGGCAACGTCGTATAAAGGGAATTGATTTTACTTTGGGTTATCAATTTGATAGATTGTATAGTGGAATCGCCTACACCTTATCAAAAAGTGAAGATAAATACAGAAATCTTTTTAAAGGTCAATACTTCCTTAGTCAAAATGACCGTCGCCATCAATTTAAATGGATCAATACATTGAAGGTCAATAATTTTGATTTCAATTTGAATTTAATATACGCAAATGGCACGCCATATATTCCTTTTGAAAATCTAGATGGGGTTAAAGACAAAGACAAGTTAGATCCTAATAAAAACCAGAAGCAATTGCCTTCATATTTGAGAATGGACATTGGTGCTAATTACAATTTCAAAATTTCCAAAGTTGAAGCCAGATTCGGTGTTTCAATTTTTAATCTTACCAATCGCCAGAATGTAAAGTACGTTCAGTACTCGCACAAAATCAACAACAACAATGCAAACAACAATGATAGTATTGTAATCGGAACAGGTGCAGATCTGCTTGATAGAACATTAAATATAAATTTTGGCATCAGTTTTTAAATATTAAATATGCCCTTAGAAATAGAACGTAAGTTTTTGGTGAAGAATAACAATTGGGAGAATCAAGTTGATAGTTTTGTTGTCATCAAACAAGGATTCCTTAGTACCGATGCAGAAAGAACTGTCCGTATTAGAATCTCTGACGAGAAAGCCTTTTTGACAATAAAAGGAAAATCAACAGGCGCCACAAGAACAGAGTTTGAGTATTCAATTCCTCACAACGAAGCAGTTCAGCTTCTAAAGTTGTGTAAACCAACTATCATTGAGAAAGTAAGATTCTTCATCAATGTCAACAATCACACTTGGGAACTTGATGTTTTTGAAGGAGGTAATCTAGGATTAATAATAGCTGAAATAGAACTGAATTCTGAAGACGAAACTTTTGATTTGCCAGATTGGGTAGGGGAGGAAGTTACCGGGGATGTGAGGTATTATAATTCTATTTTGAGTAAGAAAGGGTTTATGAGTTGGGAATAGAGGTGTAAAATCGCTTAGATTTTATCACGCCCTTTAATTAGTCTTGAATATTGAATATAATCTTAATCGTCATAATGAAATCTACATTGAATGATTGCGCATTTATGATCAACCCCTTTCTTTCTAGATACTTTATATATTAACCTATGTTCTTGTGTTATTCTCCTTGATCAAAATCCTTTAAGTCCATGTTTTAATGGCTCTGGTTTGCCTAATTTTTAGTGCGCATGCCTAATATGAAAAAGTCTTTGATAAAGTTTAAGAAAGGAAAGCCTACTCAGTCATAAAATACTTCCTATAATAATTGTTATAGTTTTTCTTCCATTCTCTAGCAGCTGAATTGTATAATTTTGAAAGTTGTGGTTTGTAATCCGAAAGTATCACAGCATCGTCAAGATTAACAAAACGAGGATCAATAAAAAAGTCATAAAGATTATCAATCTTGTTGTAATTGGGTTCTGAATAATTGGTTTTAGAAAAGTCTTTTTGTGAATGGCTTGCTAAAAAAATGAGATTTCTAGTTGATTCTTTTCCTGGTGTTGCAAGTAGGTCCACTTTAAATCCAGATTCTAAAAATGTTTTGTAAACTGATCTTGCGGCTCTCCCATTGAGATCTTTAAAGTAGCCATAGAAATTTGACATAATCATGCCATCCTTTTTTAATATTTTTTTTACATTCTCAAAGCCTTCAATAGTTAAAAGATGTTCTGGTACTGATTCACTAAGGAAGGTATCATAAATTACAATATCATATTTTTTGCCACATGTTTTAATATAATGCCTTGCATCGTCTATGATTAAATTTGTTTCTCTGTTCAAGCCAAAAAAATCAAAAGAAATTTCACCGATTCTTTTATCTATTTCAACAACGTCAACATCAAAACCAAGTGTATTTAATTGCTTTACAATTGTACCACCTCCTAGTCCAAGCAAAAGTACCTTAGAACCTTTTGGAAAGATCGAAGCAGCAGTAGGAAAATATTGAGACCAATTCCAAATGCTGTATTTATAATTGTTTTTTAGTCCTACAAAGGTCTGAAGTGTGTTGTTAACAATTAACGCTCTCCCAGGAATGGCATCTTTAGTAAATTCATAAGATGGGTGGTCAACTACTTTTACTTGACCAAGAATACCTTCAGACTGATATAGTACTTTGTATTCTTTATTGTAACTGTTTCCGGTATTCTGATTTAGAAAACTAAAAAGTAAAATTAGAATAATTGTTAAGCTGTTTTTGAAATTGGATTTAATTAGTTGCCAAACAGGAAGTGCCATTAAAACCAAACCGCAAGCAAGGGCAGGGCGGTGTAGGCCAAAATTTGGAATGACATAAAATCCCATCAGAAAAGTAAATAAAATTCCACCTAATGTAGAAATAGCATATACATTTCCCGCATTGTTACCCGCATCTGTAGCGTCGTCAGTTAAAAGATTTATAATCAATGGAGATACCATCCCCATAAATACGAGAGGCGGTAATAAAAATACGGAAAGTGACAGAATAGCTCCTGCTTCAAGAGACAGATTAATGGCTTTACTCATTACGAAGTGACTTGACCAAGGCATGAGAATAAGTAACAATGAAGCCAATACAAGTACCCAATATAAGATATTGGTGTTGCCATTATATTTTCTTGAAAGTTTACCTCCTAAAAAATATCCAATGGTTAGTCCACCTAGGGTTAGAGCCAAAACAGATGCCCAGACATAAAGCGAAGTTCCAAAAAAGGGTGCCATTAATTTTGCACCAATAAGTTCACAAGCCATAACGCTACCTCCTTCCAGAAAAGAAAGCAAAAGCAAAAATCTTCGTCTGTTCATTGTAAATTTTAAAACATTTTTTGAAAATAAAGTCAGTAGATAAATATATAAAAATAAAGGCGACCCTTTCGGATCGCCAGTATTTTATATTGGTTACTTTTTTATTTAGTGATGTGCAATAGGATCTGCATTACCATCAGGGTCGTTATTGACAGTACCACTGCTTGTAATTCCTCCAATCAAAAGTATGCCACAAACATGCGGAGCCGCCATTGATGTACCACTCAAAGTAGCATATCCTCCTCCTTTGTAAGTTGAATAAACACTTGAACCTGGTGCACAGTAATCAACTGGTGGATTTCCATAATTTGAAAATGAAGACCAGTTGTCTGATGAATTCATAGAAGAAACAGTGTATATATTATCACCATTAGCACGTCCTGGAGAAGAGCTATTTGCATGAGTTGATTCATTACCTGCTGCAAGAGCAAAAGGACAAGTGCTTGAAGCAGCTATAACAGCAGCGTCTAATGCAGAAGATTGTCCACCACCTAAACTCATGTTCGCTGCATCTCCACTAGAAGCATTAGCCCCTACGTGATCTACACCAGCAATTACTCCAGAGATTGATCCACTTCCTCTTCTGTCTAAAACTCTAATAGCCACTAATGTTGCACCAGCCGCAGCTCCAACAACTCCAATTTCATTATCGATAGCACCAACTGTTCCAGCAACATGTGTACCGTGTCCATTTTGATCTTCTGGTGATAAGTTTCCACCTCCACCGCCTAAGAATGACAATGATCTTGATACATCAACATTTAGATCTTCATGGTCTAAGTCAATTCCTGAATCTATTATCCAAGCTGTACCTGCGCTGGTGCCATCTATTGCACCACCAATTCTTGTGATTCCATAAGGAGTAACTTGAGCAGCACTTCCGCCACCTCCGCCGCCTCCACCTGGAGGGCCACCCATAGTAACAGAAACGATTTGGTCCTGCTCTATGTATGCTATGTTTTTATCTTTTCTTAAAATAGAAACCTCTTGGTCAGTCAATTGAAGAGATGCACCTTGGATGGTCTTCGCATAAGCATGCATAATCACTTTGTCACCGATTTGGTTTCTTTTTAAAACTTTGTGTGTAAATGTCTTAACTTCATTTGTGAATGATTCATAATTATCTTTCGTAATAATTCTTCTTTGAATTGGTGTTACATCTTGCTTGTATACAATAATGTATTGACCTTCAATAGCTGTCGATTGGTTAAATTTAATGACAGGAGCTTCTTCTAATTTCTCTTCTGATACCTCAATCACGTCATCTTTGACACAACTGAATAAGAAGAGACAAATTGCTACTGAAAACAGACTAACACCGAGTTTAAATTTCTTCATTTTTATTGTATTTGGTTTTTTAATTATATATGCTCTTCTAACTAATGTTATTATTGGTTTAACACAAAAGATAAGTGCATTTATTTTTACTGAAACAATCAAATAAGAATATTGTACTGAAAGTTTAATTTTTTGTTTATTTAAATTCTGCTGATTTATTAGGATTTGCGTCCTTAATCCTTAAACATTATCAAATACCCCCATTCCCTAGGCAAATGATTATCAAACTTTGACTGTCTATTCCAAACCCAAACCTTAGGTAATTCCTTTGGCTTAAAATAGTATTCCCCTTCAAATAAGTTGACAGGAAATTGTACTCTTGCCAAATGTATACGCCAGAAAAATTCTGTTTCTTTAGGTTCAAACTTTGACAACTCGAAAATGGTTGCCAAGGGAATTGAAATTTCTATTGTCCAATACTGGTCGATATCATTGGGGTTGTTGACTGAACCTTCAACTTTAATCCGATGCTGAAGGCCTTTTACTTTATATGATATATCGGGTTTTCCTCCTTTACTGTAAGGCTGATCCATGACCAAATCAAAAGTTGTTTCTAAAGCATTGATTTCAAGTTCTAAATAATTCTTGCCATCATTATCGGGATCAATAAATATTTCGACGCAGTTTTCATTGTAGAGTGAAGTGTCCGGAGTTGTCATGAGCCCTCTGAGATGTGGTTCTTCTAATTTAACAAAAAAGTAAATATTCTTCTCATCTCTAATGCTTTTGAATTGTGTAGAATATTCTACTTTTTTACCAGTTAGAATATCGACAAATGGGGTAGAGTAAGCAACACCTTGCCATGCCTTTTCATCAGCTATGCCATCTATCATTATAGGGAATGATTTTTTAGACACAAAATATTTGTCGCTATTATCTATATGGCGAAGCTCTTTTTCAACTAACGAAGAAGAGCAACCACTAAAAAAGAGAAGAATCAACAAAATGCTCAGCCCAAAGCAAAGGTCTCCGACCACTTGCGGAACCTTCCTTCTTTTTTCCGAACAAACGCCTCTGACTACTTGCGAAAACTTCTTCTCTTTTTCCGAGCAAAGGTCTCCGACCACTTGCGGAACCTTCCTCTCATTTTTCGAACAAACGCCTCCGACTACTTGCGAAAACTTCTTCTCTTTTACCGAGTAAAGAGCTAAGAGCACTTGTGGATTGATTCTAAGTCCTCCGACCCTTCGCCGAATATTAACCAAATACTTTATCACAACTTACTTTTTACTACCTGGAGGCATCGTAGGTCTGACTTCAATTTTACTAGGTAAAGTTCTAGGATGCATTTTCAATAGGTCGATTGTCATTTGACCAATATCTTCCGGTTGTATTTTCCAAGCCCCTGAATCAGAAGGAGTATTGTTGTTGAAGTGTGTTGAAACAGAACCAGGCATAATCGTAGAGCACTTGATCCCATATTGTCTAAGGTCCAACATCATCGCTTGAGTAAAACCAACCAAACCGAATTTCGAAGCATTGTAAGCAGCGCCTTTTGCAAAGAAGTTTGTACCTGCCAAACTCGCTACTGTAATGAAGTATCCTTCAGTTTTCTTAATTGCATCGAGACTTGTTTTGACCGTATTAAAAACACCAGTCAAGTTGATATCGATTGTTTGTTTCCATTGATCAGCTGTAAGATCTTCAATGCTGGCAAAGTGTCCAACACCTGCGTTTGCTATGACCACATCAATTTGACCCCATTTGTTCACTGTTTGCCCAACAGCTGATTGCATATCTTCCATAGAAGTTACATCGGCAACCACACCAATTATATTTGGACGTTGATTCTCTGGAAAACCTGATAGTGCTTTATCAATACTATCTTGTGAACGCCCTGTAATAGCGACTTTCATGCCTTCTTCCAACATTGATTCTGCAATTCCCAGCCCAATTCCTTTGGTGCCTCCTGTAATCAATGCTATTTTGTCTTGTATTTTCATGTTATATATTGTTGAAGAGTTTAAATTTGTGCAAATTTAAAAATTATGAAATTTAATCTACTTTTTGTTTTATTAATAACAACTCTAGGCTTCGTAGGTTGTAGTGGTGATGATGAAGAATGCAATTTAATGGTAAATATTCCTACATCCTTTAATCAAACAGTATTCCAAGACAATATTGCGACAATCGAAAATTACCTGTCAGCCAATGGTTTGACAGCTCAGAAGACGGCTTCAGGTTTATATTATATTATAAATGAAGAAGGATCGCTTGCTAAGCCAGAACTATGTGACGATGTTAGTGTAGCATATCGTGGTTATCTTGTCAATGGTACTACATTTGATTCTTCAAATGGTGAGCCTATTACCTTTCCATTGACAGGTGTAATATTTGGGTGGCAAGAAGGTATTCAATTGTTTGGGAAGGAAGGAAATGGTGTATTATTGATTCCATCTTATTTGGCGTATGGAAATAGTTCTCCATCTCCATTAATTCCTGGAAACAGTGCTTTGATTTTTGATGTAACACTTGATAATTTCTAATTGTCTGTACAATCATACAGGCCTAAATTCTTATTAAGGAATGGACATTTTAATACTGTCTATCCTGCACTTTTTAGAAAGCAAGAGGTGCCTGATTACATTAGGCGAGAAATTGCTACCAATGACAATGATTTCATTCATGTTGATTTATTGGAAGGTGGCTATAAAAAATTAGCTGTTCTATGTCATGGTCTGGAGGGTTCTAGTTCTTCTCAGTACATTGTTGCAACAGGTGGTTTGTTGCATTCTAACGGCTGGGATATAGCTGCCGTGAACTATAGAGGATGCAGTGGTGTCATCAATAATCAATTGAGGATGTACCACAGTGGTGCAACTGATGATCTTCAGTTGGTTATTGACAGTGTTATTGGTGACTATGACGAAATAGTGTTGATTGGTTTTAGCCTTGGAGGTAACTTGTGTTTGAAATACACAGGTGAAAACCAGGGTAAATTGCATTCTAAAATTACTAGAACAATAGCTGTGTCGGTTCCTGTCGATTTAAAAGCAGGCTCGATTAATATAGGAAAGCGTTCTAATCGGATTTATGAAAATAATTTTTTAAATACGCTGACTGAAAAAATTCTCGAAAAGCACAAGCAATTCCCTAATGATATCGATTTATCATTATTAAAGGAAATGAAGAAGTTATACGACTTTGATGATATGTACACGGGGCCTATTCATGGTTTTAATAATGCTGAAAATTATTATGCTCAATGTTCTAGTAAACAATTTCTTCCACTTATTAATATTCCTACAATTATCATCAATGCCTTAGATGATCCATTCTTACCGAAAGAGTGCTATCCTTTCGAAGTTGTAAAGGCCAATAAGTATTTAGAAATGATGGTGCCAAAATATGGAGGCCATGTTGGTTTCGTAGAACGCAATAAGAAGCATTATTGGATTGAGAAAACTATCTTGCAGTGGCTTCAGAAATAGAAAAAATTATATGTGTAACTATTCTGAAAAAAAGAATTCTCTCATCTAGTCATTAAAGGTTTCTACAAGTTAAGAAGTAATTTAACATTAAGTAATTGAATTATTTTCAAAACATTAATTTACTACCCTACTTCGAAATTTACTTTTAAGTTCACTCAGAATTCATCACCTTTGCCATATTTTTATAGTAACACTTTGACCTTGTGCATATGCTGATTAGATTTTTTTAGTTAGGTAAATTGTTTAAATATTCAGTTAAGAATTTACAATTATTATTCTAAATCCACTCTTAAGATGATGCAATGTCATGAATGCCCTCTATAAGTCTATTTAAGTCTTTATGGTTGCAGTATATGTTTGGACTTACTCTTAGAAAACTTATTTTTTGCCTTTTGTATGAAGAAGTTTTTACATGAACTTTGAATTCCTTTTCTAGTCTATCTTTTATCTTTGTAGAACCGATACCTTTTATAAAAAAAGAATTAATGGCGCAATATTTATGAGCTGGAGATAGTATTTTTAAATTGGGAATATCCGATACTTGAGAAATCCAGTATTGTGACAGAGATCTTAAATATTCTTCTTTTCTTTTTATACCTATTTTATTTAAAAAAACCAACGCTTCTTCAATGCCTTTTATATTTTGAAATGCTCTTGTTCCTAAGTAATCAAACTTCACATATTGTGATTGCAATTTGGGATGGTAACTAATAGGGGGCGATATTTTTTCTATGACTGATGAATTGATATATAGTAAACCTGTTCCTAAAGGCGCATTAAACCACTTGTGTAAGGATGCTGCATAATATTCTGGATCAATATCGGATATTGAGTGTTCTATCTGTCCAGGTACATGTGCGCCATCAATCAATACTTCAATATTGTTTTTCTTTGCGAGATTTCGAATTCTCTTAACAGGTAATATTCGACCTTCTCGGTGTGTTATCCAGGTAATTATTATGAGTTTTGTATTGGGTGTTATCTGTTCTTCGTATAACTTTAAAATTTCGTCATCATTGAGATCAATAAGCGATTCTTTAATAGTTTTAAGCTTTACTTCTTTTTGTTTTTGTAAATGTTGCAACGTGTAATTTACAAATGGATAATCCCAATCTGCATAAAGTATTTCATCGTTTCTTTTAAATGGTAATCCCCATAAAATCATATTAATTGCCTCGGTTGTATTTCTAACTAAATTCAATTGACCATTGCTAATGCTAAATTCTCTTGCTAAATTTTTTAGTAATTTTTGTAATGTTTCTTCCCATTTATTATTTACTTCATAAGGAGCATACTTATTTATTTCTTCAGTCGCCTCTAAATGTTTTTTTAAAACAGAATTAGGCATTACACCAGCACTGCCGTTGTTTAGATTTATAATTTCACTTTTTGATATTGAGAAACATTTCCTGATTTTTTTCCAAGATAAATCTTGAGATACTGCAGTATCTGACATTGAAAGATTCTCATTAAGTAGGTTTATTCCTATGCTAGAGTACACGCCGAACTGCGAAATATTAGTTAAGAATTTTCTTCTTGAAGCCATAAGGTTTTGTCATTAATTTTGGACTCTGCAATATATGAATAAGATGCGTAAGCTTATTCATGATGTTTTGTTTCTTTTGAAATGTATATTTTATAACATAGGATTAAATCTAGTAATCTTAAAAATTGCCAGGTGTTATAGTACTCATTGCTATTTGATTTCAGATTTGATTGGTAATTAATTTTATGAAATATATCTGTTTGCTTAAACTAGAATTGCTGGTATTATGAATTCGAACTGTTCTTATTTCAATCACGTCTATAACTTTGAACTTATATTTATATGATAAAATAATTTAGCAATGTCGTAAAATTAATTGACTTCGAATCCTTGACAGAAATAATCGGTAAGATGGATCGAGTTAGAGTCTCCAAAAGTATTGTAAATGTAAGAAACAATAGAACTGATGCCATAATCGTTTCTTCTAAAAATATTAATATTGTTGTAGAAAAGCCTAGACGTGTAATTACTTTATTTAAAAATGCACATTTTATAATAATTAAGGTTGGTGCAAAATATAAACAACGTATCGTGATGAAGGCAAAGTCTCACACGATATTAAATCCAAGACTAAATAAAAGGAACGATGACGAAATAAAAACTTGAGGGAAGAGGTTTTAATATCTTTGGTTTGTTTAATGCTATTGGAATTAATAAATTGAAGGAACCAAGAATACCCAGGTTAAAAGATATCTATAAATATATAATAATTATAGATTGCATTCTTTTTGAAATTTTCTTGATCAATAAAATAGGGTTTGTAAATGAAAGGGGATATATTTTATAATACAAGATGAAATTTGACCTTGAGTATTAATAATTTCCTATTTATAATATTATAACTAAATACTTTATTTAATGCAGTATACAAAGAAAAGTGTAATCAAAAAAAACATTCCAGATAATGATATGAATGGATTGATAGATCGTATTATTGTAAGTCATGATTTGATCGTAAAACATGTTCAAGTAATAGTAAATATTGAACATCCTTATATAGGAGATATTAGTATTGAGTTATACGGTCCTAATGAAATAAGGAAAACCATTCTAAATCCAAGTAGAGTGACTGGAAAAGATTTAATTAGGTCTTTTAGTGGGGATTTATTGGATGTGTTTAAAGGAATTAGATCCAAAGGAGAATGGACCATTAAAGTTGTTGATTCAGGAGCAAGGGATAACGGTAAACTTGTAGATTGGACTTTAGATTTACAATTGGAAGATTCAAAGACTACTGAAATATCTGTAACAGATGTATCAACTGTAACCAGTAATCAACAATGCGATCAAGTTGGTCAGATTATAGAAATGAGTTGTGATATTGATATTAGACATTCTCACATAGGTGATCTTTTGGTTGAGCTGGTTTCACCTTCAGGAAAATCTGTTGTACTTCATGATAAAGCAGGTAGTTCAGGTGATAATTTAATTAAAACATATAACAGTAATGATCTAAAAGATTTTATTGGTAGTACAGCTAAAGGAGAGTGGTCCTTGCGCATTAATGATCAAATGAAAGGTGACGAAGGTAGATTAGTCGAGTGGGGTGTAAAATTTATAACAACTGATTGACTTATTAAAGATAGTCTAATAGAAAATTGAATGTAAAGGCAAAAAAATTGAACAGTTGAAAAATAAGATTTAGACAAGCTGTTGAAGGATGAATTAAATGAAGAAAATAACAATCAATTAATTCAATAATTCGTGGATTTCAATAGTTGAGTCTTTTTTTTGATAAAAAACGATACAACCCTTAAAGTTATGTTATCATATAAACAATAACCCAATTATTTCAGTTATAGATATAAATTAAAACTATTGCTATTATAAGTGTAATAGTGAGCCATTAAGGTATTTGAAAATATAAGAAAATGAATATAGTAATTACAGTTGTATTTAGTTTAATGATGGCAATGAGTTGTGGCTCAAAAAAGACAACATCAAACGGTTTGAATCAAGACAAAGACACTTACCCGGTTATTGAATACACAAAAGCGCAGAATCTAGAAAATTATGATGTAGCCATATTTGCGGGTGGATGCTTTTGGTGTACTGAAGCTTCATTTGAACGCATTGATGGAGTTGTAGATGTGATCAGTGGTTATTCGGGTGGACACAAGGACTATCCTGCTTACAAACAAGTTGGCTATGGGACTACTGGTCATTCTGAGGTAATCTATATTTATTATGACAAATCAGTAATTGATTACAATACGTTGCTAGAGGTGTTTTTTGTAGCACATGATCCTACTACTTTAAACAGACAAGGTCCTGATGTTGGAGAAGCTTACAGATCCGCAATTTATTACAACACTGAAGCTGAGTTTGAGCTAATTAGAAATGCAATTGCAAAAGTTAATGCTTCAGGTAAGTATAGTGGCAAAGTTGTCACTGAGGTAGAACCATATAAAGAATTTTGGGTTGCAGAAAGCTATCACCAGAATTTTTATGAACTAAATCCCAATCAAGGATATGTAACGGCAGTATCAAGACCCAAAGTTGAAAAGGTTGTGAAATCATTTCCTAATTTGGTTAAGAAAAAGTATAGGAAGTAGAATACTAAAGTGCTATCAAGGTATAAGACGATGACCTCAGTTTTATTTGAGGTTTGTATAAAAAAACACCCTGCTGATTATCATCAACAGGGTGTTTTTTAATCTTTTTATTAGTATTATTATAAGAGGCTCTTAAATCTAGGTCTCTTAGGTGTAAAGTCACCCAATTCTTCTTTCCTCTTTGCTTCGTAAGCACTAAAGTTACCTTCAAAGAATCTAACATGAGCATCATCTTCAAAAGCAATGATGTGTGTTGCTAATCTGTCAATAAACCATCTATCGTGAGATATCACCAATACACAACCTGCAAAGTTTTCAATCGCTTCCTCCAATGCTCTTAGAGTATTCACATCAATATCGTTTGTGGGTTCATCAAGTAGCAATACGTTACCACCTTCTTTAAGGGTTATTGCTAAGTGAACTCTATTGCGTTCTCCACCTGAAAGTACTTGTAGTTTTTTCTGTTGATCGCTGCCTGTAAAATTAAACTTGCTTATGTAAGCTCTTGCGTTTAATTCTCTATTGCCAATTTCTATAATTTCATTCCCTCCACCAATTATTTCAAATACTGTTTTTTCTGGGATTAAGTCTTCGTGAGATTGATCGACATAACTTAGTTTGACTGTTGAGCCAATTTTGATTTCTCCGCTGTCTGGTTTTTCTTCGCCCATGATCATTCTGAACAAAGTAGATTTACCTACACCATTGGCTCCAATAATACCAACAATAGCATTCTTAGGAATTGAAAAACTTAGGTTTTCAATAAGTAAGCGACCATCATATGATTTGGTTACATTATCCAACTCGATAACTTGGTCACCAAGTCTTTCACCGGCAGGGATAAACAATTCTAATTTCTTTTCTTGTTCTTTGGCTTCTTCGCCTTGCAGTTTCTCATAAGCATTCAGTCTTGCCTTACCTTTAGATTGCTTGGCTTTTTGGTTCATCCTAGACCATTCCAATTCTCGCTTAAGAGCTTTTTGCCTTTTAGATTCTTGTTTTTCTTCCTTTGCAAGACGATCAGATTTTTGCTCCAACCAAGAAGAGTAATTTCCTTGATAAGGAATACCTTCACCTCTATCCAGTTCTAATATCCAACCAGCTACATTGTCTAAGAAGTACCTATCATGGGTAACAGCTATAACGGTACCTGGAAAACTCTTTAAGAACTGTTCCAACCAATGCACAGATTCTGCATCTAAGTGATTGGTAGGCTCATCTAAAAGTAAGATATCTGGTTGGCTTAAAAGCAATCTGCAAAGTGCAACCCTTCTTCTTTCTCCTCCAGATAAAACAGAAACCAATTGATCATCTGGCGGTAACCTAAGTGAGTCCATGGCGAGTTCAAGTTTATGGTCCAACTCCCAAGCATTATAGATGTCCATTTTTTCTGCTAAGTCTCCTTGAGTCTCTAATAATTTGTTCATCTCATCATCTGACATGGGTTCAGCGAATTTTGCATTCACGTCATCATATGCTTTGACAATATCAACTATATGCTGTACACCTTCTTGAACTATTTCTTTTACCGTTTTTGTTTCGTCCAATTCAGGTTCTTGAGCTAGGTAACCTATTTTGTACTCTTTGTCAAAAGATACCTTGCCTTGATAGTTTTGATCAAGTCCTGCAATAATTTTAAGTAGGCTTGATTTACCAGACCCATTCAATCCTAAGACACCAATTTTAGCACCATAGAAGAATGATAACCATATATTATTAAGTACTTTTTTTTGAGGAGGGAAGATTTTGGAAACCCCTTCCATCGCAAATATTATTTTCTTATCGGACATGAATATTTTTTTGTTTCACAAATATTGGAAAAAAGATTGATAAAGTATTCTTATTGGTGATTATCGAACAATATTGCGCCAGCACTAAGTTTACAACTGGCGCAAATCAGAAGTATAACTGAGGAATTGGTCTAGCTCTATGTTTCAAACCTGCTAAAAACTGCTAAGATGGCTATGTTTTCTCCATAAGACTAAACACATCTGATCTTATTTAGAAATAATTCTTTTGGGTTTAATTGGAATAAGATCGATTTTTTTTAAAATAATAGGTATAAAATGGAACATATTTATAGTTTAGAGGATTATAATTTAAAAAGGAACAATATGTTATCTAAAACAATGCAAGCTGCTTTAAATGAGCAGATTAAAATAGAAGCTCAATCATCTCAAGTATATTTGGCAATGGCTTCTTGGGCTGAGATTCAGCCAGGAATTGACAACGTTACACAATTCTTTTACAATCATTCTGATGAGGAAAGAATGCATATGCTTAAGTTAATTCATTTTGTAAATGAAAGAGGTGGTTTTGCAATGATTCCAGCTTTGGAACAACCTGTATTGACTTATCCGTCAATTATCCATGCATTTAAAGAATTATACAAACATGAGGTTTTCGTGTCTGAAAGCATTAATAAATTGGTGGATATTGCTTTGAATGAGAAGGACTACGCCACACATAATTTTTTACAATGGTATGTAGCTGAACAGATAGAAGAGGAAGCATTGGCAAGGACTATGAATGATAAATTGGAATTGATAGGTGATGAGAAGAGTGGTCTTTATTTATTTGACAAAGATATATTGAATGTGTCTGTGGCTTCAACGAATGTTCAATAGAAAAAATAATTGTATGTGCTCAGTTTTTAAATCTATTTGGTATATTTAAAGTTCTGCCAATTGCGTCATTAAAAAAATAAAATTATGGAAGGTTCAACAATTTTTTTCAGTATTTCGCAGCTCAAAATTATGACAGCTAAGCACCTTTTAACAGAGGCTGGGATTGTTGCTCATACTGTGGATAAAATGGATACTGCTCATGCAGGAGTTTTTGGTGAGATTGAATTGCATGTAGCAAAAGATGATGAAGAGAGAGCACGTAAGATTTTAAAAGATGCGGAGATTCTCTAAACTGCTTAAACAAAAAAGACCATTTAAATTTAATTAAATGGTCTTTTTTTATTGGAGGATTTGACTTTTATTTTTAAATCACTTCATGCTTCATTAGAGTATCCCTACTCTAGAGGCCACATATATTTATTACCTAATTTTGGTGGTAACTTATTACTCATACTAGAGTTGCTTCTTCTTTTTTTGCCTCCCTCTTTTCTATCGCCTTTTCTCTCGTCTTTTTTACCTTCCTTTCTACCATCTCTTCTTTCGCTCCTTGGCTTGTCATGATTAGGTTTAGCCTTTTTACGATCAAACTTTTCTGGACCTCTGTCAGATTTTTGCTTATCAGTCTTGGATTCAGCAGTTGAAGATTCTTTAGCTTTCCTTTGCTTTGTTTCTTGATTTATTATCTTTTGACTTTGACCTTTCATTTTTAGGTTTGTCACTTCTCGAGTTACCTTGTTTGCCGTTTTTACGGTTAGCAAAAAACTCTTGTTTTCTTTTTTGCTTTTCTTTGTTCCACTCTTTCTTTTCCTCCTCAGTCATTGGCTTATCTGTTTGAGGAAACGGGTTGTCCTCAATAACCGTAATTTTCTTGCCAATTAATTTTTGGATATCTTTTACATAAGCATTTTCTTCTGGTTCACAAATTGAAATTGCGATACCATCTTCTCCAGCTCTTCCTGACCTTCCAATTCTGTGGACATACGTTTCAGCAATATTGGGAATATCTAAATTGATTGTATATGTCAATTTTTCAATATCAATTCCTCTAGCAGCGATGTCGGTTGCCACCAATGCTGTTATTTCTTTTGACTTAAAATCCTGTAGTGCTTTTTGTCTTTGATTTTGTGCACGATCTCCATGAATTGATGCAGCTTTTACATTATTCTTAGTAAGAAATCTAAAGATTCTATCGGCTCCATGTTTGGTTCTTACAAAAATTAGAACTTGATCTATTTTTCTTTCTTTTAGAATGTGTAAAAGCAAGTTGTTTTTATCCGTTCTGTTTGTATAGTATAAATATTGTGTAATCGTTTCAGCAGTAGAAGAGACAGCCGCCACTTCAACCTTTATTGGATTTTTCAATATTGTATTTGACAGCTCAACTATATTCTGTGGCATTGTTGCCGAGAAGAATAATGATTGTCTTTCAGTCGGTAATAACTTCAAAAGCTTTTTGATATCGTTGATAAAACCCATATCCAACATTCTGTCAGCTTCATCAAGTACAAACAATTTGACATCGCTTAAACTTAAGTGCTTTTGAGAGATCAAGTCCAATAGTCTTCCTGGTGTTGCTACTAATATATGCACACCTTTTTTTAAAGTCCTAACTTGTTGTTCTTGTTTAACTCCTCCAAATATTACAGCATGCTTGATGTTAGTGTTAGAACTGTAGTCCTTGATGTTCTCATCTATCTGAATTGCCAACTCACGTGTAGGCGTTACAATTAATGATCTTAAAGTTGGCTTAGCATTGCTGTTGCCTTCAATTTTGTGTATTAATTGTATTATAGGAATAGAAAAAGCCGCAGTTTTTCCCGTTCCAGTTTGAGCGCAACCTAAAACATCTTTTCTGTTTAATATATGTGGAATTGCTTTAGCTTGAATTGGAGTAGGTTCGCTATAACCTTTTGTTTTGAGCGCTTTCATGATTGGCTCAATAATTTTCAAATCTTCAAATTTCATTTTTCACTTTTATTTACAATTCAATCCAATGAGGGACTAATGGGATATAGATCTCATTAAATTTTGAATAAAGATATATAAAATAAAGTTTACATGTGTTTATCCTTGTAAATCTGTATCTTATAGGTTATAAATTGTTAAAAATGGTCGATTTATGACTTTTTGACAAATTTTGTCAATATTACGATATGTTGGCCATCAACTTTACCTTCAATATGTTCAGCATTGTCATGGACAAGTCTAATTCTTCTAACAGCTGTACCTCTTTTTGCTGTAAAGTTTGCACCTTTTACATTCAAATCTTGAATGAGCGTCACTGAATCCCCAGCTTGTAATATGTTACCATTAGAATCCTTGTGTATTAACTTAGAATCTCCTGTTTGTGCCCATTCCAGTGTTTCTTCATCTAAATAAGCCATCCCAATCGTATCTTGGGCCCAACCTTCATTAGGCATTTGACTTAGTAATCTGTATGTAATAGCTTGAACTGCAGGTACTTGACTCCAGATGCTTTCAGCCAAGCATCTTAGGTGATTTGTATCTAAATTCTCTGTATTTTGAATTTGTTCTGCACATTTTGGACAAACTACAACATTGTCATCGTCATTATCGCCTGATTTAGGACTAACAGGTAAAGCTGTGATTCCCTCATTGTTCCCACACAGCTCACATTTCATTTCACACCTGCTTTCTAAATTCAACGATAAACTCATTTTTTAAGCAATTTTTGCAAATGTAAGGGTTTTTCAAGTGTGTTGTAAGGGTTGCGTAGGGAGGATGTTTACAATTTATATAGACTAAGCATTACTCTTTCTAAATGCAGAAGGCGAATAACCAGTCTGATTCTTAAAAAATCGACTAAAGCCTGTTGGGTCATCAAACCCAAGACCATATGCGATCTCCTTGAAAGTTGAATCAGTGTACAGCATAAGTCGTTTGGCTTCAAGTGTAATACGCTCTCTTATGATTTGTAGCGGTGTTTTCTGATTGTGCTTAGAAAATAAGTTACTTAAGGTTTTGGGTGACTTATTTAGGAGTGCTGCATAATCTTGTACTTGATGTAATTTTTTATAGTGACTTTCCACTGCAAGATTAAATTGCCTCACAATATCTAAATCTTGGGTTTCCATTTCTGGGCCACTGTTGTATTGTTGCTTGCCCAATCTTGTGATCAAAATAATAAGACGCTTAAGCAACATTCTTAGCATTTCACCTTGGATGGTGTCTTCTTCATTGAATTCATCAATAAATATTTTAAAAAGCAAGTCTATCTTGTTTTGATATACTTCATCTAGTTGAATAAAAAGATGCTCGGTGCTCCCATAGAAAATGAAGCCTGCGCAACTAATTTCTTTATCGTGATCTATAATGCAGTAGAATTCTCGATTAAATTGCCATGCTGTTACTTCAGAAGGTTTTTCAAAGCTGTAGGTGTTGCTACCGGTAAGTGGTAAAATTGAATTTTTCGGAAAATTATATTTTTTACCATCAATTGTAATAATTTGATCATCAGTAGGATTCCATGCTATTGTGAGTAAAGCATTTTTCTTCTCATCAAACCCAGAATGTGTAAATACATCTTCATCTCTGATCAAACGAAAGATTGCATTTGTGTTTAATTGTGAATAATTATGTTGCATAGATTGTAAACGAATTAAAGATTGAGAAGTTCTTCCCAACCTTTAACTTTATTACTACAAGCCTTGACTATAAATCATCTATTAACCAACTTAATTTCTATTTCTATGAATGTTTCAGATTTTAAAAACTAAGTTTTCTATTAATTTTTTGGCAGCTTATCAATATACTTTCTCAACTCTGTTTCTGACATCATTCCTTTAGAACTGTGATAGATTTTATTTCCCTTCATAAAGAAAAGTGCAGGTATACTTCTTACTGAAAACTTAGATGCCAGATCTTTTTGATTGTCCACATTGACTGTCAAGATCTCAACATCATCTTTATATTCAGTTGCAAGTTTTTTAACTGTTGGTAAAAGTGACTGACAAGGGCCACACCAATCTGCGTAGAAATCTAAAACAAATGGTTTATCACTTTTGACAAGATCGTTGAATTGTTTGTTATTTTTTATAGTGTTCATATCGTTAATTTTTTACAAAGTTAAGTATGTGCCTGAGGTGTTTCAATGTCAATTCTTCCTTGGAAGATGACAATTTTTCCTATTGTTTATGATTTTTCAAAAATTTATTAAAGTATTCTTGAATTCAGCCCAATGATTTATTGTGCATACTTTTGGTACACAAGCTACCATATTCTTGATAGCCCCAACAGTTAGGACAAGCATTACTTGATAACTACATTTGTCTCCCTGCCTTTAATCTTTCTTGTTTCATGGTTTGTTTATAAATTATTATAGAATACAAATATACTCTTAGAGAGAGCTTGAATTGATTACGATTTTTCCCTTAATAATGTCAATTCTTCCCGCAACAATTCTTTAATCAATTATTGAAAACAAAGCAAAGCTCTAGCTAGCGCAGCGTCCGTAAAGCGCAGCGTCCCGTAAATCCCAACCTTAGCCCATCAAATAAAAACTGTAGACTTAAACTCTACACAAACTAAAATGTTAATAGGATATGATATCAAAAGGCATTGCATTTATTCTTATAGCTACTTTTTCGTTTGCAATAATGAATATAGCTGCCAAGTCACTTGATGGTCTTCATCCAATGCAAATCGTATTTTTTAGAGCTTTTGGTACTTTTGTTTTCATTTTTCCATACATGCTAATTAAAGGGGTTCCTATAATTGGCACACATAAAAAAATGCTTTTTACAAGAGGATTGGCAGGAGTGATATCTTTGTCTGCTTTTTTTATTACGATTCAAAGAATACCGCTAGGCTCAGCAATTTCTATAAGATACTTAGGTCCCATTTTTGGAGCCATTATGGCTTTTTACTTTTTAAAGGAAAAGATAAATTTCAAGCAATGGGTTAGTTTTGCTATTGCATTTATCGGTGTAATAGTTTTAAAAGGATTTGACATTAGAATTGACTATCTAAGTTTATTTTTGATATTATTATCGGCATTCAGTGTAGGAATTGTATTTACATCTTTGAGATACTTGGGGAATAAGGAGCATCATATGACTATCATAAATTATTTTATGGTTTTTTCAATGATAGTATCAATTGCTTTTATCAATGAGTGGAGATTGCCATATGGTTCTGAATGGTATTCAGTCTTGGGTTTAGCAATCTGTGGCACTGTTGGTCAAATATTTATGACCATTGCATTCCAAACTGAAAAGACGAGTGTCCTTGCGCCATTCAAATACATGGAATTGGTTTATGCAATGATATTAGGATATATTTTCTTTGATGAATCATATACCATATTGCCATTGATAGGCATCATTTTAATCATAGGAGGTATGCTTCTTAATATTCTTGCGAAATCAAAGACAACAGATTAGAAGCTACTCTTTTGATTACTCTTAGATTCTTAATGCTGAGTGGATTTAAAGACTCCGTCTCATTGCTTTCCAAGAGCCAACGGCCAGTGCACTGCCTATAATAGGGGCGAGAATATAGATCCATAAATGTTGTAATTCTCCTGCGAATAGTGCTGGTGCAATTGATCTAGCGGGATTCATTGATGCACCAGTTATTGGACCTGCAAAAGCTGCTTCAAGCAATACGGTAAGACCAATTGCAAGACCAGCCAAAATACCAACCTCTTTTGAGCCCGTTGCAACATTTATAATAACAAACATTAAAAAATATGTAAGAATAATCTCTAAAATGAATGTTTGCATAACAGGTCCAGCGGGTAAAGTTTGTCCCATAGTTGAAGCTTCAGGGAAAAGAAAGTTCAAACAAGCGCTTGCAAGTAAAGCTCCTAGGAGTTGAGCTATAATATAAGGTATGATTTCTTTGGCAGGCATTTTTTTTGCCAACCCAAATCCTATGGATACTGCAGGATTGAAGTGTGCTCCGGATACATCCCCTACAGAATAAATCATAGCAGTAACAATAAATCCAAATGTCATAGCAATTCCGGTATTGCCAACAGCTCCGCCAGAAATTTCATTTATGATAATTGAACCCGTTCCACAGAAGACAAGAGCAAATGTTCCGATCAATTCAGCTATATACTTATTCACTTTTTAGTTGCACATTTTTGAAAACGTAAAACATTTCTTCCGCTATTTGAGTGCTTCTTTCTTTGTACTTTTCTTTTTGCAAATCTGTATTGTCAAATTCTTTTGGATCTCGATATCTTATTGCAAACCTTTTTTCTGCACCATGAATGATTGGACAGTTTTTATCTGCATGGTCACAAGTCATTACCGCAGCAAAATTTGACTTTGGATTATAATTGTCATCGTATGTTTTGGAAAATGCAATTATAGGAAGAAGATCTTCGTCGTACTTAATGGCATAGACAGGATTTGATCCTTCAGACAGTTTGATGATTACAAATCCTTGATCTTCTAAAGTTTCTTTGACTGAAATAAACATTGCTGTAGCTTCAGTTCCTCCAGAGTAGCAGTTAACTTTATCAATGTTATAAAAAGCAGATGCCACTTGTGCCCAAATTTGAGACATGTGACTTCTCCTTGAATTATGCGTGCAAATAAAATTAAGGTTTATGTTTGCCTTAGCGTTATTTTTTGCAACAATATATGAGACGAATTCGTCGAGAATTTCTTTTCTAGAATCAGAAATAGGACCTAGTGATTCGATAAAGTTATTTAGAGTTTGATACATTTTAATATTTTAACAACAACCAGATCCTGGTGTACAAGATGAATTACTAGCAGTCATGTCTGCAAGATTAAATTTTGGTTTTTCTTGTGGAATACCACAGTTGTCTTTTGCAAGGCAATCCGTTTTTTTGGATGTCAAAACAAAGTGCGAACCATTGTGTTCTATTCCATACTTTCCAATTGTTTCACCTTGATATTCAACTTCAATGTCGAAGTCTCCAATACCTAATTTATTTTGTGACAATTCGATAATAGATACTAGTTTTTCTGGATGTAATCGATGGTCATAATCATCAGCTTCCCATAGTTGAAAGTTAGCTACTTTTTCATGTCTAACGGTTCCTCCACAGTCTATAAAGTCTTTGGTAATAAGGCCAACTTCCGTTACATGAAAGTGATTTGGAACCAATTCCCCATTTGGCAATTCAAAAGCAATAGTTGTGGCTTCAGAAAGGTGTTTTTTTATGTCGTTAATTTTCATATTAGTAATTTAGTTAACAGCAGTTTTTATTTGCAGTAATTGTTTCATTAAATATTGAATCAAATATAATTTTAATCTCCTTAAATACTTTGGAATCTATACAATAACAAACGCGAGTGCCTTCAATAATTCCCTTTAAGAGTCCGATGCTTTTCATCTCTTTGAGGTGTTGTGAAATAGTAGCTTGCGCCAATCCTATTTCATTTACAAGATCTCCGCAAATGCATTTCTGTTTTTCAAGTAGATATTGCAATATTGCAATACGTGCAGGATGCCCCAAGACTTTAGCAATTGAAGCAATTTTGTTTTGTTCTGCTGTGAAAATATCTGACTTGGTTAGACCCATTGATAATGGTTTTAGTGTGATTTATATCGTTATATTGCAATATTACGATTAAGTTATGATTAAGTCAATGTTAGGTCAATTTTAATTTAATATTAATTCAATATCTATTTATGATTTTTTTTGGATTTTTCAGGACATGGCATGTCTTAAGACATGCCATGTCCTTTTTAAACGTTTAACTGACGCTTAAGTCTTACAAATGTCGGCATCGATACTTTAAGTTTAAGCCTACTTAAACAGCTGATTTTGGATTCTTGAAACTTTGCTTTTTGAAAGTATTCTTTTGCTTAATGACTTTTATGTCAGGATTTATACTAATTCAGATAGATATTGCCTTTTTTCCTTAAGAAATTGACACGACTCAAGATTGCTGTTAAGATAAATTACATTTATTTCTTTAGATTCACATTTAGAAAACAACCAATTAATTATCAAGTATATATCTTTATGAAACTCTTCACAATCAATTTATTATCATTGACTTTTGTGGTACTATTTTTTGTCTCTAGTTCGGATTCTCGAATTGAGCAAACATCAGTTCCTGATCATGGAAAATATCATCGTATAGCTGAGATGGCCGAGGAGGAATTCATGATGACCAGGGATCCAGAAACGAATACCGTTCCAAAGGAAAAACTGTACAAGATTCGAAAGGCGATGCTTCAATCTCCCTCTTATCAAAAATCATTGGCTGATGATGAATGGGAATCACGTGGTCCAAATGATGTGGGAGGTAGAACAAGAGCTTTAATAATTGATAGTCGTGATTCAACAGGAAATACTTTGTTTGTTGGAAGTGTAGCTGGAGGTTTGTGGAAATGCACAAATGCAATGCTTGCTCCTACGTGGGAACGTGTTGAAGGTTACGTGGGTAACCCATCAATTTCTTCAATGGTTCAAGATCCTCATAATCCTGAAATTATGTATGTAGGAACTGGAGAAGGATGGTTTAATGGTGATGCTTATCGTGGCGATGGTGTTTACAAATCTGAAGATGGTGGTGTCAACTGGGATAGATTGGAAAGCACTAACAACACAACTTTTTTTTACAATCAAAATATGTTGATTACTCAAGATAGTGTTTTATTGGTTGCAACAAGAGATAATGGATTGTTGAGATCAAGAGATGGTGGTGAGAATTGGTCGATTTCATTGAACAATATAAATCAAGGATTTTCAAATAGGATGGCGGATATAGTAAGTACTCTAGGAGGAACACTTTTTGCAAGTGCAGGTATGTTTTCACAGGATGGTGTTTACAGGTCTTTAGATGAGGGAGGCACTTGGGAGTATATTGAATTGGGAATAGATTCCTTTGAAAGAATAGATATCGCTGTCTCTCAAAAGGATACGAATTTTGTAGTTCTTATGGTTCAAGATGAAAATACAAATGGCGTAGGACACATCCTTACATCAAAAGACAACGGAGATACTTGGGAATCCCAAAGAGTGCCGGAGAGAAATGATGGTTCTCCCTTGGCAGGTGGTCAAGCTTGGTATGATATGTCAATTGCAATTGATCCAAACAACAGCGATGTATTTTTTGTAGGCGGTGTTGATTTATTTAAGACGGTAAATGGAGGTACTTCTTGGCGAAAAGTTACAAATTGGTTTCAAGGTACGGGCTTACCTTTTGTACATGCCGATCAACATAATGCTTATTATATAAATGGTTCTTCTGATTTGGCTTATTTTGTAAATGATGGCGGCTTATGGTTGACCAGAGATGCTAGCGCCTTAAGACCAGAATTTGAAGACTTAAGTAAAGGTTATATTTCTACTCAATATTATGCATGTGCAATACATCCACGTGAAGAAACTGATTTTTATATTGGTGGCTCACAAGATAACGGTACGGAAGTAGTGAATATGCCAGGTTTATCTTCAAGCATTGATGTTGGTGGCGGTGATGGTGCATTTTGTCATATTGACCAACTCAATCCTGACATCGTTGTTAGGTCTTCTCAACGTGGTAATTATACTATATCAAGAGGCCCAAATTTTACCAACAATACTTTCTTTTCTGTACCTGGATCTACTTATTTTATCAACCCTTCAGACTATGATGACTTAGATAAAATTCTCTATATGAGCAGTGATGCAGGTGAAGTACATTGGTTAAATGTAATCAACAATGTTGATGATTCTATATTGGTTTCTGCAGCGTCTAATGATAGAATATCTGCTTTACTTGTTGATCCTACAGATAATAATGTCTTGTATGTGGGCACAAATAATGGTAAAGTAATTAGAATAACAAATCCGAGAACTGAAGATGTAACATCTGAATTGCTTTTCAATAGGAATGGATTCCTTAGAAACATTGAAGTCGATCCTTCAAATAATAACAGGTTGCTTTGTACATATAGTAATTTTAATGTTCAAAGTGTTTTTTATTCAGAAGATAGAGGAGAGAACTGGAGATCCCTTGAAGGAGATTTACCTGACATTCCTGTTAGATGGAGTGTTTTTAGTCCTGGAAATAGAGATGAAGTAGTTATCGCTACGGAAGTGGGTATTTGGAAAACCTTAATCACGCCCTCCTCAATACAATGGGAAAATATAAGTGGGCCTGTTGGAATCGGAAGAGTCAGCATGTTAAAATATAGAGACAGTGATCAACAAATGCTTGCAGCTTCTTATGGTCGAGGTATGTTTACTACAAATCAATTTGCTAAAGCTGGATTGAGATTTGAGAGCTCAAGGTTGAATATAGATATTGTGGGTGAGTTGAATGAAGCATATTGTGATCCTGTATCCGTAGAATCAATTTTAGTTGAAACCAATTTGCCTTTTGAAAATGATGCCAATATTTCAATTATGGTATCAGATGAAAGTACTGCCGTTGAAGGTGAAGATTTTATCCTTGAAAATAAAACGGCTTTATTGCTTGAGGGAGAATTATCAGTCTCTTTTGATATGTTGGTTTTTGACAACTCTATAGTGGATGGAGATAAAAGTTTAATCTTGAATTTGGAGTCAGATCAAGAAATTTTAAATGATAAAATTACTTTGATAATTAATGAAAATGATGAATTATTTAACAATGGGCTAGTTGGCGTACCTGTTACAGTGGGCACAGGAAAAATACCATCGAAATCTGTATTCCGAGGTTCATTTGAAAATAACAGAACGCAGATATTATACAAAGCTGAGTACTTAAAATTAAGTGGATTGAAACGAGGTGATATTAAAAGAATGTTCTTTGATATTTTGGAACAAAACAGCAATGCCGGATATAGAAATTTTACCGTGTCTTTAGGTCATACAACTCAAAATGAATTGAACGATATTGATTTGACGACACCATTAACAGAAGTTTTTTCTGACGATTATCAAGCTTTTATTGGCTTTAATGCCATCTTTTTAAATGAGGCTTTTAACTATGATGGAAATAGCAATTTGTTGGTTCAGTTATGTTACGAAAATAATAGTGTGTCTGAAAATGATGAAATAGCTTCAACGGAAGTCGATTATCCTGCAGTTGCAAGTATTTATGCGAATGGGGAGGATGGATGCATCGAAACAGGAGAATTAGAAATAAATAATTTTGCTCCCAATTTTGTATTTGAATCTTTCTCAATTTCGCAACTATATAGCGAAGTGGGTTCTACTTTACAAACGGCGATTGCGGAAGACGAAGTGGCTTATTTGCAAAGCAATGATAGTATTCTTTGTTCGATTGCAAGCTTAGATGAAGCCTCATCTGAGTTTTGTTTTTCATCACAACTGTTATCTGCAGGAACGCAGATTATTGAAGAGGGAAATTCTTTTTGGGTTGATCGAATCTTAAATATTGATACGGATATTGTAAATGGAACTGATTATGAATTGACATATTTTATGCCGATTGAAAATAGTGAAGAATGGGAGAGACCTGATATTCAAGCGTTGTACACTGACCAAGATTTGACAGGATCAGAAGCGCCAGTTTGGGAAATTATAAATTTATTAAATACCAATAAGACTGAAGGCTTCTTGGAGTTTACAGTTCGTTTTGAAGGCAGTGGAAACTATGCCATAGGCATTGCAGATCGAATGGTAAATACGGATGATCTTGAATTGGATTTTGTATATGACAATGTTAAATATTTTAATTTAGTAGGGCAATTGGTAAATGTTGGCGCATCACTAGTTCAAAGTGATTTGCCTTCAGGGATATATATTAAATCTTACTTTAATAAAGGTCAATTTGTTGAGAGTGAAAAGATCTACTTAAGTAGAATATAAAAAAAAGTAATGCGAAGTAGGCTCCGCCTTTCGCTGATTTTTGTATCAATTGTATAGTCCAAAAAAAAAAGATTAACTCAGTAAAGAGTTAATCTTTTTTTATTACAATTGAATCAATCATCGATTGATACAAAATTATGTGTTTAATCAATTCATGACTACTTCAAAGTAATTGGAACTTCTACAATTGTATTATCCCAACCAATTTTAAGATGAACAACATTTTTTGATTTTTCATACATTGCTATCGATAAAGCTTCAATAGTTTCTTTTGAGTTTTGAGTAGAAGCTTTTACACTCGCTAAATCAAGTTCTGGTTTGTACGAGTAATCTCCCCAGCCATCCAATTCAGAATTCAAATAAATAGTCCAACTGTCTTTTTGTGGTATAGCAATTAATGAATACCTTCCTGCTTTAATAGCTTTTCCTCCAAATTCAACATCAGTCATAAATATAATTTCTGTTGATTCATTGGCTCCAACTCTCCAAGGCTTTCCAAATTCTAAAAGCTCACCAAATACCTTTCTTCCCTTTGCAAGAGGTCTTGAATAAATAACTTTTATTTTTGGTTCTGCAGCTGCCTTAGCTTCGGGTGTTTTAGCAAAACTTCTAAATGGAGCATCGCTTGGATAGTATGATGCATCCATTACACTTTTATCGATGTCTGTAAATTTTTGTCCGTTTACTGATGATATACCAATAACGCAAAGTATTGCTACTAATAAATTTTTCATTTCAATTTTTTTCATTCATAAATATTATTAATAGTTGTTATTTTAAATTAACAACATTTTCTGTTTCGATGAGGGAAAGTTTTTTTAGTTGATCACTTTCAAACAATCCTGGAAGATCTATTAAATCAGTCCCAACTGCGGCTTTATAATTGACATAGTCTTGAAAGATTATGCCATCAATATTTCTTTTGTTGTAAGCACTTCTAAATCGAACACCACCACCATTAACTTTATAGTTGTAGGCGAAGTAATCAATAATGTTGTCATCTTTTCCAATCCAATAATGAAACGTATCATCATGATCTTGACCTCCACCTTCTTCAGAGAACCTTACTTCAATTATATGATATTTTTCACCTTTAATTATTGTTTCTCCTTTGTAAGACTTGATGACAGCAGGATCTTTTAGCTTATGCGGAAGGGTTGCGAAATAAATTACAGAATTTAGAGAACCAGTGTACGATTTATTTTGCTCTTCGGTTAGTTTGATTGACTTCCCATCTATTGATCTGCTTAGCCCTAAATTGTCAAGTTTATCAAAAACCACCTTGTCATTCTTTTTCGATTCTAGAGTATAGGTATACCTAACACCAAGATTTTGAAACGAATATTTCTTTTTTCTAAAAGTAAATGAATAGTGTGAATTGTCGTATTTGTATCCACCGTGAGCTTTAATCACTTTTTCAACGATTGATTCAGCCTTTGAATTATTTTGTTTCCCGTTGGTGGCCTTATGAAATGAACTGCATGAAATGCTGAAACTGACAACAACCAGCAGTACCATTCTTACTATGTGCTTCATTTAGGTTTTATCTTTATGCTACAATAGCGTACGACATTGGCAATTTGTTCACTTACTTCTATGTGTTTTTTAGTAAAACCCATTTGAGAGGAGCTTCATAATTAACAATTGCAATAATACCATTGTTGTTTTTCATTTTCAAATTTGTCTATATATACGTTGATAGCCTTTAGTCCAATTATCTCATTTGAACCATCAATTAGTTTTTGATTTTTTGATTTTGTATCAATAATTATTTTAATTGCTAACGTATTAATTTTAAATCTTTCCTCAATTTCTAGGATTGGTTTAGACTTTTTATCGACAATTAGTTCCATTATATTTACATAACTTAAAAGATTTTATCTTCGAGTTAATATTACAGTTTCAATGGCACCTCCTCTGTTCATTTCAAAGACAACAGAATCTTGAACAACTTTAAGTAGGTTGACTTTTTTTTCAGCACGACCTGTTTCAGTTGTATGTAAATAACCACCAGAAATGTAATATGTTCCACTTTCTTTCATAGAGCCATAATCAATAGAATATTCTCTATTGTCTTGAAATTCAAAATCCATTTTATTATTTATAGATTGCTGAGAAGAATTGTCAATCCAGGAAGATGTCTTCCATTGACCAAGCAGTAGTTTTTGGTCGTAAGACTCAGAACAAGCCATAAAAGAAATTGTAAATATTAGTAGTAAAAATGTTTTTATCATTTCTGTATATTTAGTTGATTAATTTTTGAATTTGTGCGTATTGTAAAAGCATTATTGTTTTGCCATCTTTTATTTCTCCTGTGGAAATCATTTGAGTGGCATCTTCAAATTTTAATTCCAAAACTTCGATATTTTCTTGTTCATCAGCCAGTCCACCTCCATCACTTACCTTCATGTCTTTTGAGTATGCGGCTACAAAAAAATGTACAATTTCAGTAACGGATCCTGGTGACATATAGGCTTCGAATATTTTTTGAACATTTTTAATTTTATAGCCTGTTTCTTCTTCAGTTTCTTTTTTTATACAATCTTCTGCATTGTCATTATCAAGAAGTCCAGCACATGACTCAATCAGCATACCGCTTTTATTTCCGTTTACAAATGTAGGCAATCTAAACTGTCTTGTGAGTATAACTGTCTGCTGCTCTATATTGTAAAGTAAAATTGTAGCTCCATTTCCTCTGTCATAGGTTTCTCGTAAATGTGTTTCCCATTCACCATTTTTATTTAGGTATTTGTAAGTTATTTTGTTTAGAGTATACCAATTGTCAGATAACAATTTTGTTTTTATAATTTTAATACGATCGTTGTCCATGATATGATATATTTAAATAGAATTGAAAATCAAGTAAACTTATTGTGAAATATCAGGGAATAATAGATTTGAAATCGGGATTATTGAAATTGGAAGGTTTTATTTAATTTACTATTATTTACTTGTATCTAATTTTCATAAATAATATTATAGCAGCAAAAACCAAAGTGATCGCATTGGCGATCATAAGGGGTATATCATTTATAAGATAGCCATAAATCAGCCACAATAACAATCCTGTTGTCAAAATTAGATACATGGTCAAAGATAAATCACTCGTGTTTTTGGTTTTTATAACTTTGATGGCTTGAGGTAAGAAGGAAAGAGTTGTACAAGCTGCGGCGATGAGGCCAATGATGGTGAAGGTATTCATTGTATTTTATTAGAACTCAAAGTTACTAAATAGATGATGAAAAACGATATTAGATTACCTTAGACTTAAATATGGAATTTTGCTATTGTTTTGCAAAACTGAGTTTTCTAAATTTTGATAGTAGGAGCAATTAAGTGATAGCTCTTTGGGGATAGTCAACATACTTGCGTTTTCTGGACTAATTATATGAGGAGATACGTTTAGTTCTGAATGACAACCTTCATCGTTATAGGAAATATTTTTGTAAGCGGATTGCCATTTATTGAGAAGCGTTGTAGGTGAAATATCTTTTCCGTTAGTTGCTTTCAGTAAAGTTATTTGAGCATTGAAAGGTTTAGCAATATCTATAACAAAATCTAAATGAGTGTTAAGCTGCTCTTCGTTTTGATATGGAAATACGATGTTTTTAAGCCTGGTGAACTTTGCATTTTCAGGTATAATTAAAACTCTTGTATTAAGCTCTTTAAGAATTAAAGTGGCAGTAGATCCAATATGGTTTAGGGTTTTTGAATTTCCCCTATTGCCAATTACCAATAGGTGTGGATTTGATGACAGTACAGATTTAATAAGTGTTTCCTTGATTGGTCCCAGTAGGTATTGTTTTTTAATCAATGATGCTTCGAGAATATCACTGTTCCAATCTATATCAACCTGAGAAATGAAGTTATTGAATTTGTCTTTATTTTTACCAGCAGCTGTATCTATGTGTGAAACTTGAGTAACGGCATCAATGCTTGTGGCCAATCGATGCGCATACATAAAAGCGTTAATAGATGACTCTGAAAAGTCAAATGGGACAACAATTTTTTTCAATTGTCCAAAATTATCTTTTTGTAATATTTCACTTAAAGCCTTTCTAAGATTTTGTTTGAAATAATTACCATCTTTAATTGGATAAATTGTACCATCATCCAGTTGAATTGAGGGAATAGATTCCAATTTTAAATCAATGAATAACGATAAATCATTGATTTTTTCAATCTTATAATTAAGCTCAGCCTTTTCGAAGTACTTATGAATAAGTGATTCTATAAAAAGTTGCCCCTGAGATTCTGTTCCATATATTTTTAATGTCTTAGTTTCGATCACTTTTTGATACTATATTCAGCAACGGCACCATTGCTTTCTGCTAGGTTAAAAATTATATCAAATGTTGTCACTATTCCTTTTAATTTGCCATCTTCGACAATAGGAATCGCATGAAATAGGTTTTCTTTAAAAATTTCAAGTGCAACATTTATTTTTTCATTGGGTTCAATTGTGGCAATACCTTGTGTCATAATATCTTGCACTTCGTAATTGCTGATACGAATTTCTTCAACACGTTCATCGTTTTTATCATTTAGGAACCCTCTTCTAAAAAATAAATAATCTGATTTACTTACGATACCAAGCAATTGGTCATTGTCTACAATTGGAATATGGTTTATTCTTTTTGCCTTAAATATCTCTGCAGCATCTGCAATACTTGAATTGGGCTGTAGACTGATGACATTGGAAGTCATTATACTTGAAATAGGATCTAGTAAATTCATTTTATATCTGTTTGGTACAAAGATCCATTAAAGTGGCTCTCAAATATATGATACATGTCATAGCTTAGGGTGATTTTAGTCATATGGGGACTTTTATTATATTTGTGTAAATAGAACGTCAACAAAATGAAAAAAATTCTAGTAATTGAAGATACTCAGGAGGTTAGGGAGAATTTAGCTGAAATATTAGAGCTTTCTGGTTATAATGTACTCACTGCCGAGAATGGTAAAATTGGGGTGAGATCAGCTGAAGAAAATAGACCTGATTTGATAATTTGTGATGTTATGATGCCAGAACTTGATGGTTTTGGTGTTTTGAAAATATTAAATAATTCACCTGAACTTATGGACATACCATTTATGTTTTTAACTGCAAAAGTGGAAAAACAAGATTTTAGGAAAGGTATGGGCTTGGGTGCAGATGATTACATTACCAAACCTTTTGATGATGTTGAACTTTTGGAATCCATTGAAATACGCCTTGCAAAAGCTGATCGCTTAAAAGTTGTTGACAATTCAGATGAAGGTATTCGTCTTCTTATCAATGAGGCTAAAGGCGAAGAAGCATTAAGCAAACTATCTGAAGATAGGGAGGTGAGAAGCTTTCAGAAAAAAAATACTATTTATAATTCAGGAAATTATCCCAGTTGGTTATATTTTATTATCAAGGGGCAAGTAAAATGTTTTGAAACAAATGAAATTGGGAAAGAACTTATAACCCAATTGTATGGACCTGGCGATTTTTTCGGATTCGTTCCACTTATCACTGGTAATAAATATGATGATACCGCAATGGTAATCGAAGATGCTGAAATCCGACTTATCCCAAAAGAAGACTTTAAAATGTTACTTTTTAACAATAGAGACTTTGCTGCTAAGTTTATATCCATGTTGGCTAAACATGCGGATCATACTGAACGACAATTGATAAACTTGGCTTACAGTTCGGTAAGGAAAAAAGTTGCTCATGCTTTGTTGGAATTACAAAAAAATACAAGCATGGATGTCTTGGATGTAAAGCGAGAAGATTTGGCATCCCTAGCAGGTACTGCAAAGGAAACAACTATTCGTACAATATCTGACTTTAAATCTGAAGGTCTTATCCAGGTGAAAAGTGGAAAAATTGAAATTTTAAATATGAAAGGTCTTGAATGTATACCCCAATAAAAAAAAGATGGATTTTACATATATTTTAAATAATATCAAATGTGGGGGTTGTGCTCATACGGTTGAGCAAAAAATAAAAGCTATCAATAAGCAGGCTGTGGTAAATGTTGATGTTGAATCTGGCTCGGTTTCATTTGATGCTCCCGATGAAAAAATAGCTTATAATATAGTATCTGATCTTGCCAAAGCTGGTTATACGGAAAACGACCCCACAGTAATTGAAACTGCAAAGTCTTATGTAAGTTGTATGATTGGCAAGGTTAATAAAATGAAGTAAGTATAACTCATCTACTTTATAATTTATATGGCTGAACTAAACAGCTCTTTTGTGCTTTCTGTATTTTGAAACAATGGATCTATACTCGAACATATATTCCGAATAAACAGTTGCCCTTTTTCTGTGACTTTGATTTTTTGATCATATAATTTAACCAAACCATCATCTGATAATTCAGTAAGATTCTCCAAGTATGGTTTTATTAAGTTAAATTTTTTGTCATTTTGATTTAATTCAATTTCGTTTTTACACATCAGGTCTAAAAATGTTTTCCGCATCAGTGTTTCTTCATTACTTAACAAGTGACCTTTGATTATTGGTAACTTACCCGTATTGATAATTTCTTGATACGTTTCAACTTTTTTCTCATTTTGCACATAGACATTCCAAGCATCACTTATTGACGAAGTTCCTAATGCAATACTGCACTTTGTGAAATTAGGCGTATAGCCCATAAAGTTTCTGTGCATGTTACCTGTTATGAATGATTGATAAAGTGCATCATCTTCAAGGCAAAAGTGGTCCATGCCAACTGATTTATACCCTAATGTCTTTAAAAGAGTTTTACTCAATTGAAACAAGCGTGCTTTTTCCTGACCTTTTGGAATATCATTGATCGTAAATGCTCTTTGACTTGTACTCTTCCAAGGTACATGAGCATAACTGTAAAGAGCTATTCTGTCTGGTTTATTATCTGCAATCAATTTTATTGTCTGTGTTATGTTATGATCTTGTTGGAAGGGTAGACCATAAATAATGTCATAATTTACAGATGTATATCTAAGAGATCTGGCCCAATTTGTAACATCATTGATTTGATCAATTGTTTGATGACGGTTAATGGCTTTTAATATCTCTGGAGATACGTCTTGTACGCCAATGCTAATTCTACTAAAACCTAATTTTTTTAAAGTTGATAAATGCTCATATGTAGTTGAGCTGGGATGCGCTTCAAAGCTTAAGTCCGCATCTTTTGTAAGTGTTGAAGTATCTATAATTGTAGAAATCAATCTGTTAAGTTGACTTGGGCTGAAAAAAGTTGGTGTCCCTCCACCTAGATGAATCTCCCTGATTATTGGTCTTTCTTCGAGTTCGTTTAAGTAAATCTTCCACTCTTTTATAACGGCATTGATGTAAGGTGATTCAACTGCGTGATTTTTTGTAATTCTCTTATTACAGCCACAATATGTGCACAACGCCTCACAAAAAGGAAGATGAATATAAAGACTAAATCCGTCTTTTGATTTATAATTTTCCCTCAATAATGAAAACCATTGTTCTTGGGTGGGCGGGATAGTGTTCCAATGCGGTACAGTAGGGTAGCTTGTATAACGAGGAACCCTTGTGTTGTACTTTTCAAGTAACGAATTAGATGACTTAATGTGTTCCATATTGGCACTTTAAGCCCCAAATGTATGTACAGTTCATAGTGTCTATGATGATGCATGTCATTGTTAATAATGATTAGAATCACCTTTGTATTTTGAAGCCTTCCTTATTTTTGAAAAAAAGAAATATTATGCAAAATCACGCTTCAATCAAAGAGTTCACCCTAGGTGTATCCTTTATTATCTTGATTAATATAGCTCTTATATCAACCATTTTATATGTGACACCTTAATAGACCAAATATGTCAATCGATGTTATGGTCAAATGTAAACATTGCGGTGATCCCTGTACTACCGAGTCTCACACAATTGAGCAGCATTCTTTTTGCTGTAATGGATGCTTGATGGTGTATCAAATTTTAGACGATAATAACCTAACTGATTATTATAAATTTGAAAACCATCCTGGTATTTCATTAAAACAGAAAAACGCTTCTCATTTAGATTTTCTTGATGATGATTCAGTAATAGAAAAATTATTAGCGTTTAATGAAAATGGTATAGCTAGAGTAAAATTGAAGTTACCTCAAATTCATTGTAGCGCATGCTTGTATTTATTGGAAAATATATCAAAATTAAATGAATCAATCTTTTTTGCTAAGGTTGATTTCTTAAAAAAAGAAGCAACGTTTCAGTTTCACACTGAGACTCTTTCTTTGAAGGGACTTGTTCAACTGCTTGTTAATATTGGTTATGAGCCTATCTTGCAATTTGATCAGTTGGAGGAAAAATCATCTGTAAATATTGATAGATCATTGATCTATAAAATTGGCTTGGCTGGTTTTGCTTTTGGAAATATCATGCTCTTAAGTTTTCCGGAGTATCTCGGTTTTCACGAAGCACGTTCTGCATTTTATTTGGGATATATTAATACCGCACTTATTATTCCGGTATTGTTGTATAGCGCATCCGATTATTTCAAATCTGCATTTATATCATTAAAACATGGTCAGCTAAACCTTGATTTTCCAATTATATTAGGAATGTCAACTTTGTTTTTACGCAGTGTTTATGAGATTTTATTTCAAGTAGGTGAAGGGTATCTTGACAGTTTGTCTGGATTTATTTTCTTTTTGTTAATTGGAAAATGGTTCCAATCCTTTACGTACAAGCAATTAGATTTTGATAGAACATATAAGTCCTATTTCCCAATTTCTTCTACTTTAAAAACGGCGGGTCAATGGCTGTCTATTTCTATAGATAAAATTAATATTGGAGACACGCTGTTAATTCGCAACCTAGAACTTATACCTGTAGATTGCGAACTGGTGAAGGGTCATGCGCGTATTGATTACAGTTTTGTAACTGGTGAATCCGATTTGTTAAGCAAAGTAAAAGGGGATTCATTACTGGCCGGTGGCAGACAAGTAGGAGAGAGCTTAGAGGTCCTTGTTCAAAAGAAGGTTGATCAGTCTCAATTGACGCAACTTTGGAATGAAAAAGTATTTAAAGATCAACAGTCTAGCAGTTCAAGTTTGTTGATTGATAGGATTTCAAAATATTTTACGATATCTATTTTATTATTGGCCCTTTTAACTTTTGCTATTTGGTTAATGATTGATACATCAAGGGCATTTACAGTATTTACTTCTGTATTGATAGTGGCTTGTCCATGTGCTTTGGCATTGGCTATCCCTTTTACATATGGAAATATTTTGCGTTTTTTATCTAAGGCTGGATTTCATATTCGCAACATCCAAGCCATTGAGCGCATTCAAGATGTCGAACATACAGTATTTGATAAGACAGGAACAATAACAGACAGTCAAAGAATGACTGTTCTTTTTGACGGGGAGAATTTATCAAATCAAGAACTAATACTGATCAAATCCTCTTGTATACATTCTAATCATCCTTTGAGTAAAGCAATTGTAGATAAGTACAAAAAAGTATTGACTGCTGAGGTAGAGAGTTTCAATGAGACGGTTGGATCTGGGCTTGTTACTCACTATCAAGGCAGCACTTTAAAACTTGGCTCGGATGCTTTTATATTCAATTTGGATAAGAGTGTTAAGTCCGGTGTGTTTGTCGAAATTGATGGAATCTATAAAGGGTGTTTTGAAATTAAACACAATCTTCGAAACAATATTAAAGAAGTTATTGGTTCATTACACCAGCAATTTGGTTTGTCACTTTTATCTGGTGACAGCAATAATGAAGCCTCAAGAATGCAGAAGTTATTTGGTAGTGATATTAGTTTGACATTTAATGCCTCGCCAGATGATAAATTAAATTATATAAGATCATTGCAAAGGGATGATGTAAAAGTGATGATGATTGGCGATGGCCTTAATGATGCAGGAGCCTTAAAACAAAGTGATATTGGTATTGTAATATCTGATGATGTTAATAATTTTTCACCAGCATGTGACGCTATTATTCAGGCTGATGTGTTTTCAAAGTTTGATCAGTTTATAGGCTTCATTAAAGCTGCGCGTAAAATAGTTTATGGTGCTTTTTTCCTAGCTTTTCTATACAATGTTATAGGTTTAGCATTTGCAATAACAGGAAACCTAAGTCCTGTTGTTGCTGCTATTTTAATGCCTTTGAGTTCAATAACCGTAATAATATACGGTCTTTCTGTTTCATTGATCGTTTTTCGATTAAAAGTGAAAAGCATTTAATTAAATAGAACTGATTCAATAATACTGGTATTAAATGTAAACTGTTTTGCATTTAACATGAAGTATGACAACTACCTTACATTACCTTCTATTATCTCCTTGAAGTAGTGACGCTTAAGTTTTTAGAACGTCAAAATAGTAAACACTACAAAATGAAGTATTCAAATTTTCTTTTATTATTGGTTATTATGGTTTCAGGTAATTTATCTGCAAACAATTTTTTAGATAAAGATTTGATTTTTGAAAATAATGAAATTTTTGTAAGTGTTGATACTGAAAATGGTAATAATTATTTTTTGGAACTAAATTACAGCAATTCTAATTCTTCTATCATTTTTAAGACTTCTGAAATCGTAGATGTAATATATGTAGTAAATAGTATTGGTGATGTTATATATCATCTTCTAATAAACTCTAAAAAAATAACAATAAGCAAATCTCTTTTTGAGAAAGGTCAATATACATTTTTGTTTTTAAACAGAGGTGTTGTGGAAATGTCATCAACAGTAATTGTAAAATAAGAATAATGATCATTTTTAGATTGGGTATTCTAGAAGAGGTCGGGCTATTCAGTTCGGTCTTTTTTATAATTATGTGTGGTTGTCTATTTAATTGATTGCGGATCTATTTGTCGACTAAATAAAACTAATGACATAAAATAGGATTCTTAATCGCCTCCCAAAAATTTAAACTCTCTGGCATATCCACCGCTACACCTCTGTAGATTAAGAATATACCAAATAGAATATTTACAAAAGGAAGGGACTGCCTAAATCTGGACCTTATTTTTGGACTAATAGATTGAGAACCGATAACTAATAAAAATAAGGCCGGGATTGTGCCTAATCCAAACATCATCATAAACAATGCACCACTCATCATAGTCTGTGAAGATAATGCTCCAGCTATGGCTAAGTAAACCAACCCACATGGAAGCAAACCATTAATCATTCCTAAGCTCAATGGTGATTTGGTCTGGGATAAACTTACAAGTTTTGATATCTTGTTTTTTATATAAAAATTGATCCTGCTTAAAAAGGAAATCTTATTAAAACGCGATTCAAGATCTAAAGAAAACAGCACTGAGGTTATGAGGATAACTCCAATTATTATAGAGAGATATTTTTGAAGATCCACTAGAAAGAGGAACGAACCTATTGATCCAAATATTATTCCCAATAGGGTATAGGTTAATGTTCGACCTATATTGTATGTCAAGGCATTAAATAATATTTGTGACTTTGTAGCATTGGGTCTGATACAGAAAGCTATTGCCAGTGGACCACACATTCCGATGCAATGCAAACTTCCAAAAAGCCCCAATGTCAGTCCTAGGTAGTACATTACAAATAGATATCCTTTTCATGATAATAAAATACATTTTCATCTTGCCAGTCTATCTTTACCTTCCATTTGCCATTTGAAATATTTTTTGTGTCAAATGTAAATGTACTTTCAAGAATAGGAATAATGAAATCCTCATCTTTATTTGAAGGACGATAGAAGTGTATATTACCACTTAATGATTTGGTGCGTATAAAATTAAATTCAATTTTATCTTCTTTCTTCTTCGTCTTAATAATAACATTATTTGACTTTAAGTAATTATTTTTTTTGTCAATTGTAGTTTGATATGCCAGGTCATTATCGTAATAATTGTCAACAACCAAGTTGTGTTTGACACCAAAGGATTGTATCAAAACAAATAGCAACGTACTTGCAAAGCAGATGTAAAAAATCATTATGCCATAACCCCAGTTCATTTTCATTTTGTTTTTATTTTCTTGGTCCTAAAAAACTTGTTTTAACTTTATCTATAACTTTATCATCAGCGATGACTTCTATAACAAGATTTGTTTTTCTAGAAGAAAGTGATGAAGCTGGTAGTTTTATAAAAACTGCACCTTCTGATATTTTTCTAATTTGTGTTCTTGGTGCTTCACCTACTACTTCAATTATCGCGCCTTCTATATCTTTTACAATAAATGTTATTTCAGATTCTAAATCTGTTTTATTTATCAATTGGTAATTGTATAGATTACTTATGTAACCATCGTCTTGTTTTTGGTAAAGCATTCCAGGAGTACGTAAGAATAGAGTTTCAATACTTGATCTAGATATAAATAGAAATGACTCCAAGACAATTAGGGATATTAATACGAGGGAGTATGCCGCTACTCTTGTATTCCAAAGTGACCTGGCTCCTGTTGCTATTCCATTATAACTGTCTATTCTAATCAACCTTGTGGGCTTCTTTATCTTAATCATGACTTCATCACAGGCATCCATACAAGCAGTACAGTTGACACATTCTAATTGTGTACCGTTTCTTATATCTATTCCAGTTGGACAGACATGAACACAAAGGTTACAGTCGATGCAATCTCCTTTGGGTTCTGGTAGGAAGTTTTCCAATGTGGCATTTAATGTTTTTGATGGGCATGAGGAATCATTGGTTTTACATGTCGAACATCCATCTTTGCATTCAGATTTTTTCCCTTTTTTAGCCTTTACCAATTTGCCTCTAGGTTCACCTCTTTCAAAATCATAAGCTACAGCTAGTGAGTTTTCGTCGAGCAACACACCTTGTAATCTACCATAAGGACAAATTGTTGTACACACTTGCTCTCGCATAAAAGCAAATACACCATAGAACACTGTTGTAAAACCTATCATTGCAAATAATCCAGTCCAATGAGCATCTACTGGTGATGTCATCAATTCCCATAGTGCATCAATACCAATAATATAGGACAAGAAAGTATGTGCAATTACAGCTGATACAAGAATAAATAGAAAATGTTTTAATGTTTTTTTCGCGAGTTTCTTGTTTTGATTCCAATTGCTCTTATTTAGTCTTATTTGTGCTTTGTAGTCACCTTCTATCCAGTATTCAATACGACGGAATACCATTTCCATAAATATTGTTTGAGGACAAACCCAGCCGCAGAATATACGACCGAATATTACAGTAAACAAGACAATGAAAACGATTCCGATGAGCATTGCAATTACAAAGAGATGAAAATCTTGGGGTGCAAAATAAATTCCAAAGATAATAAACTCACCTTTAGGTATATTAAAAAGCACCAGTGGATTACCATTGTATTTTATAAATGGTAATCCAAATAAGATCAGTAATAGTATATATGTGACTAGCTTTCTTTTATTATAAAAACCACCTTTGGGCTTTTTAGGATAAATCCAAATTCGTTTGCCTGAGTTATCCACCGTAGCAATTGAGTCACGATAATCTTCCTGATTGGTGCTGCTCATAGTTTTATTGTTCTTCCTCTATTGCTTCGGTCACTTGAATTGGTTCTTCTCTTACATAAATTTCTCCTTGAGGTGCTTTTGGTTCTGGTGGATTTGTCCCCTGTAAAGTCAAAATATAACTGGCAACCTTCTGCATTGTTGAAGGTTGAATTTGTGAAGCCCAAGCTATCATTCCCTTTTGAGGAACACCATATTTTATAGTTTTAAATATATCTTGTATACTACCACCATTAATCCAATACTCATCCGTTAGATTTGGCCCTACTCCTCCACGACCATCAACATTGTGACATGCAGCACAAGAAAGAATAAACCTTGTTTTACCAATTTCGAGAGCTTCAGGATCTCCAACAAAAATTACATTGCTTTCATTGACATCATCTGGTTTACTTGCAAGGAAGTTTCTCTTGGCAATTCTAGCATCTTCCATTTCTACTGCATATTCTGTACTTTGGCTTTGACCGATATCAGACATATGAAAAACAAAGATATATCCAATTGCCCATACTATGGTAAGGTAAAATGTATATGTCCACCATGGAGGAAGCGAGTTGTCTAATTCTCTAATACCATCATAGTCATGACCTAAATCAAAATCTGCTTCCTTATCCATAGGAATTAGGTTCCAGGATTTGTCATATAATTTTTTAAATATAGATGGTCCTTTTTTTATCGTCTCTATAGATTCTCCACCGCGTAATTCATCAATTTTTTGATTCATTATTGCACTGGCCAAATTCCACAGCGAGAAGAAGACGGCTATAATAACCAACAAACCTAATACCAAAACTATATTTTCAAAAATCCATTGAAACTTTGCACTTCCTGCTGTAGGTGTTGAAAAAGTAATAGTTGGCAAAAGTAATATTACACCGATTAAGTTAATTGCTTTAGTTTTCATGTTCCTCTTTATTAATTAGATTTGACAATAATAGGGTCATCATCAGCTAGTGGTAAACTTGATAATCTATTTAATTCCTCTTTATCTTTTCTGAAAACAAGATATGCAGATAGTGTAAATATTGTTACAAAAGTTAACAAAGCAAACAAGGCCATCCAATTAATATTACCTGCAGTTTCTAATATATATTTATACATGATTTAATTGTTTTATTTATCTAATGTTTTAGGTTTTATATCTGTACCTAATCTTTGCAAGTAAGCGATTAGAGCTACAATTTCTTTGGTTTCTAATACTTCCAAGTCTATTTCTTCTTCGGCAAGTTCTTCAACAATAGATTTGGCTATTATTTTAGCTTGCGCTTTAAGTTTGTCCACGGCCTCATTTTCATAATTGTGAGGATAAGGTGTGTTAAGCATTTTCAGAACTCTAATCTTAGCAGCGGTATAATCAGTATTTATATCTTGATCTAGTAGCCAAGGATAAGGCGGCATGATTGATCCAGGAGACATACTTTCCGGATCATACATGTGGTTAAAGTGCCAACTGTCTGGATACTTTTGTCCAATACGATGTAGGTCTGGTCCCGTTCGTTTACTTCCCCATAAAAATGGTCTATCGTAAATAAACTCACCTGATTTTGAAAATTCTCCATACCGTTCAGTCTCAGACCGAAATGGTCTAATCATTTGTGAGTGACACCCGACACAACCTTCTCTGATGTAGATGTCTCTACCTTCTAGCTCAAGTGCAGTGTATGGTTTGACACTTTCAATTTTTGGAACATTATTATCTATGACCAGCATTGGGAAAATCTCAACAAGTCCTCCAATCAGTACAACTACAGCACTTATTACCAATAACTGAACTGGTCTTCGTTCTATCCATCTGTGCCAGTGTTCTCCTTTATGTGCAACATATTTTTCTCTAGGAGGAGCACTTGCTTCTACATTCTCAATTAGTTTTCCAGCCTGAGCCGTTTTCCAAAGATTATAAATCATGAGAAATACTCCTATGACGTAGATTGTTCCACCTACTGCTCTTATCATATACATAGGAATTATCTGCGTAACTGTTTCTAAGAAATTACCATATGCTAAAAAGCCATCTTCTGTAAATTTCTTCCACATCATACTTTGTGTCCATCCTGCCCAATATAATGGGATGGTGTAAAATAAAGTGCCTAGCGTTCCTAGCCAAAAATGCTGATTGGCCAATTTCGTTGAAAATAATTTTGTACCATATAATCGTGGCCATAGCCAGTAAAGAATACCAAAGGTCAACATACCATTCCATCCCAAAGTACCGACATGCACATGACCTACAGTCCAATCTGTATAGTGACTAATTGCATTTATTGATTTGATACTTAATAACGGACCTTCCAAAGTTGCCATACCATATGCGGTTACAGCAACTACCATAAACTTAAGTATGGGATCTCTTCTCACTTTATCCCAAGCACCTCTTAACGTCAATAGTCCATTTAACATTCCACCCCATGAAGGCGCAATTAGCATCAAACTAAATGCAGTTCCTAATGATTGAGCCCAATCAGGCAATGAAGTATATAATAAATGGTGCGGACCTGCCCATATGTATATAAATATCAATGCCCAGAAGTGTATAATCGAAAGCTTATATGAGTAAACCGGACGATTGGCCGCTTTTGGTAAAAAGTAATACATCAATCCCAGATAAGGTGTTGTCAGGAAAAAGGCAACAGCATTGTGTCCGTACCACCATTGTATTAGAGCATCTTGAACACCTGCAAATACAGGAATACTATTCCACATATGCACTGGAATTTCCAAGTTCTTAATAACATGTAAAACGGTTACAGTTATCCATGTAGCTATGTAAAACCAAATGGCTACATACATATGATGTTCTCTTCTCTTAAGTATGGTACCAAACATGTTGATTCCAAATACTATCCATACCAAAGCAATGGCAATATCTATTGGCCATTCTAATTCGGCATATTCAGCAGAGCTTGTAAACCCTAGAGGAAGAGTAATTGCAGCAGCAAGAATAATGGCTTGCCAACCCCAAAAGTGAACTTTGGACAATACATCATTAAACATTCTGGCTTTAAGCAGCCTTTGGAGTGAGTAATAAACACCCATAAAAATACCGTTACCAACAAATGCAAAAATTACAGCATTCGTATGTAACGGTCTTATTCGCCCAAATGAAATATATTGGTTACTAAAATTTAATTCTGGCCATATCAATTGTAAGGCAGCAATTAAACCTACGAGCATACCAATTAGACCCCAGATGGCAGTGGCAACAGCAAAGTTTCTTACGATTTTGTTATCGTAACTGAAGGTTTCAATCTTCGACATTTTGAACAGGTTTTGATTCGTTGAAATTATTGTTTTGAGAATTGTCTTGGGTTGGGGGAATCATATCGTCATCCACCAGTATTCTTAAGGACGGGGTGAAGTCGTCGTCATATTGTCCGTCTCCAACTGCCCAAAAAAAGGCAAATAAAAACCCAATTGCTATCATTAGACTCAAGGCAATCAGAAATATTATTATCTGCATGATATCTTATTTTAGCGCAAGTTATAGTTTGTGTTAACACTATTTAATGATGGTTGTCACCCCTTTTCATGATTTAAATCATCATCTACTTTTACCTCTAAAAACAGTGCTTTTTATAGAATTGGGCTGGTCAATCTGGCAACGGCTTCCATTATTTTATTACGATCTGGACGTGATTGAAAATGTTCAAGAGAGAGTAACTCGCATGATGCAATATCTTCAAAAAAGTGGCTTTTTAAATCAAGTGTCGTCTTTCTATCATAAATAATGGCGTTGATCTCAAAATTTGTCTCAAAACTCCTTTCATCAACATTTGCAGTTCCAATACTTGATATAATATCGTCGCTGATAAATACCTTGTTATGTAAGAATCCTTTATGATACAGATAAATCTTCACTCCTGCCGCTAATAGGTCTTCTAGATAAGTAAACATACACCATCTCATCCATTTTGAATCTGAATTATATGGCATCATTAATCTGACATCAATGCCACTTAGTGCTGCTGTTTTTAATGCCATTAATATAGACTCACCTGGTACAAAGTAGGGCGTAGAAATATATACATAGTCTTCAGCGTCTGTAATTATAGTAAAGTACTCGTGGAGTATTCCATGAAAAGGGGAGTCTGGCCCACTGGCAATAACCTGTACGGGGACCCCTCCTTCATCGCTAGTTTCTTGCTTTGTCTCTATTTCTATTAAACTTCCTCCAGCATGCGCCCAATCACTATTGAATACTTTTTCAAAATCAAGTGCTGCTAGACCTACGATTTTCACAAAAGTATCTCGCCAAAGCCCAAGGGTATTTTGACTGCTAATGTGCTTATCACTGATGTTCATACCTCCCGTATATGCGATTTGGCTGTCTATAATGACAATTTTTCTATGATTGCGATAATTTAAATATGACAATGATGTTAGGAAGTTGAAGGGCATATATACTTTCGTTTCTACTCCTATAGCTTCAAGCTCATTTATAAGTGAATTGTTCTTTCTACCAGTACCAAAAGCATCATAAACCAATCTGATCTTTACGCCCTCTTTAATTTTAAGTTTAAATACTTCTTTAAAATTTGAGAATATTTTGCCTCCTTCTATAATATAGAAATCAAGATGAATTGTTCTTTTTGCTTTTTCAAAATCTAATAAGATGGAGTTAAAAGTTGCTTCACCATTTTTAATAACCAAAACCTCATTATTGTAAGAAATTCCAGACGAAAGGTTTTGATCCAATAAACTGACAAGCCTGCGTTTATTGCTTGGCAATAAGTCCATCTTAATAGGGTGGTTTGTTGAATTGTAAAAAGGTTGAATTTGAAGCGACTTTTTATCTTTTCTGATATTTCTTCCAATAATCTTAAATAACAATAACCCAAAAACTGGCATGAATACAATGACCATAATCCATGATAAGGTTTTGGCAGGGTTTGAAACTTGCAACAAAGTCTTTCTAATAGTTAACACAACTATTAGAAGATACAAAAACAATATTGTTATATAGCTTAATTCCATAGAAAAAATAAATGTAATATGTCACTTTATTTTTCTTCAAAAGATGATAAATATCATTTTTATTAGTGATCGTAATTAGTGTAAATAAAATATTTATCCATGATATTTGATTTAAGAAAAGAAATTAATTATGGAAAATAATAATATAGTTCGAAATGTGATGAGTGATAAACTCATAACACTTCATCCTAAGGATAAACTTAGAAAAGCCAAAGATTATTTCCATGAGAATAATATACATCATATTATCATTCAGGTAATGGGGGATGTCCGAGGAATTATAAGTTTGGGTGACATCTTATATCTAGAAGGTGTGGTTACCAATAGTTTTGATCAATTTATAAAGGATAAAAAATTTGATACTTTAGATGTTGATGAAATAATGACTAAAAGGCCATACTGTATTGATGCTGATATGAATATCGGTGATGCCTTGGAAATTATGATTGGAAAACATGTAAATGCTTTGCCCGTTACCGATAATAATGAGTTGGTTGGCATCGTGACAACTTATGATATGATGGTGTACTTGCAAAAACTATTAACTACTTAACAAATAATGACATTATGAAAATGTATCTTAATAAAACAATCGCCCAGGTGAAAAGTGATTTTAATGATTTTTTCCCCGGATTAACTGTGGCTTTTTATTCTACTGCCCATGATGCTGGTGCAGGTTCTTTAGATAAGGAGAAAATAAATGAAGATTTAGCTTTAAAAGACATAACATCATTTTCTGTGAATGATTATATTGAAATTGATCCTGAAATGAGCGTTGAGCAATTGGAATCAAGTTTTCAAGAAAAATATAATTTATCGGTTCAGGTATTTAGAAAATCAAAAGACTTGTGGTTGCAAACTACAGTTACTGATCATTGGAGCTTGAACAGACAAAATGAACATGGAATTGAATCTTAAACACAAAACCAAAGAATAAAAATATGGACATAATTATTAATGCAAAGGGTCATGTGCATCAGGAAGGTCTTAAAGATTTTTATTCTGATGATATTGAAAAACGATATAGTAAATATCCTTTTGTCAAAACGGTGAAACTGAACATCAGAAGTTTTGAAAAAGGTGAAATTGAAATGGCTTTGATTTTTGAAATGGAAAAAGGCGGAAATCTTTTTTCAAAAGCAGAATCATCTGATGAAGCTAAAGCATTTAAAATGGCTATCAAAAAAATTGATACTCAAGTAGAAAAATACAAGGAAACACATTATTGGAAGCACAACTAGTATTATTCACGTTTAAATTAATTATGTAATGAAAATTTTAGTGCCTACAGATTTTAGTCCTTGTGCCAGTAATGCCTTAGATGCTGCATGTAAATTAGGTCAAAAACTTGGAGCAGAAATTCATCTATACAATTCAGCCGACTTGCCTGAAGAATGGGAAGATCTTCCTGTTGAAGAAAAGGTTAAGGATAGCGTTAACCGCGCCTTAGCTCTTCAAACAAAAGCGAAGTTATTAGCCGAAGTTGAGAAAATTGATAAGTATAACTTACAAAGTCAATTGCACTATACTGGAGGAAAATTCTTAAAGAATATAGAGGAAGTTATTCAAGAGAATAAATTTGACCTCATAGTAATGGGATCTAAAGGAGCAAAAGGAAAACAAGAATGGTTTATTGGTTCCAATGCTCAAAAAGTAATTCGAAACATCCATCTTAATACTCTAATTGTTAAGAATCCAATTGAAAATGTAAATTTTTCAAAAGTTGTTTTTGCTTCGAATTTATCTTCTAATGACAAAGTGTCATTACACAGATTCTTGGAATTTATCAAGCCCTTTGGTGTTAAAGAAGTTCATATTTTGGCAGTTGATACTTTTGGGTTTTTTAGCCAACCAACAATTCTGATGCTAGAAGCACTAAAGGATTTTAAATTATTGGTCAAGGATTTTGAATGTCATACACATTTTATTTCTGACTACTCTATAGATTCAGGTATTTGGAATTTTACCAGAAGTAATGACATTAGCCTCATAGGTATTTCTCATACTACGAGAAGCCCAATCAAACGGTTTTTCCAAGGTAGTAACGTCGAGATCTTAATTAACCATTCTCAAGTTCCGGTACTTTGTATTGATAATTAACCAATTATAAAATAAATATTTTATGAAAACTATATTATTTGCCACTGATTTTTCTGATAGTTGCTACAATGCTTTTCAATACTTGAAAGAAATAATTGTTGATGATGAAGTTAAAGTTGATATCATTAATGTTTATGACATTCCTGTTACAACCTTATTGGCTATTTCACACAATGCTGTTAAAGGAATGATAGAAGAAAGAAAATCTGTAGTTGTAGATCTTTTACATGAACAAATGCAGGAATTACCTGAAAACGCACGTGGAGAAATTTATGCAAGGTATGGTACTCAGCCATCGACTGAGATCTCTCAGGTTTCTGGCAAAAAGAATTATGCTCTTGTTGTTATGGCATTAAGACAAAAATATAGCTTGTTTGATAGAATAATTGGAACAGTAACAGCACAAACAATTAATCAAACATCGGTTCCTGTATTGGCAATTCCAAATGGTGCGAAATTCCAACCTATTGAAAACATTCTGTTTCCAACCAATATAATTCCTGGTGAAGATTTAAGTCCAAATGAAGAAGATGCAATGTTGAGCTTACATGATTTCTGGAGTATGAGTAATAGTCCAGTGATTAATTTAATACATGTGTCTCCAGATAATGAAAATTTAGATGTCATTCATAAAAAGTTAGTCTTTAAGAACATAGATTTTATACATACTCATGCACGATCCGTTGAGGATGGATTGTTTAGTTATTTCAACAGATCAGACGCACAGATGTTGGCCTTTTACAAACCAGAAAGATCTTTTTGGGAGAGATTATATCACTCAAGTTTGACAAGAAAGATTTTATATAAATCTAGAATACCTGTAATAGTTTTTTCATAAATTATATGATATGAAATATATTTTGGGATTTATAATAGGACTTTTGTTATTTTCATGCGATCATAGAGTGAAATTTTCAGAAGCTATGCCTCCGACAGTTGAAGCCACAGGTAAAATTCCTGAAATTTTCTTAGGGACATTTATTTGTGAAAGTGACAGCAGTCGATTGTATATTAATGAATATTCTGCAATTAAAGAATCGCATTTTCTCTTTGAAACTTCTATTCAAAAGGTTGAAGAAACAGAGAACTGTAGTTTAGTTGCTGGTGGCTTGTATTTACCTGGAAGAAAAGAGTGTATCCCGTTTAAATATATTTCTGAGGATAGCATTTCTGCAACCATATATGAATTGGATACCATTTTTAGTTTCAGAGAGAATGAAGTTGTCAAGTATTATAAGGGGCATCTCTTTGTAAGTTTTAACAATGAAAAGAATGAGTGGGAAACTTGGATGTTTACACCCCAATCTGATGGAACAATACTATTCGAATTTATTGCCGTTCCAGATAATGAAAAAGTGATTAAGGATGTTACAAGGGATTATAGCAAACGTATTGATGCAAATGAAAAGGTTCACTATACTTTAAATCCTAGCAAAAAGGAATTTGATGAAATACTGAATAAGCACTACTTGTTCGAATGTGATATTTTAATCCCAGTTGTTTTAGGAAATTTAATAAATTAATGCTTACTTCTATGAAATATATTACTGTTATTTTATTAATGCTAGTCAGTTCTTTTGCTTACTGTCAAGGTAACGATGTTGATTCACAAGTAAGCTTGGATGATATTGTTTTTCAAGATTTAGATCAGAATTTAATGAAAGTTTGGTTGTTGGGAAGACAAGCAAATGGTAGTCAATTAGATGAAAAATTTAAGTCTTGTCAAAAAGAATGGTTGTTTGTAAAAAAGAAGCTGCTGGCCACTGACCTTCCTCATGTAAATGTAGAAGAATTTGTAAGTGACCTGGATTATTATTATAAACTATTGGCAACAAGCGTAGGTAGTAGGGATTATTTGAATATTGAAAAAATGTCTTATCATATTATGTATGAGTTTAGATCTTTAAGACAATGTTACTTTTATTCATCTTATTCACTGGATCAATTATGGGATGTAATTGATGTTTATCAGAGTATAGATTTTACGATTGATGATCCTATGATGGACCTGAAAGAATGGCATGAGTTTGAGGACATGATCAATGATATGATATGCAATTGGGAAAACTACGATTATTTGCATATTTCTGAAATTCAAAAATTCTATCCTGGGATGAATAAGAATAGGCATTCTACAGCAAAAGAGGATATTAACAGTTGTACTTTTTCCTTGCTAATTGCAATTGAAACAGCAATGCAAGATAAGTTTAAGCTGCCTTGTGATCAGTTGGGTGACGCATTTGAGGAGTTGATCCAATTATATGCTTACTCTAAACCATCTGTTTTAATGTAGGCGCATTAATTTTATCTAAAGAAATACGTTAATAGGATTAATTTTAAATTTGATACTTAAAGTAGTGAATTAGATTCTAAATTTTTGAATCGCCATTTAAATCTTGATAATCAAAACTAAAGAGGTGAATCGTCGAGAACTAAGAAATCTAGATATCAAAAAGCAACTATGGATGGAGAACAAATGAGAACCGCAATCGCTGAAATCACAAGAGGAAAGACTTGGGAACAGAGTAGAGTCACACCAAAAAACAAAAAAAAACAAGGAGATGTGGGATAAGTTAAAAAAAGAGATTGATAATGCGATGGATAAAGGAATGATTATAGACATCCCTAATGAGATGCCTTAGGCGAATAAATCTCTATAACTTTTTACATTTACATATCCCCCCCTTGTGGATAAAAAGCCTTGAACCACATTCTCTTACTTAGAGGTGTTCCGCAATCCAGTTATTATCTTATTCTCATACTTTTTCCTTGCTATAAAGTATGCAACACGCCAGTCTACCGATAACTATCGATAGACGCCCAGAAATTATTCTAATAACTCCTCCACATGAACCATTCTGACTCATTCAAAGATACTGGCATGTATAAGGAGTTATAAGGCATAGCTTACCTATGCAAAATATGAAATGTACGTTGGGGTATAATTAATTTAATTTATTATTGTGTTTAAGTATAATTGTTGAAGCTTGGGAAATAGTTACAGCAAAACACGGCATTAAAGTCTAAAACTTAAAGCTACAGTTGCTATCATTCTACTGAGGTTATAAATGGTATAGGTCGATTAATTTAATAGGGGGGAAGGAAGGAAATCTACCATTTGGTATCTAAATATTTTAGGTTGTATTGTAAATATAAATAGTGGTACTAATAATACGATATGGAATCATATATCTTTTAGGGTTATATGATTCCATACTTTAAATATTATCTCGATATAATGCATACATTATATCGGTTGGGGTAATTATACCAATAGCTTCTTTTTCATCATTTAGTACAGGAATACTATGTACTTTGTTTTTTATCATAAGTTCCATGGCATTGTGACAAGATGAAGTATCATTAATAGTAATTGGGATATTCTTTATCAATGACTTCACCTTTGTGTGATTCAAAACCATAGTGCTGTACATTTTTCCAGATGAAGTATTGGTAATATCAAAAAATTTTTCTAATAGATCATTCTTTGATATTATACCAATTAATTCTTTATCATCTAAAACCAGAAGGTGAGATAAATTTGTGGCGTTGAGTAAATCAATAGATTCCTTAATACTTGCATTGCAACTTATCCATGATGGGTTTTTCGTCATTATTGCAGTTACATCGAAATTCATGTCAGTATTTTTATTATTGTAATAATGCTGGTTCTACTACATATTTTAATATATCAACTGGTGTAATAATTCCTACGACTTTTTTGTTATTACATATTATAACGGAATGTATTTTATTACTTTTAAAAATGTCAATGGCATCTCCTAAAGTGCCTTGGATATCAAGACAAACTGGATTAGGTGTCATGATTTCATGCGCACACAAGGACTTTAAGAACTTTTCATTTTCCTTTACAGAGACTCCCAAGTTAAATCTTGTAAAATGATGCTGAAGTTGTCGATAGTCGCCTAAGCTGATTATACCAATAGCCTCATTGTTTTCATCAACTACAGGAAGGTGGTTTGCATCTGTTGTTTCAAATAATTCTGCTACCTCTGTTCCTGAGGTCTGAGGAGTTATGGTTTTGAGAGCACCTTTGTTGATTGTTTTTAATTGTTTGTTAAGTATAACATTCATGATATTAATTATTTTCAGGTAAAATAAATAAAGGAATCCTTAAATCAAACAATTCTTTTTTCGAACTGCTAAATTGAAACAATTCTTGAAGCCAATTTCTTTTGTGATGTATCATTGTTAATAAATCAACTCCATTTTTCTCACAGTAATCATTGAGTGTATCAGTAATTGTCCCAGTTTGTGGAACCATTTTTAATTCATAATTAATATCGCTAAAATATATTTCATATGTCGGATCAAATTTTAATATATCATCTTTTGGCGAATTAATATGAAGTAGAATCAATTTAGCATCAATAACATTTGTAATACTCTTCAGTGGTTTGAGTATTTGTTCATTGTCAATGATTTTATGATCAATTCCCAAAACAATAGTTTCAGGTTTTTTATATTTTATATTGAGTGGTACAGCAATTACAGGTACAGTTGATTCTTTTATCAAGCTTTCTGTTAAGCTTCCTACCGTCATTTCTTTTAACGCAGTTAAACCTTTAGTTCCTGTTACAACCCAATCTGCCTTTATATGATTGGAGTATTGGTTGATATAAGTTTTGGGTTCTGCTTTCGCAATGTGAACTTTATATGTAATTCCTTCCTTTTTTAGAAAATCTATGAGCTTTTTAATGTCTTGTTCTGCATTATCTTTTAATATATCCTCCATGGGATTAAAAGCAATGGCTCTATGTTGGACTGCCATGCAATGGATAAATGTAATTTCTCCTCCACCCAAATCATATAGGAATTCATTTATCCATTTGGCAGCATTTACTGATGTATTTGAAAAATCTAGTGCGCATAAAACTTTCATGTGATTAAATTTTAATTGTGAAGAAATAGTACTGGAATTGATGATTTCTCGATCATTTCCTTTGATAAGCTCTTGAATAAAAGTTTATTCATAAATGATTGATTCTCAGAGATTGTAATCAAAACATCGGCATTGTAATTATAAGCGGCGCTTAACAATGAGTCGCTTATGTTTTTACTATTTAAAACAGCTATTTCGAATCCAAACTCTGCTGGTTCTTTTTCAAACAATACATTGACAATGTTTTGAGATTCCTCACTGTAGTCACTGTCCTGATTTTCTTTGATGTGTAAAAACTTAACAAAGGCACCATATGGTTTATTCCAGATCTTTATTTGATGAAGCAGTGCTTTATTGGTCAAGTGATAATCGCTAGCTACAATTACTTTTTTATATTTTTTATAAAATGAAAACCTAGGAATAAGCAATACCGGAATAGTTAATGACTTAACCAAACTCAATGATGTTGTTCCGATCCATCGTTCCACCAGATTGTATTTGTCACGTGTACCAACAATAATATAATCAAAGATATTTTCATTGATATAAGATTCCAGTTCTTGTTTAATTTGACCTGTAAGTACAGTTATTTTCAGGTTTTCAGGTAAGTCTTTAATTTTCAAGTACTCTTTTATTTCAGAAACCATTTTAGTCTTTATATGGTCATCTGACCCAGCCCGTATCAATGTATTGTCTACATGTATGACTTCTAGAATGTCTTCTTTTTTAGTTGAATCTATCGCGTATTTTAAAGCATTTTTTGATACCTGACTAAAATCAAATGCAATAGCTATTTTGTTTTCCATTGGTTATTACTTTATTGTTGAATGTAAAATTAAAACTGGTGTTGTTGATGTAATAGCAACTTTCCTACTTTGACTGGACTTAAAGATAGAGTCAAGAATACCTCTCTTGACATGTGTCATAATAAGCAAGTCTATTTCATTTTTAGATACAAAATCATTTAAACCATCTGTTACATCGCTGTTTTTTACGTGTTGTATAGAGATTAATGATTTTGGATAATTTACTTTGTATAGTTTACTCAGCTCAAAGTCGTTATTATAGCTTTCTTTATCATCAATATGGACCAAATTGATTCTTGCATAGCTTGTTTGCACCAATTTTATCACATCTTCAACTACTTTACTGTCTACTCTTAAATCATCCATAGCATATGCAATCTCATTGAAACCTTCGTAAATAACATCTGGTGGAATTATTAAGGTAGGTTGCTGCGAATCAGCGATTACTTTTGTAGATACTGAGCCAAATAATTTTTTAGCCATATTTCCTGATCCAGTATTTCCCATAACCACAATAGCATTCATCTTATTTGCTTCTTTGATTATTGTCTCACCTGGAAATCCTATCTCAAACTTTGCATTTATGATAGGAGCATTTAAGTCTTTTACTTTATATTCTGCTTCAAAAACTTCGACTATACTATCAAACAAATCCCTTTGTTTGTCCATCATATCTGTAGTATCTGGAATTGGGGCATCGGAAACATGAGGTACATAGCAGTGCATCAAAGTTACAATACCACTAAGGTCCTTTGCAAGGCTTAAAGCATAGTCAGCAGCATTTAGGGATGCTTCTGAAAAGTCTATTGGGACTAAAAAATGTTTTATTTCACCAAAGTTTTCGGGAACAAATATTTTTTTGTACGCGTTCTTTACAAATTCATTAATGTTCTCATTTGAATGATAATACAGTATTTCATTATTATCTAACCCAATAGCAGGCACACTGGTAATGTTTTCCTTAATCAGAATCTCTGTTGACATTACCTCTTCTATGTGTAAGTCTAAATTTGCGCGTTTTGCAAATCTATTCAGCATCATTTTTATATACTCAAATGCTGATGTTTGTTGACCATAAAGTTTAATCGCATTCATTTTTTCTATTTTCATAAAAGTAAAGAGCTAACGGTGCTTTCTAAATGACTGTAGTCACTTAAAAATATGATAAATATCATAATTTGTTTATGATTGCGTTTTAAATATAAAAAATAATACTTTAGTCTTTCAAATATTTACAATGAGTAAGGGATCTAGTGATTTTGCATTGACATTGCAGTCTATAATTGAAACAGCTATAGATGGGATTATAACAATTAATGACAAGGCCATTGTTGAAAGTATCAATCCGGCAGCTGCGGGTATTTTTGGTTACAGTCCGAAAGAGGTTATAGGCAATAATATTAAAATGTTAATGCCAGAGCCTTATCATTCAGAACATGATGGGTATGTCCACAGGTATAACAAGACGAAACAACCAAAAATAATTGGAACTGGGCGAGAAGTTAAGGGGCAAAGAAAAGATATGACAGTATTCCCTTTCCGATTGGCTGTTAGTGAAGTCATATTAAATAATCGTGTCATTTTTACCGGTATTATTCATGATCTTTCTGAGGTCAAACGTGCGGAGGAAGAAATTATTAGTCTAAATAAAGAACTTGAGGCCAAAGTCAATCAAAGAACAGTAGATCTTGAAAAAGCTGTGAATAAGCTGTTGCACACCAATATTAGTTTGGAAAAAGAAATTAAAGATAGAATAACAATAGAGTCTAAGCTTAAGGCAAGTGAAGTAGAGCTAAAACAAGCTTTGAGTCAAGAGATAGAATTGAGTAACCTAAAGTCAAGATTTGTTTCAATGGCTTCCCATGAGTTTAGAACTCCCTTGACTTCAATTTTGTCTTCCGCTTCATTACTGGGTCGATATGTTCAAGGCATTGAGAATAAAAATATCGACAAGCATCTTGCTAGAATAAAATCATCTGTGTCAACACTTACGGGGATATTGAATGATTTCTTGTCCTTAAGTAAGTTGGAAGAAGGAAAGGTCGAAATTAATTTGACTTCTTTGAATATAGACGATTTGTGCTTGGAGATCATAGATGCTACAAAGGGATTAATAAAAAAAGAAGGTCAAGTCATTATACATGAAATACATGGTGATCCGCAACCTATGTTGATTGATCAACGCATATTAAAAAATATACTTTTTAATTTAATTTCTAATGCAACTAAATATAGCAGTGACAAAGTTTATTGCAATGTGTACTTTAATGATACAAATATGGAATTTCGTATTAAAGATACTGGCATAGGAATACCGTATGATGATCAAAAACACTTGTTTTCTAGATTCTTTAGAGCAAGTAATGTTACAAATATTCAAGGTACAGGTTTGGGTTTGAATATTGTAAAGCACTATGTTGAACTATTGGGTGGATCAATACACTTCGAAAGTGAAGCCGAAAAAGGGACTACCTTTTTTATAATACTTCCTTATAAAAAATAGAAGTAAATAAAACAAGACCTATACCTTAAGAATAAACATTATAATATAAGTTATTTTTGTTTTATATACCTCTTTATTAACACGTTCTTTTTACTTTGATAATATTCTTTGATTAAGCATTCTTTATGAAAATCTTGCATTTTGATTGTTAGCTTTTTTATTGTTGAAATAAGCAAAGCTAAGAGGTATCTCACTTACTCCTGAACCTTCCTATTATATTTTTTTATAGATTTCCATGCTTTTTAAAAGCATAAAAAGCTCTAAGCATCATCAAAGCTGCGATGACATAACCAATAATTCCAATAATTGGTAGGTTTTTGTATAAAGGAGGTGTTTTTGCTACAACCAAGAGCGATGAGCCTATGATTATAGCCACTACAATTAATGTAAATGACAGGCGATTGATACTAGAACTGAAGTCATTGGACACTGTTTCTAAACCTATATGCTCAAATTCTATATGAAGTTTGCCTTCTTTAATTTTATGAATTATTTCTCGAATATCTTCTGGCAGCTCTTTGAGAAGCTCTATTGAATTTTCAGCTGACCGCAAAACTTCTTGACTCAGTCGTTGTGGGTTATATTTTTTTTCAAGTAATTTCTTTACATAGGGTCCAATGTTTTGAATTATATCATATTGCGGATCTAATTTTAATCCAACACCTTCAATAATTATTAGTGCTTTTAGTAACAGTAAAAGATTTGATGGGATCTTGATTTTATAATCAAAAAACAAGGCGTTAAGCCCTTTCATAACTTCATTGCCATCAATGTCTTCTATTGAAACAGTAGAGTAGTGACGAAGAAAATAATTTATATCATACTCAAGATTACGTTGCTGGTCTTTGTCTAAACCAGTAGAAAAGCTCATGATAGCTTTTTTTAATCCTTGTACATCTTTATCATAAATCGCAAGTAAAATTTTGGCGAATAGAATTTTATCACTTTCTATGATAATCCCTACCATACCATAATCTATAAAAGCAATTTTACTGTTTTCAAGCACAAATATATTACCTGGATGAGGGTCTGCATGAAAAAAGCCATGTTCGAAGACCTGCTCGAAATATAAGCCAATTCCTTTCAGTGCCAATTCCTTGCCTGTAATTTTGAACGCCTTAAGGTTTTCAAGATCAGTAATTTTATATCCATCAATATACTCCATACAAATTACCTTATCAGTGCTCAATTCTTGATAGATATCTGGTATGTAAACGTTTGGGTTTTTAGCAAACATTTTTTGAAACTGCACTAAATTTTTTGCTTCGACCTTAAAGCTTAATTCTTCTGAAATACTTTGTTCAAACATACGCACCAGTTCCTTTGGTTGGTATATTTTATATTTTGGAAAGTAGTTCTCAATAATCGAAACTAAGTTTTTAAGTATTGCCAGATCGGCTGCTATAACTTCTCTTAACTTAGGTCTTTGAATCTTAAGAACAACCTCTTTTCCTCCTTTTAAAGTAGCTCTGTGTACTTGTGCCATAGATGCACAAGCGATTGGAACTTTGTTGAATGATGAAACCATTTGTCCTAGAGTTCTAGGCAGTTCCTTTTCTAATATACTGTAAATATCTGTTAATGAAACAACTGGCGCTTGATCTTGCAACTTTTCTAATTCTGAAATCAGATCATCTGGAAGAAGATCAGGCCTGTTGCTAGCTATTTGTGCAAATTTTATAAAAGTAGTTCCAAGTTCTTCACACACCATTCGCACCCTTTCATGAGTCGTAAATTTGCTGACCTTTTTTCCGTCTCTTTGTGGTACCAAGATGTTACTCTGAGGTACTAACTTATTGAAAGGAGGCTTAGCCAACAAATCTTCGAATCCATACTTGATCAAGGTGGATATTACTTTTTCAAATCGTAGTAATCTTGATGATGATTTAATATTTAATTTGCCTGGGCTCATTCTTAATCAGATAAGTCTGAGATAGCTCTTTTTAAGTAGTTAAATGACTCCGTAATATCCTCAACGAAACTATCAATTTTGGATTGTGCATTTTCTCGATCACTTAAAATTTCACGAATCTCTTCCAGCTTACCTGTAAATTCATGTCTTATTTTTTCTACTCTTTCTGGATCATCTTTGTCATGTAAAGCTAAATTTACTCTAAAAGCATCCATCTTATTTTTGAAATTGTCAAGTTTGGATTGCATACTTAAACTTAGTTCAGGATAATTAGTTTTAATTTCCTCTTCCAGTTTATACACATTTTTCAATATATTATTTTTGTATTTGTCATACGCTACAGTTTCTTCTGGTACGTTGTCTGATAAAACTGACTCTAAGTTTTCAACTGAAGTAAGAAATGAAACCCTATTGGTTTGATTGACAGTTTCTGATTTTTCAAATTCCTTTTTGTGTGTGTTAATATAACTGTTGAGATTTTTTCTTTCTCTCTCAATGAGATCTCTAGCTTCAGCTTTTCCCAATGCCATTTGCAAACGCAATTCTTCACTGAGTGTTTTTAAGTTTTTCGTTTGATTTTTAAAACGTTCTAATATTGCATTTTCCATCTTAATAGTTTTTATAATTATTAATCTAAATCCTTTACTATGTCAAAGTTGCAACTCTTAAATTTATACTGCTGTGATATGAATCATCTATTTGTATGATTTTGGTTATAGATGCTTACTTATTTTAATTTTGATTTTTTTGACCAATGAATAGTATATGCCACAAAGGCAGTGAAAAATAACAATTGAACTATAATTCTTCCCAGACCATATTCATAAAAAAAACTAGGGTTCATTTGTGCCAAAGCCACTATAGAATAGATTGCTGAGAGTAAAAGAACTGATAGGATTATCAATGTTATTGTTTTACCTTTTTTCATTTCCATAGATATGATTTTTTAACTCTAATTACTTAAGTGCAATACCATCCATTTTTTTAAACTGTATGTCTTTCCTATATTTTATAAAAATGTCTCTTACTGCTTCATTTATTTTTTTCTCAACATCTGGCATTTCGTCATCTACTTTATCAGTTGCACTAGCATGCCAAACAACTTCATTGGTTTTCTTGTCAATGAGGTCAATAACTAAAGCACCTTGCTTGTATTGATAAATATCTACTCTTTCTGATGAATTCCACCGGCCATAATAGTCTCTATATACTGAGACTTGCTCTTTAGAGTTGACTTTGACAAACCAAGCCAATTCAAGATCTGCATTGTCTTTTTCCTTGTAACCCATATTAGTCAATTCCTTTATTATTGCACGTTCTATGCGTTGCTTATTAATTGGATTGGCACCAAGTGCGAAACCATGCTCATGGTTAGTGATTTGAAACGAATTGTATCTTGAAAAATCTATACCAGATTCCATGTCACTCGCTATACGATATGATGATGAGCAACCCATTATAAGTATTGCCAGAAATAAAGTTGTTGATATTTTAATGTTATTCATATTTATTTTTCGTTGTGATTGATAATCATTAATGGGATATTGGTTTCGAAAACCATCAATTTAGTATGGCTTTTGTTGAATATTTTTGACCAAAATGAATTGTGAAGTCTATGCATTACAATTAATTCTGCATCGTGATTTTCTGAGTATTCCATAATGGTTTTTTCAATCTCTTCAGATTTTTCAGTATGAAATTGTGTTTGAATTGTTGGTGTGTGAGATTCTATATATGAGGCAAATCTTTGAATGTTCTCTTCTTTATTACCCTTAGTGTTGACGTATAAAACCTTTGCTATCCCTACATGCGGCTTTAGCAATTCTGTTGCTCTCCATAATTCGTATGGATCTCCAGGTTCTAGATTTGAGGCGTAAACCAAAGTATTAATAGGCTTGAATTTATAACCTTGAGGTATTAATATTATTGGACATGGTGCATCAGTTATTGTGCTTGTAGAGACTGTACCAAAAATTTTATTTGGAAGATTATGGTTCTTACCTTTAGTACCCATAATAATTAAGTCTACGCTCTTTTCGATAGCTTCATTCTTTATTGACTGTGCAACAGTTCCAGTAATTACATCGGTTGTGACTTTAATTTGTGCTTTTTCATCATTGCCAAATCTTTTCACACTAAATGCCTCTAGTGCTTTCATTCTTTCTTTAGCATCATCAATGACCTGACCCAATAAGTTTACTGACATCTCAGGTGCCTCAACAGGCAAGAAATTGGGATTAATAATGTTAACTATATGTATTGTTGCTTTTTGGTTTGCAATAAAATCTAGAGCGTAGGATAGAGCATCTCCTGCATTTTCAGAAAAGTCTGTTGGTATTAATATCTTTTTCATGAGTGTAATTTTAAAATTAACATATTGATTGCGAAGTTCTACATTTACTATTTACCAAGATATGATTTTAATTACTTGTTAAAGTGATTTATATCAATAATTAGATTTTGAAAGTATTATTTTTATTGAAAATTTGTAATTATGAAGGCTGCTTTTAACAAATTAATCGCTTCAAATAAGTTGGTTTTGATAGATTTTCATGCAACTTGGTGTGGTCCTTGTAAAGCGATGAGCCCTAGAATTAAAAGCATAGTCAAAAAAATGAAGGGGGAAGTAAAGGTTATTAAAATAGACATTGATCGCAATAAATCTTTGTCGCATAATTTAAAGATAAAAGGCGTACCTACGTTTATGCTTTATAAGAATGGTCGACAACTGTGGAGACAATCGGGCATGATGACTGAAAATGAACTTCTTAAGATCGTAAAGTCAAATATATAATAAAAAAGCGATGCACAATTGTACAATCGCCTTTAATTAATAACTCAATGAATAGAATATTAATAGTTAGGACTTTTCAAAAAGCTTGAAAGCTTCTATCAGTTTATTTAGAATAAACTCTTGCTGATCAACTTTTTTTCCAATTATATTATGATGATATAATTCTGTCTCTTGCATACTTTCATCTTTATCTGATGTTTTTCTGGAAATTGAAATGTCGTGTTTTAAAATTTCATTTTTCAATTTATTAATTTCAGAAGTTTGTATGATAAATTGGTTTTGAAAGTGTTCTATCATTTTAGATCTCGATTTGTCTTTGGTAATTGTCACCATTGATTCCAAACTATGTTCCATTAATTTAATCTCAGCAAGTAAATTGTCTAATGCTGATTTCCACTGTAAATGCTGACCTTGAATCTCTATATTTTCTAATGTGCTCATATTTTTATTTTATTTAAATATCTTAATCTTTCAATTTATAGTAAATGCTTAAAATCATTCTTTATAATGACAATGATCAGTATTCCAAAAGTAGATAATATGGACCTTAGTATTAAATATTAATAACTATGGCAAACCAAAAAATGACTAAGAATAAACCAGCGTTTATTGATTTTGCTGTTGTCGAGGATGATCATTATTATTGGATGGCATCTTGGTACTCTAGTGTATTGGGTTATAAACGATTGTTTACATTTAAAGCCAATATTGAAGAAGCAAAGCGTACGTGTTCATTGTTGAATATTGATGTCAATAAGAATTTTATTCCATTTAAAAATGGAAGACGGAATGATTATAAACTATCTAAGTTTGCTTGTTTTCTTTTAGCCCTTCATGCTGACGGACGCAAGCCAATGGTTAAGAGGGCACGGGCATATTTTTTAGAAAAGCTTGAGGGTATGAATGCTCTTTTGAAAGATGAGGGTTTTTTACATCGTTTGATTGCAAGAGATGAGGTGAAAAGGTTGAATGTTAAATTAAATAAAACAGCCAGAAGAGCCCATGTGAAAGATTTTAGATTTTTTGCCAATGCAGGTTATTTGGGGCTATATAACAATACAATGCCTGAATTGAAAATCCTAAGAAATGTCACTCTTGAGAAAAACTTGTATGATTATATGTCGATGACAGAATTGGCTGCCAATATGTTCCGGATAAGCCTAACTGATGAAAAATTAAAATCTTTAAGAAACCCATCTCAGGAGCGAGCGGCCCTTGAGCATCAAAGAATAGCTTCGCAAATTCGCAATATTATTAATAGTAATCTGGGAAGAAACCCCGAATCATTACCCAATGCGCAAGACCTGGCTGTTATTGAGAAGCGATTGAAAGAGACCAAACAAATAATGAATAAACCTGTGAAAGAATTGCCAATATCTGAGGGTCAGGATACAGAAATGTAATCACATAGTCGATCTTTTCCCTATATAATTATTAGTTAATCAGATTATCTGGGTTTTGGACCATAATTGGGATGCGACTATACCAGATACACAAACTATATATGTTTAATGTTAGTTGTGAAGGAGTTCAATAATAAGCTCCTTCTTTTTGATTCTTTTAAAACAAAATAAGTTATGATAAGTAATGAGAACCATAAGATTTTGAACGAAATAAAAACAAAATTGTTTTTCTGCAAGGATGAACTTGAAATATTTGATAAAATATTAAGTAAAGTTTTTGAGGCCAATATTCAAAAATTCCGCACTATGGAAAATATAGATGAATATGAGAAAATCATTGATAAGAAAAAAGTAATCGTAAATAAGTTAATTTCTGATCATCTTGTTTTTGATAAAGGCACTACCGATGAAAATACTTTTGATGTTAAAGGTTTTGAAGAATATCAAAAAGAAATTGGTGAATTTGATAAAAATTACGAGAGCATGAAAAAGACATTTAAGAGGTTTGCGATTTTCAATAATTTATTTAAAGAGCACCACTCTTAATATTGACAGCTACCCCAGTCCTACAACCGTACCTATACTTTCGGCAAGTAATCAAGCAATAGAAATGTTATGCTTGATGTGTTTTTCATAACTTATGAATACTTAAAGAGATTATCCATTTTGGATTCAATTTGAAGAATGAATTTGCGCAACCTCTCTTTCTCTTCTGGTGGATTAACCTTTATAGGTGACTGACAGCAATATGTTGCTATGAGATTGTTTGTTTTAAGATATGATAAATATTGTGAATGAATACTTTTTTCTTTACTTCCATGTGTGCAAAAAAAAGCAACTGCTTTCTCTGAAAGGTTATATTGTAACAAGATATTTTTAAAGAAGATTGGCATCTCACCTCTCCAAATTGGAAACCCTATAATAATTAAGTCATATTCGGTTTCGTCAAATTTCTGATGTGTATATGATATTTTATTTAGAATAAAGTCAAGAAAGACAATTTTAAATATTCGGAATAACTTATACTTTGAGACTCTTGTATTTATTTTTACTTCATTGATATCAACTTCTTCTAATTTACCTTTAATTGCGTTGGCTAAGACTTTGGTGTGACCTGTTAATGTTGTATAGATTATCAAAGTCTTCATGGGATATTTTTATTGTATAAATCTCTTCTTTTTTTAGAAGCAATAGAATGACCAATATCATACAATGTAATGATATAAATTCTTTTATGTTGAACTTTCTTACTTGATATTTGCGGTATTAAAATGATTTGTAAACCTTTAAATTTTTATTTATGTCACTGATTAGATTTAAAAACCAAGGCCACATGCCGCTATGGTCTGATTTTTTTGGTAACGATGAATTCTTTGGTAAGGATTTGTCTGGTGGTAGTTTTCCAGCAACTAATGTTGAAGATTCTGAAGAATCCTTTATCATTAAAATGGCTATTCCTGGAGTTGAGAAAAAAGATATTAATGTTGAATTAGATGGTAATATGTTGGTTGTTTCTTCAAATAAAGAAACATCATCTGAGGAAGAGGAAAAAAACTATACAAGAAAGGAATACAGTTACAGTTCATTTAAACGATCTTTTAGTTTGCCAGATAATATTGTAGGGGAAAACATAAACGCTAATTATGAGAATGGCGAGTTGGTTGTTACTTTGCCAAAGTCTGTACTAGAGGTCGCTAAAACTAAACTTATAGAAGTCGCATAATTTTTTCTTGCGGGATGTGCTTTTATTAGCATGTCCTGCTTTTTTTTACTCTAAAAAACTCTAATGAAATATTTTTTTATAATACTTGTAAGCTTTTTATGTTTCAATAATTCATATTCTCAGGATAGTGATTTTTTTAAATATAACAACGCAATTAAAATTAGTCCCATCGAATTTGGAAGTGCTGAGTTCAAAATGTCCTATGAGCATTATTTTGGAGAACGAAAGAGTAGTATCTCAATAATTCCATCTGTCATTTTGAAAGACAATTTCGACGAGTCAAAAAGTGGAGTTCAAGTAATGGGGCAGTATCGAGTATTTCTTTCGCATCTTCGAAGTGATGAAGGGAAATCAATTCTTGGGTTTTATAACATTGCACTTTATGGAGGTGTTTATAGTTTGTATTTGAATTATAATGAGGATTATAGATATGGTGTTCACAATCCTGTAACCAATGAATATGATAATTTAGAATTTCATAAAGATATAACTGCATTTGAAGGTGGAGCTTTGGTTGGTATGCAATTGGATATTACCAATAGGATAGTTCTTGATATGTATGTTGGCGGTGGTATTCGACAAACGGAATTAGTAGATACAAGAAATGAGACAGAGTCTCAGCCAGATTATTATTACTATGGTGTCTTCGATCCAGAATATAAAGGAGTAAAGCCCAATTTGGGACTGCAAATTGGTTTTACTTTTTAAGTTTTAAGTTGGTTTTAATTCGGGACCCCAGTTGATATTTTTCTATTGGGGTCTTTTTAGTTTGATGAATTGTATTCTCCCCCCTTTATTATCTAGCCCTTACGCTGGTTCTTCAACCAAGTTCTTAAAAAATGGTTCATTTTTTGACTTATCGCTTTCAATAAAAATGCACAAGTCTAGCCGATGCTATCTGCAGGAATACAAAATATTGTAATAACTAAATACTGGGTTACTCAAGTCATGTAATCCCAAGAAGAAAAATTTGAATTTCTTCAGTCTTTTTATCCTAATGTAAATTTTGGGAATTAATCACCGCTTGTCAACCTGTTTAAATAATTAATAAGGATGAGAAAGAGGCAGGAATCTATAAATTTAGCTGTACTGCTTGGAGCATCTACTTCAGTATCAATAATGATCGATGTTCTAAAGCAATGCTTTCCCATTATTTAAAAGTTTGTATTGCAACTAAAATTATCTCTTATATTTTTGATAGTGCATAAGATTTTGTATTATTATCTCAATCTAATTTATATATAAAAAAAGCACGGTCTATCTTGCTGGTGCTTTGTGGTCATTGTTTTATTTCATAGGTTTTTATTTCAAAACCTTTTCAAGAAATATTTGATCTTTTCTCTTTTAAGAGAATCTCTAAATTGGAAATAATAAATATTTAATAAAGGAAATTATGCTTACGAAATTTATTGTTCTTGCAATATATGTCTCAATATTATTTTTAATTGGAATTATCGCATCGCGCCGTGTAAAGAGCATGAGCGATTTTTATGTAGGTGGTAAGAATATGGGGTTTTGGGCTGTTGCTTTTTCAGCACGTGCGACAGGGGAATCAGGCTGGTTGTTAATTGGCTTAACTGGAATGGGTGCATTGGCCGGATATTCAGCTTATTGGGTTGTATTGGGGGAATTGCTCGGAGTCTTTGTGTCTTGGTTTTTTATGGCCAAAAAATTTAAACATAAATCTGATGAATATGGCTCTATTACAATTCCAGATTATCTAGAAAGCCATTTTAAATCTACAACACATACTTTAAGGATTCTCTCTGCGTCCGTCTTGTCCATTTTTGTTATAATTTATGTCAGTTCACAAATTGATGCTACAGGTATTGCCTTTGAGTCTTTATTGGACATGAATTATTACACGGGGGCTTTGCTCGGTTTTTGCATAGTGCTGATCTATATTTTTATTGGGGGTTTTGTTGCCGCAGTTTGGTCAGATATGTTTCAAGGAATTCTCATGTTTTGTGGTTTGGTTCTTTTGCCGATTGTAGTGTGGTTCTCCATGGATCATGGCGTTTCAATTACCGATGGATTAAATAGTATTGATCCAGCATTGACAAGTATTTGGGGAGGAAATCAAGATGTATGGATGAACGTATTCACTATACTTGGATTTTCAATGATAGGATTAGGTTTCTTAGGTTCACCTCAGGTATATGTAAGATTTATGTCTATTAGAAATGAGGAAGAGATTGATAAGGGAAGATGGGTAGCTATAGGTTTTACATTGTTCACGGATGCGGCAGCCGTTACAATAGGTATACTGGCAAGAGTTCTTTTTACAGAAAGTGGACAAGATCCAGAATCTGTTTTTGGAATTGGTGCCACAGATGTTCTTAGTATGATGACAGAGGGTTTCTTACCTTATATTTTAGTTGCAATTTATGTTGCCATCGTTCTGTCAGCAATTATGTCTACAATCGATTCTTTGTTGATTATAGCATCAAGCGCAATTACCAGAGATTTTTATCAAAAGATATTTCACCCTGATTTAAAAGATGAAGACCTTACCAAAATTTCAAGATTCGTAACAATAATAATGGCTGTAATTGCCTTAGGTTTAGCGATGACTATCGCTTTGGTTTCTCCTGACCGCCAAGTCTTCTGGGTCATTATATTTGGTTGGTCTGGAATTGCGGCTACATTTTGTCCCGTAATAATTCTGTCGCTCTTTTGGGACAAGTACTCAGAAAAAGGAGCTATTGCATCTATGATTTCTGGCTTCATTTCCGTCATCATGTTCAAATTTGTCTTCCAAAATATGGAAAGCGTCGGCGAGTATTTTATAGCCCTAGATGTGTTAGCACCTTCTTTTCTAATCGCTATGTTCTTCGGATGGATCTTTTCAAAGTTATATCCTTAACAATGCTTTAATGTCAACAATGCTATAATGAATTCAACAAGCTAATAAAACAATGTTTGTAATAAAAACTAATGCAATCAATGTTGGAGTCTCTTCAATGATCGCATTAGTTTTTGATAATTCATAATTCATAACTCATAACTCTTCGCTCTTCACCCTTCACTCTTACTCCCAATTATTCATTATTACAAATTAATCAGTTTTTTTCTAATCCTTAATTCTTAGGCGCCATGTCAGGATTCAACAGATCATAAAATTCGTTGATTTTAGGCAATAGAATAATTCTAGTTCTTCTGTTTGTGGCACGACCTTCGGCAGTATCATTGCTTTTTAAAGTATTGTACTCGCCACGTCCGGCAGCTATCAATCTGTTAGGATCAATGTTAAATTCTTTTTGCAGTTTTCTTACGACAGCAGTAGATCTTTTTACACTTAAATCCCAGTTGTCTGTTATACAAGAATTTTTAATTGGCACATTGTCAGTGTAGCCTTCAACCATAACTTCCAACGTAGGTCTTGATTCGACGATTTTAGCAATCTTTCCTAATATTTCATCAGCTCTTGGCGTCAAATTTGAACTGCCACTGTAGTACAACATTTTATCAGAAAGATTTATAAATACAACAGTTTTGTCAACCTTAATTTCAACATCTTCGTCAGTAAAACCATTGACTAAAACTCCTTTTAGGTTTATTGCCAATGCAAGATTTATAGAATCAGCTTTTGTCTTTGCTGCTTGGATAAATTTGATGTACTTATCTCTATTTTCTAACTGAGTTAATGTTTCTTTGATATTATCACTTGCCGATTGAGACAAAACTGTCAAATCACCAACTTGCTCAACTTGCTTGTCTCTTTGAGTTTTAACATCATTCAATTGTTCTTTCAAGTCAGACATTTGTTCTTGTCTCAATTCAAGACTTGTCTTGGCTGTATTTAATTGACTTTTCAACTGATCATTTGTTGACATTAAATCATTCAATTTTTCTCCACATTCGCCCAACTGTTTATTGGCAACATCCATTTCTTGTTTGTGGATCAAACCTGCTTCTTCCAATTTTTTGTTACTTGCACATGAGGCAAATAAAAGTACCGAGCATACTAAAAGACTATATTTCATTTTATTTTATTAAGTATTAATTAATCAATGTAATTCAATTTTGGAGTTTTACTTAAAATAATACTCCGAAAAGTATACTACAAAAAGCATACCTATTTTTCGTTAGAAATGAGATTGCAAATATTTACAATATGTTCTCATGCTTACTAAAAACTTTATAACGCTTCTAACCTTGTAAATATTGATAAGTTAAAGCTTGTTTTTCTAATTCTTCATTTTTTGTCCGATCATCTGTATCTTTTGTCAAGTAGCTTTGTTCATAGAAAAGTGTGTCAATTCTTAATACCACCCTGACTTCCTTAAATGTATCATGTTTAGTGGATGATCCTAGAAAAAATGAACCTTCATAATTAGGGTCAGAAAAGCTTAACAAGTTAAGACCAGATGATTTTTCATACATATAGTTTTCATTTTGCCGTGTTCTTTACTTCCTATATCTAGACTCAGTAAATGGTCTGAATAAAACCTAACTGATAAAAAAAAACTGGCTTGAAAATTTGGGCTCGATAATAATCTATCGAATTAGTACTCAAAGTGACCTTACGATTTATTTAATCTTTCGAAATGAATTCAAAATCTAGATCTTGAAAAATATGATAAATACTATTTTAGTCAATTGAAATATAGCTGTCTTTAAATATTGTATCTAAATCATAGGTGTAGTTTATTATATAATTTTCAATTGATTGTCAGAGAACGAACTATAGGAATTATTTATTTTTGGTAATGTCCTTCTTTAGTGTTACTTCATTATGACATGCCACAAACAATAGCGTAATTAAACTTGAAAGCAAAATTGTTTGTTTAATACTCATGCTGATGTGAATTTGAATATCGGTTTTGATAAGTGTAACTCTACAATTCAACTCAACAAAATGGAGATAACATTTTTTGTATAAACCTCTTTAAAATAAAAAAGCATCTCGATAAATTCGAGATGCTTAGATTATTTTTTCTGGTATGTCCTTATCTAATTTCTTTTTGAGGTGGTTTTGGTTTAAGATCACCCTGCTTATTCAAAGCTTCCATTATTTCTTTTACAGCTCTTTCAATTTGTGGGTCATTCCCTTTTGCCAAAGCCTCATGATCCTCTAATACTTCAATGTCAGGATCAACACCATGTCCTTCCTTGAACCACTCACCATTTGGATCATACATTCTAAAAGATGGAACAGTTACACTGCCACCATCTATCAATGATGGGGCACCAGAAATCCCAATCAAACCACCCCAAGTTCTAGATCCAATCAATGGACCCAAACCAGCTTTTCTAAAATAGTCTGGAAATGCATCGCCTCCTGATCCCGACCAACCGTTAATTAACATAGCCTTAGGGCCGAAGTGAGCCACAGGGGGCCATTGCCAATCTTTCCCATCTCGCACATTAAAATATGCCAATGGTTTTCTATTAAGCAATTCAACAAAGCGATCAGGAATCTGCCCACCATTGTTAAACCTTTCGTCTACGATCAATCCTTCTTTCTGCCATTGGCCATAAAACATTCTTATCAATTCATTTTGACCATCAATGCCTGTACTTGGTACATAGACATATCCAATCTTTCCGTCTGAAAGTTTGTCAACCATTTTACGATTGTTTTCTATCCACTCTAAGTTTCTTAGACGTGATTCTGATCTCAATGGTTTGATCAGCACTTTTTTCGCATCTTTTTTATTTGCTGTTTTGTTAACTGTCAATTCAACAGTCTTATTGGCCATACCTGCAAAGGCAATCCAAGGATCCTTATATGTATTCATTGGAATACCGTTGATTGCAAGCACATAATCACCTTCACTAATATCAATACCAGGAATGTCGAGCGGTGACCTTACTTCATTGTCCCAATCAGCACCTTTAACAATACGCTTGATCTTGAACTCTCCATTTTCTTTTGCCCAATCAACGCCCAAGTAACCAACATTCTTAAATGAGGCTGTTTCAGAATCTCCACCACCACGATAAGTGTGTGATGCATTCAATTCGCCAATGACTTCGCCTAGAATAAAATTCACATCATATCTTGACATGGCTTGATCAATGAGCGGTGCATATTTAGTTTTGACACCATCCCAATCAACGCCATGCATGTTTTCATCATAGAAAAAATCTCTCTCTAATCTCCAAACATCATTAAAAATTTGCTTCCATTCTGCTTTCGGATCAATCGTAGATACCATTTCATTCAATGCTAACTTGTCCTCCATTTTTTGGTCTGCAGCTACATCAATTATTCCTGTACCGTTACTTGTCATTACAGCTACTGAACTACCATCGTGTGATAATTCATATGCCCAAACACCTGACATAATAGTTTTTTCTTCTTTTTCTTTGAAGTCATAAAACTTTAATTGACTTTCTCCACCATCAGCTCCGGTATTTGGAGATTTGATATAAAGTAATTTTCCTGAAACTGCAGCAATGCCACCAAGATTACCACCCTCAATGGGTAAGATGATTAACCTCCTTTCAATTCCGTCAAAATCAATTTTTACATCTTTATCTTCCTTATCATCATCTTTATCTTCCTTATCATCATCATCTTTTTCATCATCATTACCTTTCTTCTTTTTTGATTTTTTCTTTTTCTTTTTCTTGTCATCATCATCATCATCATCATCATCGTCCTTAGCTTTTTCTTCTTCCTTCATTTCAACTTCATCATTTTCAAGAGCCATTGGATGTTCCACATCTTTTCTCAATGTGATAACGCCAACTTGAGTTGCATTTGGATAAACCCAAGTGTTGTCATAATCGCTGTAACTTGGAGAAATTTTACGATTAGTAGTCAAGTATAAATATTTTCCATCAGGTCCAAATTCAACTTGATTGTCAGAGTAGAATCCACTTGTAACTTGCTGGATTTTTTTTGTTTTGCAGTTGTAAACATAAATAGCAGTATTGATGCCTTCTTTATTTTTAACATAAGCGACCCACTGACTGTCAGATGACCAACTTACATTAAATCCTTCAAGACCTCCTTGATACAAAGTATTGTCCTTGTCAAATTTATCTAATTCGCCAGTTTGGATATCCACAATATTAAATGTCATTGTTTGATCAACAAATGCAACTTTCTTGCTGTCAGGTGACCAGAAAATATTGTATCTATATCCTGGACCTAGGTTTGTTATTTTTTTCTCTTCTCCACTTTTTAAATCTCTAACTGTCAATTCGTATTCCCCAGATTTATCACTGAAGTATGCTATTGATTTTCCGTTTGGAGACCAAGCTGGAAATCTTTCTGCTACTCCAGAAGTCCTGGTAATATTCTTTACAAATCCTTTTTTCTTTGGCAATGTGAATACATCTCCTCTTGCTTCGACCAAAGCACGTTTACCATCTGGAGATATGTAGAAATGTTCTACATTTTTACCAACACTTTTAGTTACAGGCTTTAATCTTGCAAAGTCGCCTATTGCATTTATTTGTACTGTTGCATGTTGCTCAGTACTTAAGTTCAATAAGTGGATTTCACCTCCTGCTTCAAATACAATATCTGAAGGACCTTTAGATGGAAAATGAATATCAAAATCTTTGAAAAAAGTTATTTGTGTATGCGCTTTAGTTTGTGTATCATACTTCCAAATGTTATTTCTTAATGCTTCCCCTTTATCTGACAAGTAGTATATAATTGATCCGTGCCACATCGGCATTTCATCATTTGCATCATTTTTAGTAATGTTTTCTGATGCAAGCGTCTCCATATTCATAATGTGAATATCCGGAGCAGTTCCACCTCTGTACCTTTTCCACGTTCTAAATGCTCTTGACTTATCTGTAAAAGCCAATTGCTTTTTGTCATCTGAAAGATTAGCATATGCACCCAATTCAACAGGTAGCTTTTCGGGTAGTCCACCATCTTTTTCGACAAGATAAAATTGTGACCATCTTTGTTTGCCACTTTCTGAACTTGTACTGAATAATATTTGTGATCCATCAGATGTCCAGTCTAAAATGGTTTCAGCCCAACCATGTCCTGTTACACGATTTGGAATACCACCTAATTTGGGTATGGTATAAATATCATTGCTACCATCATAATTGGCTTGAAATGCGACGGTTGTACCATCTGGTGAGAATTTTGGATTGGTTTCTCTACCAACAGGGGAACTTAATCTTGTAGCATTTCCACCTGCTTTGGCAACGATCCAAAGATCATCTCCAAAAGTAAAACAAATGTGAGTTTCGGATACATCAGGAGTCTGTATCAATTTGGCACTGACTTGTGCTTGCATAATACCAGCAAACATTAGCAGTACAATAAAGTTTAGAGTTATTTTCATGAATTAATTTTTTATGATGAGTCAATAAAAACAATTCATGATGAATTATAGCTTTTATTCGATTAAGCCATTGATCAATTAGTCGAAATTATAATTTTGTAAAGAATGCATTACATTTTCTTTCTTATATTTTATTATCTAAAGTTGTATTGGCTGTGGTATCTTTTCAGATAAATCAATTCTCCTCAACAATCTGCAACCTTGCATAATCTAACATAATTCTCTTTTCTGCATTCTCGTGTAGGTTTGGAAATCTTATGGTAGCTACTTTTCTTGCATCAATTGATAGGACCTCACCATGGCCAAAATTCATATGCAAAACAGTTTGACCCACTTTAATTTCTGATTTGTCATTTGGTTTAAAATCCTTTGGATCAATTGTCAATGCTTTTTGTTTTGAAGCACTTCCTATAGGTTTAAACTTACCTAAAATTTTAGGTGTTCCAAATTGTGGTTTTTTGGTAATAGAAATACTGGCTTCGATATTGTCATCTGAGATTTCTTCTAAAAATCTGCTTGGATCATTGAATCGCATTTGCCCATATTGGTAGCGACTGTTTGCATAACTCAATGTCAAAAATTCTTCAGCCCTAGTTATTGCAACATAAAACAATCTACGCTCTTCATCCAATTGATCTGGAGCGGCTAATGACATATATGATGGAAATAAGTTTTCTTCCATTCCTACAACAAAAACTGCTTTATATTCCAAGCCCTTTGCAGCATGTACTGAAAGTAAAGTGACTGTATCAACATTGTCAACGTCTTTATCTTGATCGGTCATCAAGGAAATCGTCTGTAAAAAATTGGTCAACGTACGTTCTTGCTTGTTGATGTCTTCTCCTTCATCCAGTACATCGTCTTCAACAAATTCTTGAATACCATCTAAGAGTGCGTTGATATTTTCAAGTCTGTTCTGAGCTTCAATATTATTTTCTGCTTTAAATCCATCAACAATTCCAGATCGTTTTGCGATAAACAATGCAGTCTGATAAGCATCCATTGTTTGTGCTTTCTCCTGACTGGCTTTGACGATGCTAATAAATTTCCCAACCGATTGTTTGGCTCTAGGTTTTAGTTCGATCTGATTAAGGCATTGCCACATTGAGACTTCATTATCATTGGCAAGATCTGTCAATTTAGTTATTGTAGTTGCCCCAATTCCTCTCTTGGGATAATTAATGACGCGTTTCAATGCTTCGTCATCTTTGTAATTTGTAGCGAGTCGCATATAAGCAACCATATCTTTTATCTCTTTACGTTGGTAAAAAGACAAACCGCCATAGATTTTATAAGCAATATTAGATCGTCTTAAATGCTCTTCAAAAACTCTTGACTGTGCATTTGTACGGTAAAGAATAGCAATGTCCTTATTGGCAAGTGAATGTCTGTTCTTATGTTCGATTATAGAATCAGCAACCATTTTCCCTTCTTCACCATCAGTCATCCCTTTGATGATTTTTATCTTATGCCCTTCCTCTTTGTCAGTCCATATTTCTTTTTTTATCTGCTTTTCATTGTAAGTAATAACTTCGTTGGCAGCTTTGACGATATAAGAAGTTGATCTGTAATTTTGCTCTAGTTTATAGGTTTTAACTTCTGGAAAGTCAGATTCAAATTGCAAGATATTCTCAATTGTGGCACCTCTAAAAGAATAGATACTTTGCGCATCATCTCCTACAATACAAACGTTTTGTTCGCTCCCATCATAAATCACAAATAGCTTTAGAATTTCATACTGTAAAAAGTTGGTATCTTGAAACTCATCAACCATTAAATACTTAAATTGAGCTTGGTATTTTGCTCTTACGTTTTCAGGGTTCTGATACAATAACCTAAACATCTGTAAGAGTAAATCATCAAAGTCCATGGCTCCAGCACGCTTGCACTTAGCGACATATTTTTCATAGATTTTAAATGTCATGGGTCGACGGTTCATTTTATCCTGTTCCATCAACTCTTCATTTCCTGGGTACATCTTGGGCGTAATCAAATTACTCTTGGCACTTGAAATTCGTGAACGAATTGCCCCAACGTTATAAACTTTAGGATCTAGGCTTAATGATTTGATAATTTCCTTGATAACACTTTTAGAGTCATCTGTATCGTAAATGCTAAAATCATTTGGGTAGCCAATTTTATGTGCTTCAACACGTAATATTCTTGCAAAAATCGAGTGAAATGTGCCAGCCCATACTTTATATGCATCTCCACCAGCAACCGTTTCGATCCTATCTTTCATCTCTCTGGCCGCTTTATTGGTAAAAGTAAGAGCCAAAATTTGATATGGAGGAACGCCAGACTTGAGTAAATGAGCTATTCTAAACGTCAAAACCCGAGTCTTCCCAGAGCCAGGTCCTGCAATAACCATTACTGGTCCATTTATAGTTGTAACAGCCATTCGCTGTATATCATTCAATCCGTCTAAATAGCTCTTACCTACTTCTGTATTCTGCATGCCGCGAAGATAATTATATTCTTTTATTCAAGCTATGACTTTCTCTGTATAATCTGAGAATAGGAGTTAAGCCATACAACCTTATCAAAACCTACATTTTTTTGATATGTTAGGATAAATTAGGATATTACGTGCACTGGATCTTCACGAAAACAATAAATTTTGAGAATAGAACAATCAATTAAGGACTTTTACAACTTTTTATGCAATCCTACCTTCAATTACAAACAGAACAGTCCTATATCTATAAAGAACCTGACTGTTATGTTTTTCATACTCTTTATTTTTGAAATGGCTGTCGCAAGTATGATGTTTTCCTTGATTGGTTTTGAAGATGATTCTCACAAATTCAAAGATTTGTTTGAGCAGATGCCGAAGTTTCTAATATTTTTAATGGCTGTTATAGCGGCTCCTTTTTTAGAAGAGTTTATATTTCGTGGTTTTTTAAAATATCCATTGAGTATAATTGGAATAATTGGGTTGTTGTTATTTGGGGTCATTTTCTTTTTTAAATCAAATGACTATATCGATCCTGCAACTACCCTAGGAATGTTGTTTGCCGCCGTTGGTATCATAGGATGGCTGTTTAAAAGTGAAAAAATTCAAGACAAGATAAAGACCAACTTTATCAAATATTTTGGTGTAATTTTTTATGCCAGTGTTGTAATTTTTGCTTATGTACACATCTTCAATTTCAATGAGATTGAATATTGGTATTATACACCTATTTTAGTCTTGCCTCAGTTTATTTTAGCTTTATATTTAGGATATATTCGTGTAAGAAATAATATATGGGCAAGCATTTACATTCATGCGTTGAACAATGCAATTCCGATGTCGATTGTGCTTCTATTTCCAGAGGCTATTTGAGGGCAATGTAATTTGTGTCAACAATGCTTTCAATGTTAAAAATGCCAACAATTACTAAATGGTTTAATGACGATTTTTTCGTATTTTAATTCATAATTCATAATTCATAATTCATAATTATCATTCACAGGAATTTTGAAAGAAAGTAGGGAACATACACGTTTTCCTAATTATAGATTACTACCTATTTAATCATTATTTTTTTATTCCATAATCCATAATCCATAATCCATAATCTTTTAATTATTCCTTATTAATCATTAAATAAATTACCGCCCAATTACCAACCGTTCAAAAGCAGAACCCATATTACTTTCTAACTTCACAACATACATTCCACTAGCAAGACCATCCAGGCTAAGTGCTTTGGGGCTATCAGATTTGACTTTTAAAAGTTTGCCTTCAACATTGAAAAGGCTTATTTTATAATCGGAAAATTGAGAATGAGAAGCATCAATATTGATAACATCAAAAGCAGGGTTTGGATATATCTTAAAAGAAAATGGTTCTGGTATTTCATCCTTAACTGAAGAAACTACACTTGCCAATTCTACGGCTTTCAATAAATTAATTCTTCCAGCACCATAAACATGATTTGGAGCATTTTGGCCTAAGAAATCAAAGCAATCCATATCTGCAAATTTGTTGACGGCTGTTTCAATTAAAATATTTTCAATAATCTCTACCCTGCCTCTTAGACTTGGATTCGCATTTATAATTAAAGCCACAGCTCCCACAACATGAGGCCCAGCCATACTTGTCCCAGAAAAACTATTAAACTCTCCATTTCTAACACAAGATCTTACGTTATGACCTGGTGCAGAAACATCAGGTTTCAATCTAAATGAGGAGTCTATAAGAACTGGTCCACGACTGCTAAAGGCTGCAATTGTATCATTAGCACGTGTTGCTCCAATTGCAAACGAAGATTCAAACATTGCAGGAGGCCTGGCTATGGTTCCACAACCGTCTCTCCCTTCATTCCCAGCAGAAACAACGACTACAATACCTGCTGCCTTTAGATTGATAATAGCATCTTCCATCATCTCCCAATTTGTTTCATTGCATCCTTCATCTTCAGGACAACTCCAACTGTTATTTATAACATCAGGAGCTAGATTTGGGTCAGGGAAATTACCATCAAGATTGGTCGGCGCCAAAAACCACTCAAAGCATTCTATGTAAGTACTTGGTTTACCTAAGCCTCTTTCCATATTTCTACAAGCAATCCATTTTGCTTTTGGAGCAACACCAATTGCATTCATAGAATCAGAACCAATCATCGTTCCCATAGTATGTGTACCATGGTTGTTGTCATCGCATGGAAAAGGTGAATTAAGTCCACATGGATTTATACTATCTTCACTGCCTTCATTTATTTCTCTAATAGCATCATGCCAATTGTAATTGTGATCAACCCCGTTTTGATTTTGACCTCTGTACTTATTTTTCAATACAGGATGCTCCCATTCAAAACCAGTATCTTGACCACCTATCACCACACCGTCACCCTCGTATCCTAGCTTCCAAACACTATCAGCTTGAATCATTTTGATTCCCCATTCTGGTTCTGGTAATTCTTTGGATAATGTATAGTTTTCTGTGATATGCTTTTCTAATCTCACAGTTGGATTGTGTGCAATAGCTTTTACTTCATTGAATTCAGAAATCGCTAATATTTGATCTAGATTTAATTTGGCAGCAATGGCATTCACAACATAGTATGAATTGTAATCAATTTTTTCTTTGTCTAAATATAAGAGGATATGTTTTTGTGATTCAACACTTACTTTTTGCAAAATGTCAAATACAAATTTCCCTTTTTCTTGTTTTGTTTTTAAGAACTTAGCCGGATAAACATTTGCTTTTCTGTCAAAAGAAATCAAGCAATCTACTATATCTTGATCGTTTAAAAGATCCATAAGTATTGGATCAATAAATGTTTTTTCTTCTATCAGATTAGAAAATCCGGATTTTAGGCCAGTTAAGAAAACAAATAAAAACAATATATATAATCTCATAATTTGCTTTTTATAAACATGAATTCAGAATTATAAAGTATAAATAATTGAAAATCAACTACTTAAGTTATTCGGTAAGGCTAGAAAATGGCATTTTTGACAATATTATATAGGAATTAATCTATTTTTAAAGATAAAAGTATGAAAAGCGATTATCTTTGGTTGCGCTAAAGCAGACATATTATCTATTAAAGATAAATAGCAATTTATACTCTGGCAGAGCAAAAGATGCGGGTATTTAACTAGTCCAATAATATACTTTTAAGTAATCTATTTGAATGTTATGACTGAAAAAACAAGATATTCGGATGATGAGCTTCACGAGTTTGATCAACTTATTGACGTAAAACTTGAAAAAGCACATGAAGAATTAAATTACTATTTTGCACAAATTAAAGAGCTTGCTGACAATGGCAGTACAAAGCTTAAAAACTTAGATGATGGAACTGGTACTTTCGAAAGTTCTAGATTGCAACAAATGGCAGCACGTCAAAAAAAGCATATCCAGCATTTAAATAATGCAAAATTGCGAATTGCCAATAAGGTTTATGGTGTTTGCAGAGAAACAGGTAAGCTGATATCTAAAGAACGATTGAAAGCAGTGCCTCATGCCACTTTAAGTATAGTAGCGAAACAGAAAAAGAATTAAACGCGGAAATTTTGACGAAGAAAACAGGACTTATAGTAGCGATAATAGCATTGGTAATTATATTGGATCAATGGCTCAAAATCCATATCAAATTAAATTACTCCATAGGTGGTGGGTACAATATACTAGGTCTTGATTGGGCAAGAATTCATTTTGTCGAAAATGAAGGCATGGCATTTGGGTTGACACTGGGTGGAGTTGCTGGAAAATATGTATTGAGCATTTTCAGAATTATTATGGTAGGATTTCTAATCCACTTTCTTAATGCAATAATCAAATCCAAAGAATCACTAGGATTGCAAATTAGCTTTGGTTTGATTATAGCCGGTGCTATTGGCAATATAATTGACAGTGCAGTTTATGGCTTGGTTTTTTCGAGATCATGTTATCATTGTGAGATAGCTCAATTTTTACCCGACGCTGGTTATGCAGGTTTTCTTCAAGGTTCAGTAGTTGATATGTTTTACTTTCCATTGATCAATTCAACTTGGCCTTCTTGGATGCCATTTGTGGGTGGTGATAATTTTGCCTTTTTCAAACCTGTCTTTAATGTTGCTGACGCAGCTATCTCTGTGGGTGTCTTTTTGATAATTGTTTTTTATAGATCATACTTTTTATCAAGTGGTAAGAAGAAAATTGAAAAAGCAGAAGCAGTGGTGACAATACCTGAGCAGTCTGTGGATTGATATTAAAAAAATCTCTTACTTACAAATCTGATAGGCAATATGTGAATTGCTTAAAAGATAATTCCAGAAAATATTATAAAAGGTGTTAGTAGATTTTAATAATACTATTAAATTGTAGGGAAATATGCTATCTAGATCTTGGCTGACCCGAAAAAAGGCAAAATTATTTAAATCTTCTTAGTGCGGAGAATAACAATAGATACTTTAAAGGAAAAGTATTCATATAAGATTGATACAAAATATGATATATCAATAAATATGAAATCCCCATAATGAGTTTTATGAGGAGGTGAAATGAGTTTTGAGTAGGGGAGTGTTTATTTCCCCAAAAAGTTATTGACTGCCTTTTCAGTTTTAGCCAGTACTTCGTAATTGATGTCGTAGTGTACGTATTTGCCTTCTTTACTAGCATTTACAACTCCAGCTAATCTTAACAATCTTAAATGCTGAGAAGTTACAGACTGCTCAATACCTAAAGTGTTGTAGATTTTGTTGACGTTAATAATACCTTGACTATCAATGTATTCCAATATTTTTAAGCGTAGTGGATGCGCTAAAGCTTTCATCAATACCGTAGAGTATTGCAGCTTTTGGTGATCGAATTTAACCTTAGTTTGATTCATTAGTTCACGTAGTTTTCTTTTTTTATTGTTGACCTTAAAACAAAGATGTAGAAATCTTTCGAGGAAAAAAAGAAATATTACAAAAAAATGTAATTTGTTATCTAATGTTATCTAGTAGTATACATATGTAAAAAGAACTTAATCTGTAATTTATGTATGAAAAGACAATATATATATCATTCTATGGCAGTTCTGGAGCTGGGCGCATAAGGAATTCAACTCTTTAAATGTTTTTCTTAATTAAGGGCAGCCACTAAAAAAAGTTGTTAATCAGCATGACTAACAACTTTTTACCGAGAAAAATATTACCCTATTAAGAATAAATTATCCAGCAAGGTCTTCGACCAACTTGGATATCTGATTTAATCTGTCTTTATCTAGCGAATAATAAATGAACTTACCTTGTCTTTCGGTTATAACAACGCCGGCTCTTCTCAAAATCGCTAAATGTTGAGAAGCCACTGACTGCTCTAATCTTAGTTTAATATAGATGTCAGTTACTGTCATCGTCTGGCTATTTTCTAGCAAATCAATGATACGCTGTCTTAACTTGTGATTTACTGCTCTTAGGACTAACACGGCTTTTCTTAGGTCTGCGTAATCCAACTGTATATCACTCGCTCCTTTTTTAAGGGTAACAGTTTCATTTTTCTTATTTCTCATTAGGTAAGTTTTAAAAATAAAGTTGATTTAATACGAATAGCATTAATACCAAAACTGTACCAAAAACTTATATGTGGGGTAATACCTATTAAAAACCCCTTGATTTACAACAGTTTACAGTTTTATAACAATCTCAATGTGTAAGATAGTTTCCATTATATGTGAAAGAAGTGTTATTTGTTTCGGTCTGTTTTATAACATTTAGTAAGAATTATGGGTTTCAAACCAGAGATGAGAGGCATAATTTTCATCAAAGTATAGTATTGAAGCTTAAATATTGGTTTTGGTTCTTTACAACCAAGATGTCACGATGAAATTAAAATAACTGCTTCTTACTCTTTGTAATATTGGGCAATTTCAAGTAAAAAGGGCTGTAGTAGGCGATATCTTCAAATTCTCCCGCACCGTATTTCTTAAAAGACAGCATCGACATGTTTTTAGCCAATGATTTTGAAGGAAAGTATTCAAATTGGGGTTTTTGAATCAATGGAATGGATTTTTGAGCTCCATCACCACAAACAATTACCGCCTCAGAGGTATATTCCTCAAAACTAGAAGCATCTAATATTAGATTTGTGGTTTCCAGTTGAGATTGCATTTGTTTGTTATATATATTATAATATACCTCATCTCTTCTGGCATCTATCAGTGGAATGATAAATCCATTTTCTGTGATTTGATCTGAAAAAGGAAAAGCGATGATCTCTAAGGTATTCACAGCTATCAATTTGATGTTTTTGGCATAACAAATACCTTTTGCTGCTGAGGCGCCAACTCTAAGGCCAGTATAAGAACCAGGGCCTCCACTTATAGCTATAGCATGTATATCGTCAAATGATAAACCTGATTTACTTAAACATTCTCTTATCAAGAGTGTAATCTCTCGGCTGTGCTTCCATTCACCGTCGGAAGCCTTTGAAATCAATGTTTGTCCGTCTTGACCAATTGAAACAGAACAAGCCAAAGCTGATGTTTCAAGGTTTAAAATCGTAATCATTAACTATTTAGATTAAATTTTAGAATGAAATCTGATATAATCCTAATCACCTGAATGTGCCTAATGTCCTGTAATATTTATCCATATCTCCAAATAGCTCTATTGCTGCATCGATATCTTTGTCATTCTTCAATTTTTGGAACACACGACCTTTTGAATAAAAAATACGTGTAGCCAAAGTAATTTCAATGTCATTAATGATTTCTTGTTTCGCAGCATCTAAAGCCTTTTGCTTGCTTGCCTCAATACTTGCATTTATACTTTCAATTTGAGCAGACAAGGCATTCCTATCTTCGGACTCTAATTTTTCTTTAGCCTGTTTCAAAGCCTTCTGAGCTGGTGTTTCATATTCAAAATTGGCTTTATTTACAAATAACTTAAAGGCATCAAAATCAGTAAACGTGATTTCATCTTCAATTTGTGAAGTATCCATAGTTTCAAAATACTCATTTGCAAACTTGAAAACCATAAATTGATTATTTAGACCATTCAAGACATCTGATTTTTTCTCAACTGGTAAAATGATATCAGGTGTAACTCCACCGCCATCAAGTACTGTTCTGCCGCCTGCTGTTTTGAATTTTGACCTTTTGTCATCAGCGATATCTACTGGTTCACCATCTTTGTACTCCACACTTTGGATGCATCGGCCACTTGGGATATAGTATTTAGACGTTGTGATTTTTACACGTGAATTGTAACCAACCTCTTTGGTGTTTTGCACCAATCCTTTACCATAACTTCTTTGACCCATAAGTACACCACGGTCCAGATCTTGCATAACACCAGAAACAATCTCTGATGCAGAAGCGGAGCTTTTGTTGATTAAAACAATCAATGGAATCTCTAAATCTAATGGCGCCGCTAAAGTTCTATAAGTCTCATCTCTGTCTCGAACCTTGCTTTTTACACTTACAACTTCCTTATTCTGAGGAACAAAAATATTAGAAATTCCAATTGCTTCACGTAAAAGACCACCTCCATTATCTCTCAAATCAAGTATGAGTCCTTTCAAATTGCTGTTTTCGTCCTTTAATTCTTTATAAGCTATTCTAATGTTTTTACCAGCATCAGCAGTAAACGTAGTCAGTGAAATATAGCCAATTCCTTCTTCGACAAAACCAGAATAGGGTACATTAGGAATGTTGACTGCAGATCTCTTTATATCTACATTAAAATCTTCTGTTCCTTTTCTTCTGATTTTCATACGTACAGAGGTACCTGCAACTCCTCTGTAAAAATTAGTAACATCTTCTAATGATTTTCCGTCTGTTGGATTTCCCTCAATACCTATAATTTGATCCCCAGCTTGCAACCCAGCCTTTAAAACAGGACTGTCTTCATGCGGTTCAATAATTGTAACATAATCATCTACCATTTTTACTATTGCCCCAATTCCATCATAAGTTCCTTCGGTATTTAAACGATAAGAAGATACTTGAGATTCAGAAATATAATTTGTGTACGGATCTAATGAACCCACAATGGCATCCAATCCGACTTTCATCAATTCACTTGGATCAAGATCATCGACATAATTGGCATTCAATTCCTTATAAACATTTATAAAAATCTCAATGTTTTTAGTTATTTCATACAGTTTGTCATTTTTAAATGTTGTAGCAGAAATACCAATAAAAACACAAGCTAAAAGTGCAATTCGTGCAATTTTCATAGAAAAACCATTTATATAATTAAAAAACATCTCGAACTATTGAGACATTAAATCAATGAAACACAAGTATAATACTTATAACAATGCAATTAGTACAAAAGTGGTTTCCGATTACGTCTTTAAAAAATCTTTAACGGTATTTAGCAAGGCTTCTGGCTGATCAGCATGGACCCAATGGCCTGCATTTTCGATGGTGATCACTTTTACTTCTTCAAATTGCTCTGAGATTAGGACTTCATCTTCTTCATTGATATAGCCCGATTTTTCTCCTTTTATAAATAAAGTTGGTGTTTCAATAATTTCATCAAAAGAAATACCCGCTTTTATAGAATCATATTGTTTATCCAAAACCTGAACATTGGCTTTCCATTCAAAACCACCTTCAGGTTTTCGGCTCAGATTTTTCATTAAAAAGTGCACAACTCCTATGCTTTGTATACTTTCCATCAAAATATCTTGTACATTTTTCCGGCTTTTAATTTTGTTGAGGTCAACACTTTTTAAAGCCTCAAAAATCATCTCATGACCACCTTCGTACATTTTCGGACTGATATCAACAACAATGGCTTTGTCTACAACATCAGGATAATCATTTAAAAACTGCATTACTGTTTTTCCTCCCATTGAGTGACCTAAAACATGACAACTAGGTATGTGCATCTCTTCGAGCAATGTCATCAAGTCTGAGCTCAATAAGTTATAATCAAAATCCTCTGAATGAAAGGACTTGCCATGATTGCGTTGGTCCACAGAAATGACCCAATAGTCTTCTCCGAGTTTTTTAGCAAATGAATGCCAATTGTCCAACATACCAAGCAGACCATGCAAAACAATAATAGGTTCTCCCGATCCGTATTCTTTATAATTAAGCATTCATATCAGTTTTTAAATAACTAATTCCTAAGACTATTTCAAATAACGAAAATATATAATTAATGTTTATCACAAAGCAAAAGAAGCGAAGAGCCCGCAAAGAGATCGCAGTGAACGACCGCCAAGCACACGAAGTAAGCGACCGTAAAGCGAACGCCCGTCAAGTGAAGCGACCGTCAAGCGAACGCAGTGAACATCACTCACCTCTGGACGCAAAAATAAAGTCATAGGTAATAAATAACATAACCGAATAAAAATTGTTGGACACATTATTTTTCCCACTGAAAGAAAAAAGGTTATCAATATTGACATCACTAAAGTCTATGAATTGTGGTGCACCACTTCTAGCGCCATACCCCAAGTCTACTCCAATTGAAAATACGTTTTTTCCATAGATAAACATAGCTCCTCCAGAAATGTGGAAAATATCAGGTGCTGATCCAAGATACTCAGCACTGTCATTTAGCAGTAAACTGTTATCTTGATTGAAATCTGTTCTAAATCCGCCGAGTAAAGTTACTTTATCACTTTTTTTGATTTGAATTCCTCCTGCAAAATTGAAAACAGCCAGGTTCTTACTTTTTACATTTACAACTACTTCAGCATCTCCAGTTGTAGAGCCATTAAAACTATCATCTACTTCGCTAAAAACTGTGTATTCATTAATTTTCGAAAAGTATTCACAACTAAAGGATACTACGACTTTACCCAAAAGATATTCTGTGCCAAATCCAATTGACCAGGGTGTTCTATAATTGTTAAGGTTGGTGTCATTCCTATTAGAAATAACATAATTTAGGTTATCTTCTTTTATTGTACGTTGGTCATCTAGCCGATATTTGGCACTTGATTTTAAAATACCATAAGTTGGTGTAGTTAATGTAGCACCCAATCTAATGCTGTCTATTTTAAAAGACACCCCAAGTTTGGTCACCCATCCGCTATACGTTGATATATTATAACTAAAATCTGAACGCCAAGAAGCGACTACAGATTGAGGGTTAATAGTTGTGAAAATTTCTTTGATTAATTTAACATCTAATCTTTGGCTGTGCCAAGCTGAAAATTGTGACACACCGAATCCAAAATTGTCTGTTATGTTATATGATAAGCCTACTCCAAACCAATCTTCAGATATTTTTCTTTTAAGGTCAAGATCAGCACGTAAGACAAAAAATCCAGTTTCATTAACTTGATCTGTGATACGATTTTCGAAATTAATGTCTGACTTAAACCGTTCAAAAGAAGCGATGCCTAATGTCAATTTTTTATTGTTAAATGGTTGCCAACGAACAGCTGCAAAGCCAGGTGAGAAATCATGACCACTATCGGTTAATGAAGTATTATCTCCCAAGAAATTATTGGCTTGGAGATTTGCGTAAGTTGGTGAAAGAAAAGAGAATGCAAAACCAAGGTTATCATCCTGACCAATAGCACCAGGGTTATAGAAAATGTTGGTTTCATCTTCAGATGAAGCTATTACAGCACCGTTCAATAACAAACCTTTGGCTCCATATTGATGTGTCCAATAATGTGAATCTATTTGTGCATACATCTGACCAAAGAGCAAGCCAAATAATATGAGAAATATGTTTTTCATGTTTTCAAAAATAGTAAAACAAATCAGATAGTTCTAAAAAAGCATGGATGAAGACTTATCTGTGACAAAAAACAACTATTCTAAGCTGGTTTTAGAGTATGCTCGATTGTCCTTAAAACAAGAGTTTGTCCTGAGACTTTTATACGAAGAATATTATCCTACTTTTTTTATTTCAAATTATAAATCATTTAGAAAACATATAGTTAAAATATGATACCAAGAATGGAAGTCATAGCCCAATAGTAAACGCAATTTTTTGCTAAGTATAAAGATGGAACCTTCTACAAAACAGCTTTTGGTTATGCCCAAGGCTAGCTGAGAAGAGTGAAGTAATAAGTCTGGCATAAATCGTCAGCCTTTTTCAATATTTGTGACTTTCCCCCAAATCCTAAAAAAATGATGTTTTATGTTAAGAACTCCATTATTTTTGCAAATCTAATTATGAAAGAGGCTAGTGGCCTTTCTTTTGGCTTTTTGAGCACTTAGAAAATGACAGACATATAATGGCATACAAATTAACATCTAAATATGAACCAACAGGAGATCAACCTCAAGCTATAGAGCAATTGGTCAATGGCCTTAATCAAAATGAGAAGGAGCAAGTTCTTTTGGGTGTAACTGGATCTGGAAAGACATTCACTGTTGCCAATGTTATTCAGCAAGTTGGTAGGCCGGTATTGGTGTTGACACATAATAAAACATTGGCTGCTCAATTATTCAGTGAGCTGACAGAGTTTTTTCCGGATAATGCTGTCGAGTACTTTGTATCTTACTATGATTATTATCAACCAGAAGCTTATATATCACATAGTGATACTTACATTGAAAAAGATCTTCAAATCAACGAACAAGTTGATAAGTTGAGATTGCGTGCGACATCTTCTTTATTATCTGGACGCCGTGATGTTATTATCGTTGCATCAGTGTCTTGCATCTTTGGTATGGGAAATCCAGAAGATTATAAATCTGGTATTATCAGATTAGAAAAAGGCCAAAAATTTCCTAGGAATCAATTTTTATACAAACTGGTGGAAGTCTTGTACTCGCGTACAGTTACTGATTTTAAGCGAGGAACATTTCGTGTTAAAGGAGATACTGTTGATATACATTTGCCATATGCTGACTATGGTTTGCGTGTGACTTTTTTTGGTGATGAAATTGAAGAGTTAGATCAACTGGAATTGGAAACAGGTAAGCGTATTACATCATTGGAGCATGCGGCGGTTTTTCCTGCCAATCTTTATGTAGCACCAAAAGATAGATTTAATGGTATCATAAGAGAAATTGAAGATGAATTGTTCGCGCATGAAAAATTCTTTGAAGAAGAAGGCAGATACATAGAAGCCAAAAGGATTAAAGAACGTACTACTTTTGATCTTGAAATGATGCGTGAACTGGGATACTGTAATGGGATAGAAAACTACTCTAGGTTTTTTGATGGGCGTAAACCTGGTACAAGACCATTCTGTCTCTTGGATTATTTTCCAGATGATTATTTGATGATCGTTGATGAAAGTCATGTTACACTTCCACAAGTAAGAGGCATGTGGGGAGGAGACCGTGCACGTAAATTGAATCTTGTAAATTTTGGTTTCAGATTGCCATCTGCAATTGACAACAGACCACTTAATTTTGATGAATTTGTGGGTGTAACAAATCAAGTAATTTATGTGAGTGCTACACCTGGGAATTATGAGTTGGAACAGACAGAGGGGGTAGTCGTTGAGCAAATTGTAAGACCAACGGGTTTGCTTGATCCGCCAATAGATGTACGTCCAAGTCTTAATCAGATTGATGATCTTCTAGAAGAAATAAACAAGCGAATTCATTTGGAAGAACGTGTTTTGGTTACAACATTGACGAAGCGAATGGCCGAGGAATTGACCAAGTATTTGGTGCAACTTAATGTAAAGGTAAGATACATTCACTCGGAGGTTGACACAATGGATAGGGTAGAGATCATTAGAGATTTAAGGCTTGGTGTTTTTGATGTTTTGGTTGGAGTAAATTTATTGAGAGAAGGCTTGGATTTACCTGAGGTTTCATTGGTTGCTATTTTGGATGCAGATAAAGAAGGTTTTTTAAGAAATCAGAGATCGTTGACACAGACTTCAGGCCGTGCGGCACGTAACTCAAATGGACTTGTTATTTTTTATGCAGATAAGATAACGGGTTCAATGCAAATGACGATTGATGAGACCAATAGACGTCGCGCTATTCAGATGGCCCACAATGAAAAGCATGGAATCACACCTACGACTATATCAAAGTCGAAGGAGGAAATTATGTCACAGAAAACCATTTTGGATATCAGAGGCGCCACCAGTAAAGCATATATAGAACCTGATGAACCAAATTTGGCAGCTGATCCTTTGATCCAATATATGAACAGAGATCAATTGGAAAAAACGATAACTCAGACAGAGCGCAAGATGAAAAAAGCAGCTAAAGATTTAGATTTTATGACTGCAGCGCAATATCGAGATGAATTATTTGCATTAAAGAAAAAACTCAAATCATCGGTGTAATAATTATTCAATTAATAGTCATCTCAAAAACCATGTCTGAAATAGCCATTGGATCCTCACATGAATCATTGCTTTTTAAAATAACCTTTGAAAATGTCAAGCCTGTTGGACTTGGATTTGGTTGTGTAATCAGTGATTCCGCGTGGTGAGTATACTGTATGGTTTCATCATCTTCATTTAAGATATCAAGTATAAATAAAAACTCACCTTCCCAAATGCATACTACGTCACAAGGACATCTTTCATCCATGACTTGAGTAATAGTTATGTCATAGTCATTTATACAAAAAACATCACCTTCTTTAAACTCAAACGCAACACCATCTTCTATATCTGTACAGGATGAACTCTCTTTATTGCATGAAATAAAAATTAATAATAATCCAAGTATTGTCAAAGCCTTGAAATTTTTCATAACTGTTCTTTTTTAATATAGACGCTTAAATATTGAAATACGTTGGAATATAGGGAATGATTTAAATTACATGATAATGGTCAATATTTTTGTTTATTCTGTTATTCTTATTTAAAATAAGGTGATTAGTATAAATAATGCGTTAATATTTCTATAATACTCAGCAAAAGAGAAACAAAATTCCTAAGTTTTCCATTATTTAGTAGTAAGCACAAATATTTTCATGATTAAGAGTAAAATGAAAAGAGGATTTTATATTTCTACAGTTTTTTTAGGACTTATATGTTATGCATTTCCTGCACTTTCGCAAAATGTAAGATTAATAAATGGTGGATTTGAAGATAGGCCAAGGCGAGGAAGTCTTGAGCATGATCATGCCATAAAGGGATGGTTTGATTGTGGGACAATTGATTTTCGAGAAGAATCACCTCCAGATATTCATCAAGGTGTAAATAGAGAGGAATCTTTTTGGGATAATGAACAGGCCTCAGCCCAAGGAAAGACTTATTTGGGAATGGTTGTTAGGGAAAGTGATTCATTTGAATCTTTGTCTCAGAGGTTGGCAATGCCATTGAGGGCAGGTAAATGTTATAGTTTTTCTGTTTATTTATCAATGAGTCCGACATACTTTAGTGCTATTGCCAATGGAGGTAATGTCAAGAAGAATTTTTCTCAACCTACAGTCTTAATGTTATATGGAGGAAATGGATTTTGTGCTGAGACAGAAGCTCTTGCAGAGTCACCAGCCATTGATCATAAAGAATGGAGACTGTATAATTTTAAAATTGAACCTTCTAGAGATTATCAATTTATAAAAATTGCAGCTAAATGGAAGTCTCCTGTCCTTTTTCCATATAATGGCCATGTTTTAGTTGATGGAGCATCAGATTTTACTCTTATCCCATGTGACGAGGAAGTTGCGTTATATGTGCCAAATGAGGTAAAGAAAAATCAAATTATAGAGCGAAAAATGCCAGCGCATAAGGCTAAAAAGAAGAAAGAGGTGGTGTTTGAGAGAGGTTCAAGGGAGGTAAAAGTGGATACAATTGTTTATAGCAAAACAAAATCTGAATCAATATTAGCTCTCGATCGGAAAAATCTGAAAAGAGGACAAAATATAAGAATTGACAAATTATATTTTGATGCTGATACTAGTGGCATAAATATTGAATCTTATGAAGTATTAAATGAGGTTTATCATTTTTTGAGCGAAAATGAAGATATTATTGTTGAAATTCAGGGGCATACCAATAATATACCTCCGCACGATTATTGCGATACTTTATCGACACAACGAGCCAAGGCGGTAGCTAAGTACCTTGTAGCCAAGGGAATTGATGGTGAACGTATAAAATATAAAGGATGGGGAAAGCGTAAGCCCGTGGCATCCAACGGTACTGAAAAAGGGAGGAGAAAGAATCAAAGGGTTGAAATAAAAATCATCAGTATCGGCTAGTTGAATGACATTTTAACAAGAATGTTGTTTTGAAGAGTATTATTTGAATTAACTTAGTGACGATCTAAAACAGGTCGTTAAATGATAAAATAGAATTTATGAAATTGAAGGGATTATTAATTGTTTCCATACTCTCAAGTAGTTTGTTTTTAGGTGCTGTATATCCAGGATTTGATTTCAAAGAAAAGGAAAGTATGATAATAAATGCTGTAGTCAATTATCTTGAGGCATTGCATTTTGACCCAGCTACCATTGACGATAGTTTCTCAGAGCAAGCTTTTGACAATTATATTAAAATGATTGATCCAAGCAAGAGGTTTTTAATTAAGCCTGAGGTAGATCAAATGGCCGTTTTTAAAACTCAAATTGATGATCAAATTAATACAAGGACTTTTGAGTTTTTTGAATCTTCAATTGATGTTATTGACAATTCTCGACAACGGGCAAAAGATATTTTTAATGAGGTAATAGATGAGGATTTCTCTAAGGTTAATGGCCAAATTGAAATGGACCGTGATAAAAGAGAATTTGTAAATAGTGAAGATGAGTTGAAAGACCTTTGGAGGAAATTATTGAAGTACGATTTGAATTCACGCCTTAGATCTAAAATCAAGGATCAAGAAAAGAAAATTAAAAATAGAGAAGAGGGAGAAAAGATGTCTGCGTATAAAACAATGAGTCCAGAAACAACTGAGATTATTGAAAAGGAAGAAGAAAATGATGAGCCAGTTAAACCACTAGTAATTAAAACTGAGAAAGAATTAAAGGCTGACTGTATTAAAGCTATTAAGGAATCTTATGAAACTTGGTTTGGAAATTTGGATAAGGACAGAAGGTCTGATAAATTTGAAACTTATGTAAATTCAATTACTCATTTGTTTGATCCACACTCTGATTATTTAAACCCAAAAGAAAAGAAGGATTTTGATATTAGAATGGGCGGTAAATTAGAAGGTATTGGTGCACGATTGTCTCCTTCAGATGATATGACTAAAGTAGTTTCTATTATTCCTGGAGGACCTGCTTGGAAAGGTAAAGAATTACAAGTGGATGATTTGATTACAGCCGTTCAGCAAAAAGGTGAAGAGCCTGTCAATATCGTGGGAATGCGATTGGATGATGTGGTTCAAAAGATCAGAGGTGATAAAGGATCAATTGTAATATTGACGGTAAATAAAGCCGATGGTTCTACAGTTGAAATTGAAATAGAAAGAGATGAGGTTATAATTGATGAGTCATTTGCAAGATCTCTAATTCTAGATTTACCTGATGCTGTTGAGAACGTAGGTTATATCAGATTGCCAAAGTTTTACAGTTCTTTCGAAAATGAAGGCGGAAACAGCTGTGCAAAAGATGTGAAAGCTGAAATTGAGAAATTGAATGCGGAGAATGTAAACGCTATAATTTTGGATCTTAGAAATAATGGCGGTGGATCATTGAAGGATGTTGTAGATATGTCAGGATTGTTTATTGAAGATGGTCCAATTGTACAAGTTAAACCAAGAGGACGTGAGGCATATGTGTATGATGATGAAGATTCCGCAGTTCATTATAATGGACCACTAGTAGTTATGGTGAATCAATTTAGCGCTTCAGCTTCTGAAATTCTTGCGGCAGCTTTACAAGACTATGAGAGAGCTGTTATCGTTGGAAGTACTTCAACTTTTGGTAAAGGAACAGTGCAAAGATTCGTAGATTTGGATAGAGCATATAGAGAGTATGATGAAATCAAACCATTGGGTAATTTGAAAATTACAATGCAAAAATTTTATAGAGTAGACGGAGGCTCAACACAATTGAAAGGTGTAGTGCCGGATATCGTTTTGCCTGATAATTATCATTTTATTGAAACTGGGGAAAAGGATTATGATCATGCTATGGCTTGGACAGAGATTCCTCCAGTAGAATTTTCTCAGGATGTATACAAAATAGCCGATTTGCCTTCAGTAGTTGCCAAGAGTAACGCACGTGTTAAGTCAAGTAAAGACTTTCAGTTGATATATGAAAATGCTGGAAGACTTAAGAAAAACAGAGATGATTCTTCATATCCATTAAGTTATAATAAGTTTATTAACTTAAGCGATAAAAGAGAAAAAGAAGCTGATAAGTTTGATGGTTTGTTTGAAGAGGATGTTAAAAGTTTAGTGGTAAAGAACTTGGAAGCTGACAATGAAAAAATAAATTTTGATGAATCTACAATCGTAAGAAACGAAGAGTGGGTGAAAGGAGTCAAAACTGACATTTACCTTGAAGAAGTACTTCATATTTTAAAAGATATGAAATCTCAAGAAAAATCATACACCAACGTTAAAGCTCTGGAAGAGAAATAGAAAAAACAACGACAAACGCAATTTAAAAAAGCGGTCAGATGTATAATTCTGATCGCTTTTTTAATTTTGGATATTGACTTTGTTTTAAAAACCACAAAGTGGCGGCATATCAATAGCAACAAAAGTGCAACATAAATGAAAGCTACAGAGCAGCGATATGTTAATAGGATCAATATGAAAAATGAAATTTAATGCTACTGAGTGGTCCTATTCATCAAGGGTTAATAGAAGACTCTATATTTAGTTTATCTTATTCAATAAGTCTTATAACCCAAAAATAACCCAAAGATTATAAGGATAATACCTGAAAGGTTGGCAATTGTATTGATATGACTTGGTGTCAGGAACTTTTTAAGTCCATGAGCAAGAAGAACTTTAAATATATCTGAAAGAATTATTACAACGATGATTGTTGTCAGTAGAATCATGATTTGAGTATCGGTTACTTTACGACCTATCATGTAAGTTGAGATGATGCCCATCCAGAAAATAAATGTGAATGGATTGACAGTATTAACAAGAAAGCCTTTCAACCAAAAAGCAAAGTAATCAGACTTTTTTATTTTGATATTTTCGTATTCTAGTTTTGGTTTTTTTATCAATAAAGCGGCTCCAAAAATAATTAGAATAATACCTCCAGAAAGCCCCATCCAAAAATTGAAAGAAGGACTTTCTATTGTCGATTGAATTTTATGTAAAAATTTATACATTAGAAATACTATGAGGATGTCACTTAACCAAATGCCACTTCCGACGGTCATACCAGGTTTTATTCCTTTTTCTAACGATGTTTGTGTGAGTGCAATGAATATAGGTCCAAGCGAACAAGCTAGCAGTAGTCCTGATAGTAGCCCTTCGATGAATATACTCATGTTATTTATTGATAAATACTTACAATTAGCTTTCTAGAACCGGCATGGTTTCTAAATTCACATAAATATACACCTTGCCACGTTCCTAATGCTAATTTTCCATCAATAATTGGGATAGATAGTGAGCAGCCGACAAGTGAAGACTTAATATGTGCAGGCATGTCATCTGGACCTTCCATCGTGTGTTGTAAAAATGGAAGGTTTTTTGGAACAAGCTGGTTAAATATAGATTCAAAGTCAGTTCTAACGTCTGAATCTGCATTTTCATTGATGGTAAGCCCTGCTGATGTATGTTTTAGAAATAGGTTGAGAATGCCATTTTGCGGAAGCTCAATGTTTGCCAATATTTCAGATGTGATAATATGGTAACCCCGAGGTTTACGGCTTAATGCAAATTCAAAATGTGTGACCACCTTAGTATCTGATTTTTGAGATTGCAGGACAAGGCAATTCGCCAAAATATTTCATGATGCCAATGGTAAAGAAATAAACTAAATCATTGTCCTTGCCATTGCCTCTTTGTTGTCCAGGTATTGCAAAGTCAGGATTTAGCGATCTGTTAGATAATTGTGCGGCAGTAATTCCTCTTCTGGCTTCTAAGGTTGCAAAATCAGGGAATCTGTCACTTACATCATCTATATAGTCTGTAAATAGATTTCTTCCACCTAGTGAAGTATTGATACTCCAATCTCTGTTGATATCCCATTTGAAACCAAACCCAAATACAAATGCACCAGAAAAAAGTCCGTATTCTTGGCTTGCCAATTGGCCTTCGGTTCCAAAATCTCTTAAACTATAAGTTGTGCCATCCAATTCAGTGGTTGGGTTGAATTTTAAAAATGAAAATCCGCCAAAAATGTATGGTGTATAGTAATTATCATCACTGCCATGTATATATGGAAAGAAATTAAATTCTAGTGTTGCATTGAAGTCAAACACATTAGATGAAAAGTTAAGATTTCTTGATTTTTCGTAGAAATTATTAGAATCGGCATCATTGGCACTAATTCTACCGTAAGTTACTCCACCAGCTACTGATAGTCTCTCATTGAAATTTCTTCTCAATAAAAAACCAATAGCCAATCCTGGTTTAAGGTTGAAATTTGTGTTGAGATCTCCAAAATAATTAGCAGTTCCAATAAATCCACCTATTTCACCTCCACGTTGTCCATTGAGAGCAAGTGAACTCAATCCAAAAAACAGTGCGATTAATAATATTCTATTCTTCAATATAATTTCTTATTGGGTCATTAAACGGATTGGAAGAGACTCTTGTTTTAATCTAACGCTTAAAAGCTTGGTAAAAGTTAAAAATGTCTCTGGTAATCAGTAAAAACGGCGCAAAGATAATAAAATGTAAGGTAAATGCTTGGTGATGAAGTTGAAAGCTTATAAAAGTTCAGAGTCTGATTTAAAGGGAAAGTATTATGTATCAACGTATTAAATAAGTTTTGGATATATTGGAAAATAACTAATAGGTTATTTACCCAATTAATTTATGTTTTTAATAATTGTTTTTCTTGCAATTAGTTCATTTAGTATTATCTTTGCCCTCCGCTTCAAAGGTGGAGTGGGTGAGTGGCTTAAACCGACGGTTTGCTAAATCGTTGTACTTGGAAACAGGTACCGGGGGTTCGAATCCCTCCTCCACCGCTTATTTGAAAATGATTGAATAAAAAAAGAAAGTTTCGGGGCGTAGCGCAGCCCGGTTAGCGCACCTGGTTTGGGACCAGGGGGTCGGAGGTTCGAATCCTCTCGCCCCGACGAAACGATAGTTTAAACCCTTGTAGATCAATGATTTACAAGGGTTTTGCTTTTTTGGTTGTCGTCTGGGTTGTCGAAATGGTTGCTAATATTGAATTAATTACTATTTAATCCATCCCACTAATAAAAGTCTCCACAAAATTCACAACCTTACTCAATAACCTATTGGCTACTGACTTTCGTTCTCTTATTTTTGGCTTTTCATCATTTCGTAAAGCTATCAAATCATCTGAAAGCGGTTCACGCTC
>CAJQRD010000002.1 GCA_905480605.1 uncultured Saprospiraceae bacterium | reverse complement strand
GTGTTGATGCACAACCGTAATTCGGTGCATCTGAAGTAGGTGTGTCAGATACGAAGTCGTCAGCGTTACAGTTTCCATCTCCCCAGATGTGTCTTAAATTAAGATAGTGTCCAACTTCATGAGTAAGTGTTCTTCCTAGATTGAAAGGAGCGGTTGCTGTTCCTGTATTACCAAAATATTGGTGTCCATTTACGACACCATCTGTGTTGGCAGGTCCTCCTGGAAATTGAGCGTATCCTAAAATACCACCCCCAATGTTACATACCCAAATGTTTAAGTAATCTCCTGCTGGCCATGCATCTTTTCCTCCAGAGGAATTAAACTTTACTGAATCATTTGTTCCATGTGCGGTTACTGTTGTTGAAGTTCTTGTAATTCCGGTAGTTGAATTTCCATTTGGATCTACAGTAGCCAAACAAAACTCGATTTCTGAATCAGCCGCTTGTGGTCATTGAGATGTTGCATCACTGTTTAATCTTCTAAAATCCTCATTTAATATTGCAATTTGAGAATTAACTTGTGCAGTACTTATGTTTTCTGTGGATGTTCTATAGACAACATGTACAACTACTGGAATTGTTATTATTCCGTTTACAGCTTTTTGCGGGTTGTTAATAAATTGTTGGGTTGCCTTTTCAATGGATAGCATTCTTTTTTCAAGACTATGATCTTTTTCAAGTAAATTATGTAAGTGGTCCATTGATCCACAATTTCTTTGAGCTTGTATTGTTAATGTAGAAACTAACAAGCAAACGAGTAGTAGTAATTTCAATTTCATAAATTAAAATATTATTTTGTTAAGTAATTAATGTCGTTATTATCAAGCATCTAAAAACTCGGGAATGAGTTGTGGGGCGATTACAAATGTAATAAATGAATTATTTTAAATAATCATGGTTTACCCCTAAAAATTTATAATTCTGTTATTTTTGACAATAGCTTGTCATTATTTGCTCAGATGTTCATCTTGTAAAATAAGTTAAACTATAATATCAAAAGTCCAACCTCGTTCAAATGGCCAATTACATAAGTATACCAGAATAATGTAAAGTCTTCAAATTCCTTTTCATATGATTTTTTCAATTGACCATATGTCATAATCTCTTCTGCTGAAGGCGTCATACTTGGTAATACGTTTAATAACCATTTTGCTTGTAGTTTTGGCATATCTATTTCAAAAATGTCATTCAGTAAATGAACGCTGATTCTCATTTTATCTGATCCTTCTCCTTCCACTGTTTTAGAATCTATTGATTCTATAGGTAACCAAATCAACTTGGTACTGTTTTTCATTTCAGGAATAGGAATGTATTCCAAACTGCGTGCTATATAATCTTGTTGTATAGTTGTTTGTGGAATTTCAAAATCAAACCAATCTTGGAGATCATATTCAAAACAAACACCATGCATATAATTGAAAAGTGATTTCTTCAGTCCAAAGCTAAATAAGCTGTGATCAATGCCAGTTGAATCTTCAAATGCAACTTCGTTATCGGCAAAGGTTATTTCTTTTTTAAGTGGAGTGACATGATAAGCATCTGGGTCTAGTCCAACGGGACTGTGTGCGGTCATTGCAAACTGATGCCAAAATCCAGATCGTAGAACGCCTTGCTCAAACATTTGTCTAACCATTTCTAAACTGTCAATGGTTTCTTGAATTGTTTGAGTGGGATAAGCATACATAAGGTAAGCATGAACCATAATACCGTTAGATTCTAGATTTCGACATACTCGAGAAACTTGTTCAACTGTTACACCTTTTTGTATTAGTTTTAAGAGTCTATCTGACGCGACTTCTAATCCGCCAGATACGGCTATACACCCTGATGCTTGCAATAGTTTACATAGGTTGCTTGTAAAACTCTTTTCAAACCTGATGTTTGTCCACCAACTAACTTTTAATTCTCGTCTTAAAATCTCAAGCGCTACTGCACGCATCAAAGCTGGAGGTGCTGCTTCATCAACAAAGTGGAATCCACGTTCACCTGTTTGAAATATCAAGTTTTCCATTCGATCTACAATCATAGTTGCAGTTAATGGCTCGTATAGTTTAATATAATCTAGAGATACATCACAAAAGGTACACTTCCCCCAATAACAGCCGTGCGCCATTGTTAGTTTGTTCCATCGACCATCACTCCAAAGGCTGTGCATTGGATTTGCAATTTCAATGACTGAAATATACTTTTCAAGAAGTAGATCACTATAGTCAGGAGTTCCAAGTGCTTCTTGTTTGTAGTCAGGTCTCAGACTGAAATTATTATAGAGTACTTGATTGTTTTCTTTAATATATGTGCGTTTAAAGAAATTTAAATCAGGGTTTGATTCTGTTGCATTTAATACGTTTGAGGTAATAATTTCCAAAGGAAGCTCACCATCATCTAAGCTTATGAAATCAAAAAAATCAAAAACTCTAATATCTTTTAATGACCTTAATTCTGTATTTGGGAATCCGCCCCCCATCGCAATTTTAATTTTTGGATATTCATTTTTGATGTATTGTGCACATTTGAATGCACTGTATAAATTTCCAGGAAATGGTACAGAAAAACAAACTAACTTAGGGTTTGCAAGCTGAATTTTTTCTTCAAGTATTTTTAAAGCTATATCATCAATATAAGATGTCACTCCTTTTAATTCATTATAAAGTTCATCAAATGAATTTGCGCTCATACCTAGTTTTTCCGCATAGCGGCTAAACCCAAAATGCGGATCTACACATACTTTTATAAAGTCTGCCAAATCCTCAATAAATAATGTACAAAGATGTTTGGCTTTGTCTTGAATTCCCATAGAACCAAAAGCCCATTCCAAATCGTCTAACTGGTTAAATCTTGATGCCTGGGGAAGGTAGTTTTCAGAGCAAACTTGCCGCGCCAAAGTATCGTTGTGACCTTGTAGGAATAAAACGACTTCATTTATAATCGAAATATAGGAGTGACGTAAAGCATATATACGATTGATATTCTTGTCTTTATTTGATATACGACTGAAGGAAAAGTCGAATAATTTTTGAAGTCCTTCTTTAGAAAAAATGTCCAATATGACTTCAATACCTAAATCTACTTGGTAAGCAGTTATGTTTTTAGTATTCAAAAACCCTTTTATATATGCAGTGGCAGGGTAGGGTGTGTTCAGCTGGGTAAAAGGTGGCGTAATAAGTAATAGGTCTTTCAAGTAATATTATTCAATTGAAATCAAAGATGATAATATTTAATTAATGCACCAATTATTAAATATTAATGATAAATTATTAATTACTTTACGACATGTTATCTATTCTCATTCCAATCTATAATTATAAAGTCGTAAAGCTTGTTAAAACGCTTAAAAAGCAATGTGACAAAGCACAAATTATATATGAGATTCTATGTTTTGATGATGGATCACAGCCAAAAATTAAGTATGAAAACTCTATTCTTGGGAGTTTTTTCGGAATCAATTATACTGAACTTTCTGAAAATTTAGGAAGAGCCAGGATTAGGAATTGGTTGGCTAAGTCAGCGGCATTTGATAATCTCCTATTTTTGGATTGTGATTCTAAAATTATAAAAAAGGATTTTATAGCTACTTATCTAGAGTACATTAATGATTACGAAGTTATCTCCGGAGGTCGTGTGTATTCCCCAAAAGCACCAAGAGCAATGAGTAAAAAGCTGCATTGGCTTTATGGAACTAAGAGAGAATCTAAAAAAGCCAAGTATCGAAATAAAAATGCTATTGTTTTTTTTCATTCCAATAACTTTTTAGTGAAGAGAGATCTCGTGATCAAATATCAATTTGATGAAGCAGTCGAAGGATATGGTTATGAAGACCTGCTATGGGCTAAATACTTATACAATAAAGGAGTAGCAATCAAGCATATAGACAATGAGCTAGAACATCTTGGCCTTGAAAAGAAGGAAGTGTTTTTGAAAAAAGCAAAAAAAGCGATTCAAAATTTGAGGGTAATAAATAAACCTGGTGTAGTTATACAAACTAGATTAATGACTTTTCAAGATAATCTAAAAAAATATAAAATAGAAAGGCTTGTCAAATCCTATTGTAGGAAGAATAAGGTAAAGATTGAGCAAAATTTACTTTCTGAAAATCCAAGTATTTATTATTTAGATCTTTATAAATACATCTGCTATAATGATCTTTAATGATTTTTGAGTGGTATAATTTTTTATTAATTATCCTTTTGTAGTACAAATTAATAAGGCTGCTTCTCTTTTTTTTTTCTAATTACCATATTTTATGAAATTTTCTAGAAGAAACATTTATTTTTTTTATTAAATATTCTGCAAAAAGACTGATTTAGCATCAAATATTCTTCTATTTTACAAAATTGTTGTTTAAATTTGCCCTGCTGTGACTATATGAAAATTAATAATTCTTTCTTACTGAAAATTGATATTTTTTTCTATTATTACATAGAATAAAAAAACAGAAAACATCTTTATGGAAAAACATACTATTTTGATCTCTTTTGCCTTGTTTTTAGGCTTTTCAACTTCAAACCTAAATGCACAGACAGTTATTAAAGGGGTAGTTTTAGATGCAGCTTACAACGATCCAATAATTGGAGCTAATATTATATTTAAGGGCACTGCAGAAGGAACTACATCAGATTGGGATGGTAGTTTTGAAATAAAGACAGAGCGAGCTTTGCCATTAACTTTCATCGTTTCTTACATTGGGTATGCCGATAAAGAAATCGAAGTGATTGAGAATAAGCGCCTTACAATCGTATTGTCTGAAGATGCAGCTGTTTTGGAAGAAATTGTGGTGAAAGGAAGTCGAATTTCTGATAAGCAAAAGGAATCTCCATTGACAATTGAAGCTTTGGATATTATTGCAATTAAAGAAACGCCTGCGGCCAACTTTTATGATGGATTAGGTTCGCTTAAAGGAGTTGATTTGACAGCAGCGAGTTTGGGATTTAAAGTTGTTAATACAAGAGGGTTTAATAGTACCAGTCCGGTAAGATCACTCCAGATTATTGATGGCATAGATAACCAAGCCCCTGGATTAAACTTTTCACTTGGTAATTTCTTAGGCTCATCAGAGCTAGATGTAAATAAGGTTGAAATAATTGTGGGTGCAAGTTCAGCATTCTATGGCCCCAACGCATTTAATGGTGTAATCAGTATGGAAACCAAAGATCCATTTTTTCATAATGGACTTTCAGCAATGGTAAAAGTTGGTGAACGTAACATGCTAAATGCAGCGGTACGTTGGGCTCAAGCTATTCAAAATAAAGATGGAAATGATGTATTTGCATACAAGATAAATCTTGAGGCACTGAGAGCAAATGATTGGGAGGCAGATAATTATGACCCAATTGATGGTTCAAGAGTCGACTCTACTAACCCAGGTGGTCATGATGGTATAAATACTTATGGTGATGAATATCAAAGAGGTAATGATTTTTCTACTTTTCCTCTGTCACAATCAATTCAAGGAATTTATTATCGAAAAGGTTATAATGAAATAGATTTGGTTGACTACAACACTAGAAATTATAAAGCCAATGCAGCTTTTCACTTTAAAACAAAACCAGATCTTGAAGAGCAATCACCTGAGATTATTTTTAATACAAGTTATGGTTCTGGAACAACTGTTTACCAAGGAGATAACAGATTTAGTTTAAAGGGGATTACCTTTTTGCAAAACAGACTTGAATACAGAAAAAAGAATAAATTCTTCTTGAGAGCATATACGACTAGAACAGGTGCAGGGGATTCTTATGATCCATATTTTACAGCTCTGGAATTACTTGATGCCGCAAAAGAAAATCGTGAATGGTCAATCGATTATAATGATTATTGGTTAAATACGATCAAACCAAAAATAGATGAATCTGAATTTCCTAAGTTGATGGTTGACTTTGTAGATGGTGTGGTTGTCACTTCTTTTGATGTTGAAGGCGCAAATCAATGGTTAGCAGATAATAATACTTTATTACAAGGCTACCATAATGAGGCTGCAGATTTTGCAAATGGCCCTGGGCAAGGAAGTTCTCAGTCGGTGGCTTTCTTTGAACCTGGAACAGAAAGGTTTCAACAGGAATTTGATCGAATTACCAATGCTTTTAGGGGCGAAGAAGGAGGAACGAGGTTTTTTGATAATTCAGCGTTGTATCATGTGCATGGCGAATATAAGTTTACACCAACATGGGCTGACCATATTAGAGTGGGATCGAATGTTCGAATGTATAACCCTAAGTCAAATGGAACAGTATTCTCAGATACTTCTGGGATTAGTATTACCAATAAAGAGTTTGGTATTTATGGGGGAATTCAAAAGTCATTGCTTGCTGACAATAAAATGAAAGTTCAGGTAACAGCAAGAGCTGATAAGAATGAAAACTTTAATTGGTTATTCTCTCCAGCTGCATCATTGGTATATACACCATCTCAAAACCAATTCTTTAGATTATCCTTCTCGTCAGCTATTAGAAATCCTACGTTGTCTGATCAGTATTTATTTTTGGACGTTGGAAGAGCGACCTTGTCTGGTAATTTAAATGGTGTACAAGATTTAATTACAATAGAATCACTTGTTGATTTTTTCAATGCCCCAGGTATTGCTCAATTAGAATTCTTTGATATTGACCCAGTAAGACCAGAAGAAGTTAAAACTTTTGAAGTAGGTTTTAGATCAACACTTTTTGATAAATTATTTGTAGATGGCGGATATTACTATAGTATTTATGATAATTTCCTTGGCTTTAATATTGGAGCTGATGCTACTTTTGATCAAGCAACAAATCTGCCTTTAAATGTTGATATATTTAGATACGCGGCCAATTCTAAAAATACGGTTACAACTCAAGGATTCTCAATAGGTTTGAATTATTTTATGAATGAATTTTTTACTTTAAATGGAAATTATTCATGGAATAAACTTAATACTGAACTTGATGACCCTATTATTCCTGCATTTAATACACCAGAACATAAATTTAATTTTGGTGTTGGTGCAAGAAAATTAACTGTCCTTGGCGTGAAAAACGTATCATTCAATGTCAAGTATAAATGGATTCAAGGGTTTATTTTTGAAGGTTCTCCACAGTTTACAGGATTTATTCCAACTTACGATATGGTTGATGCTCAAGTAAGCTTTGGATTGCCAAATATTAACTCTACGTTAAAAATTGGTGCTTCTAATATACTAGATAAGCAGAATTTTCAGACATTTGGGGGACCTAGAATAGGTAGGTTAGGATATATAACATTTACTTATGGCAATTAGACACCATAAAAAACACATTAAAAAACACTATAATATTCAATAAATTTATGCTTATGAAAAATATTTTTACACTTTTATTATTATGTGTATTTGCAATTTCTGTAAATGCGCAAGACAGATACCTTGATGAGGTATTCACAGACGTTACCGTTACAACTGCCGTAGAATACGGAGTTAATGGTACAGTATTAACATTGCCAAGTGAGATGGAAGTTGTTCCAGAATCTTTGCTGTTGGACGTTTATCAGCCAACTGGAGATACAGAAACAGCGCGTCCCTTGGTTCTTGTTTTTCACACAGGTAATTTTTTACCTAATGTTACAAATGGCCAAATAGCAGGAACAAGACAAGATTCTTCTGTTGTTGAAATTTGTAACAGATTGGCAAGAAGAGGTTATGTTGCAGCATCTGTTGATTATAGATTAGGATGGAATCCACTTGCTGATTCTCAACCCGTAAGAGCTCTAGGTCTGATTCAGGCAGCTTACAGAGGCTTACAGGATGGTAGAAATGCTATTAGGTACTTCAGATCGGATGCAGCGGGTTCTAACGAATGGAATATTGATTCAGAAAGAATTACTGCTTTCGGTGTTGGAACAGGTGGTTACTTAGTTTTGGGTATGGTTGGTTTATCTCAATATGGTGAGATAGTACAAACTACAAATGGACCGGGTAAATTTCTTTTGGATACTAATGGGGATGGAGTAGTTGAAACACCGATGATTATCGAAGCATTTCATGGAGATATTAATGGAGAAGTTGAAACAGTTACACCTCTTGATGGTTCTTCAGTAGGTTTTGGTTTACCTCCAGGTGACACAACCAATTATTCTAATTACGCAGGATTCTCAAATGATTTTAATCTTTGTGTAAATGTTGGTGGTGCAATAGGTGATATTTCATGGTTAAATGATAATACTACACCTATTCTTTCGGTTCAGTCTCCTTTTGATATGTTTGCGCCATACGATGACGCTGTACTAATTGTACCTACAACAGGTGATCCAATTGTACAGGTTCAAGGGGCTCAGGCAATTGGTTCAGCACAAGAAGCTGCAGGATTGAACAGTATCTGGAAAAATGCAACATTTAATGATGCAATTACACAAGTAGCTATCGATAACTCTGCAACTGCGGGGCATCCTTATTATGAAGGTGTATTTCCTTTTATTAGACCTGCTAACTCATTAGGACTTGACGAAGGTGTTGTAATCAACTGGTGGGATCCAGCTGCAATCTCTCCAATTGGATTGCCTTGGAATGTATTACCATACCCAACAGGAGGTACATTTCATGAGCAAGGTTTAATTCTTAATGAAAATATGTCTGCTGCAAAATCAAGAGCTAATCTTGATGATATATTGGGATACATTTTGCCAAGAGCATGTGTAGCTTTAGATTTGCCATGTGCAGCTAATTTCACATCTGCAGTTGAGGAACTATTAGACAATTCATTTGTAAATGTTTTTCCTAACCCAATTTCAAATGTAGCTAATGTAACTACAGGTGATAAGAACATGGTTGACATTTTGGTTTATGATATCAAAGGTCAATTGGTTAGAGCAGAAAGAAATATCAATAGAAATAATTTCCAATTTGACAAAGGCGACTTAATGGCTGGTATGTATAATATGCAAATCAGATTTGAAGAAGGTGTAACAACTTCTCAGATAGTAATCAAATAAGTAACTTCCACATTGGAATAAAAAAAATAGAGGTCATCAATTTGGTGGCCTCTTTTTTTATTTTGACAATGTTGCTGTACCAACGAAGCTAGAATGCTCTAATGCTAACAATGATCCAATTACCTAATCTCAGACCTTTAAACGCTGTGTCTAAAGTTTGCTCTCTTTGTGCCATAAGTTCATAAAAAAGGACCATGATAAATCACAGCCCTAAATATATTTCCTTAAATCCTCAGTACTTTTAAAAGCACTAAATTTTATTTTTTAATTATACAACTCTAACAGTCCACCCATAAGTATCCTCAATACGTGTACTTCTCAAACCATTTATTGTATCCTTTAAAAATGGAGATACCTTATAGTTATCAGGGTTTAAAGTAATGGAATCACCCTTGTAACCGATTTCTTTTACGTTTGCAACAACAGCCGCAGTACCTGTTCCAAAAACCTCCTGAAGAGAACCATCTTTTCCTGCTGCCATTACTTCATCAATAGTTAAGTCTCTGATGTCTACTTTGTAACCATTGGCTTCAAAAATTTGAAGAGCAGAATCTCTAGTAATTCCTTTAAGAATTGTTCCAGAAGTTGGGGGAGTTATTATAGTATCATTTATGACAAAGAAAATATTCATTGTCCCAACTTCTTGAATCTTCTTATGATCTTTTGCATCTAACCACATAATTTGATCAAAACCTTCTTCTTTCGCTAGTTTCGCTGGATATAATGAACCGGCATAATTACCAGCAGCCTTTGCTTCACCTGTTCCGCCTTCAGCAGCTCGAATAAACTTATCATCTGCTTTTAACTTTACAGCGTTACTGTAGTAAGGCCCAACAGGGCAACAAAAAATAATAAACTTGTAAGTCTTTGCTACTTGAACACCAATAAATTCATCCATTGCAATCATGTAAGGTCTCAAGTATAGTGCACTGCCTTCATCTTTAGGAATCCAATCCTGATCCAATTTAACCAATTCATAAACTGCCTCCAAGAATGTATCCTCAGGGAAAGCTGGCATACAAAGTCTTTCTGCAGATTTATTTATTCTGATAGAATGTTGTTCAGGTCTGAATAACATAGGTGTACCATCAATTGCCTTAGTTGCTTTCATGCCTTCGAAGACAGATTGGCCGTAATGCCATGCTATATTAGCAGGATGAATTGAGAAATTACCAAATGGTTCTATACGCATATCTCCCCATTGTCCATCTTTATAATCAGCCACAAACATGTGATCCGAGAATGCACGACCAAAAGGAATATTATTAAAATCTAATTCAGAAATTTTTGAATTTTCGGTTTTAGTGATTTTAAAACTAGTATCTATCATTTGGTTATATTTTTTAGGTGAGAAATTATTGGAGGTTTAATGTTAAACTAATAGTTTAGTTTCTTCTTTTCTATCTCCTTATGCACAAATTTACTTATTTTTATTTTAATTCTTTGAAGTTCATTGTTTTATGCTCTTTTTTAGAAATAATTTGGAATTTCCTATTTTTTATAAAATTTTATTTTGAGAGAACAGTTTTACGATTTTGACATTTACGATATTCCTGAAGCTATTGATTCAAATCTTCAGTTAAATTCAAAACAAAATTTACTTGTTTTGGCTCGAAAGCAAGATTTAATGCAATACAAAGATCTATTGGTCAAAATATTATCTGCAATTGGCTATACTGATGGACAAAATGCATTGATTACTTCTCTAGAATCAGAAGATTCTATAAATATTTCAAAATCAGTCCCTGAAAATGTAACGAATATAATTTGTTTTGGTTTAATGCCAAAAGATATTTGTTTTAATGCTTCCTTCAGACCCAACTCCTTTTATCAAACAGAAAGATTTTCCGTTTTATTGAGTTACAATCTCGAAAAACTAGCAACCAGCGTCGATAATAAAAAAGCATTATGGGCTGCTTTGCAAACAGAATTTAAAAAATAGCAATGATTGATTTGGTATTTGCAACTGGCAACGCTCACAAACTTATTGAAGTAAGATCAATTTTAGATTTGCCTCAATATAATTTATTGAGCCTAAAGGATATTAAATTCCATGATGATATTGAAGAAACTGCTACCACATTAAAAGGAAATGCATTGATCAAATCTCGAACTATTCATAGATTATATGGGGGACATGTTTTTTCCGAGGATACAGGTTTAGAAGTGTTTGCATTAAACAATGAACCTGGTGTTTATTCCGCAAGATATGCAGGGGAGCATAAAAACAGTAATGACAATATAGATTTGTTGTTACAAAACCTTAAATCTAAAACTGATAGAAGAGCGAGATTTAGGACAGTAGCCGCTTTAATTTTTAATGATAAGGAATATCTTTTTGAAGGGGAAGTAAATGGACACATCGCCCATGAAAAATCAGGTAATCAAGGGTTTGGTTATGATCCAATATTTATTCCTGATGGATATTTAAAATCATTTGCAGATTTGCCCAATACGATAAAGAATGCGATAAGTCACCGATACAATGCGGTAATTAAAGTAAGTCAGTTTTTGAAGGAACAATGCTCTAATGATGAAATGATTTAAATGTTTTTTTTCCAGATTCCTATTCCTCCTCCTTTCCTTAATTATTCCTCATTAATTATTTTACCATTAAATCCAAAATCGCCTAAATGTTAAATTAAGAGCTTAAAAACACAGCCAAAAACCAAACAAGCGTAAAAGAAATTGTTAATCGCATGTTAATCCCAGTAAATAGGGGTATACCAGACTTTTTTCATTCGATTTTTCCAATATATTTGTGCCATATTAATATTAAAAGTAAAAAATACATAAAATGAAAAAATTAGGATTTTTATTCGCTTTAAGTTTAATGGTAATGGTTTCATGTAAAAATGATGCTTCTACTGGCGAAACTGCAGACGCGGCGACACCATCTGTACCTACATCTACAGCTGTAAATACACCAACTGCTGCAACTCCTCCTGTTAAAGCAAATGAGCCAGCTGTTCCTGCAGGACCTATTACAACAATTGAGTTCAAAGAAACTGAGCATGATTTCGGAATGATAATGGAAGGTGAAAAAGTAATTCACGAATACGCATTCACAAATACAGGAGATGAGCCATTAATCATCAGCAACGCAAAAGGATCTTGTGGTTGTACTGTTCCAGATTGGCCAAGAGAACCAATTGCTCCAGGTGCTTCAAGTGTAATTAAAGTACAGTTCGATTCAAAGAACAAAGGAAAAGTTGGTGGAGGACTACAGTCTAAAAGAGTAACTCTTACATCTAATACTGATCCAGTAAACACTTACTTAACGATCAAAGGTAAAGTAGACAAAGAAGCTACTGCTGAAGAACCTGCTAAGAATCCGTCATAAGGTTTAGCAATTCAAAAAAATAATAGAAGCCTCAGCGTAAGCTGGGGCTTTTTTTGTTTCAACTTTGTTTATCGAAATTTTTAACGTAGGTAAAGGACTATAATGTCAACAATGAAATCAATTTATTAAACCGTAAACCGTAAACCGTAAACCGTAAACCGTAATCCGTAATCCGTAATCCGTAATCCGTAAACCGTAATCCGTAAACCGTAAACCGTAAACCGTAATCCGTAATCCGTAAACCGTAATCCGTAAACCCTCATTATTACTTATTAAATCATTCATTATTAATCTGGAAGATTAAAACCCTCTCTTCTCATGTTGTTCAGCCATCCAATCCTCAAAAGCCTCAAGGTCAAAAGCATTTAAACAATGAGAAATAGGTAAACCACCTTTTCTGGCAGCACAAACACCAAAATACATATCATCTAGGCCCTTTATACTGTGAGCGTCAGGATTTATTGAAAACAATACATCTTTATCCAAAGCATATTGAATCCACCTCCAATCCATATCCAACCTTAAAGGATTAGCGTTAATTTCTATAGCTACAAAATTATCAGCACAAGCATCTATTACCTTTTTATGATCAATAGGGTAGGCCTTTCTGCTAAGCAATAAACGTCCAGTAGGGTGGCCTAATATTGAAGTAAATGGGTTTTCTATTGCACGTATCAACCGTGTTGTTGCTTTTTCAATATCCATTTTCAAATTAGAATGAATGCTTGCAACTATAACATCTAAATCTCCTAATACATCATCAGTATAATCTAAATCTCCGTTAGATAGAATGTCTGACTCTATACCACTAAACAATCTGATGTTATCATACCGTTGGTCAACTTCTTTGATCTCATCCAATTGTTGGTAAATGCGCTCATTGCTTAAACCATTGGCGTAAAAAGCTGACTTAGAATGATCTGTTAAAACAAAATACTCGTAACCTTTTTTATCTGCTGCAGCAATCATCGCATCGATAGTGTTGACACCATCTGAGTAGGTACTGTGGTTGTGAATGGTTCCTTTGATGTTGGACTCAGATATAATGTTCTGGGGGCCAACGTATTGGTTGATATGTTCAACATTCTCTTCTTCCCTAAATTCCGGAATGTAAAATGGTTTTTTGTTTTTAGTAAACACTTCCTCTTCAGAATTAAATTTGTTTTTTGCTAAGCCCAGAGAATCATAAAATGAAAAATGTGTTGAAGATTTTACCAAATCAAAATAGAAGTCTTCATTGTTTGTGTGCACAAAGCCCAGCAGACAGTTGTCTAAAATAAACTCCTTACCTCCTTGAATTTTTTCATGTTCTAAACAAAATGACTGAACCTCATTTTCAGGTGCAGTTGTTAGAATTTCTATAGAAGAAACAATAGTACGTTTTTGATGAATCTCTCCAGTCAGCATACTTTTAAATTCAGGAAAAGCAGATTTGATTTCGATTAAAAAATCATTCGCGTTATCCACGATGTTAGCATATAGGTGCTTATCGCTTGATTCTAGAAAATATTCTAATTGCTCTTTGACACTCGCTTGCGTTTTTGTACCAAATCCTTTAAGGTCGACCAACCTGTTCTCATTAATTGCATAAAGCAATTCTCCTATAGTTTCAATTTCTAATTCCTTCCAAATAAGCTTTATTTTCTTTGGTCCAAACCCCTTGATGTTAAGCATTTCTACTATACCTTCAGGTGTCTTCTCTAAATAATTGTTCAGATCTTGAAGTTCACCGGTATTGATTAATTCTAGAATTTTGGTACTAATCGTCACGCCAATTCCTTGTATTGAATTTAAACCAGCCTCATCTAGTGAGGAAAATTCAACTGGTTGCTTTCGTATATTTAAATAAGCACTAGAGTATGATTTTATTTTAAATGGGTTTTCATCATGCAATTCCATCAGTTTGGCCAGCATGTTGATTTTTTTAGCAATTTCTCTATTTGTCATAAACACTGAGTTATATTTTGCGAATTGCAAATATTATGGAAATTTGAACAATATAAATAAAGTTAGTGCCCTAATATTTTGTCTTTTTTTGATTATCCACTAATTTTGGAAGCCTAAATCACGTTATTGAATAAATAGTCAACCCAATTAAGTCGTCTTTTCGACTATATTTATTAAAGTGATCTATAACATAGGTTGAAAATTTTTAAAAATTTTCAATAATTTCAATATCAAAAAAAAACAGTTTTAATTTTTTATTTACTTAAATCTTATAAATGTTACAAATGAAATCTGCATTCTTATTTTTAGTACTTTTCACTTTGGTGTCTTGTAACAGTTCAAGCAGTGTCCAATCTGGGGCAAATGCGAATTTAGAAGGATACACCACTGAAGCCTTAGGACCTACAGTTACAAGAGCATACAAGCAAAATGCAACGGGCGAAACAATAGAGGAGGGCTATATAAACAATGGTAAAAGAAACGGTTCTTGGATGACTTACTATACAGGAGATAACAAAGGTAAAGTAAAGACTATTGCGTCATACAGTGATGGTATTCTTTCCGGTCCTTACTATGAATTCTCCAATAGAGGCCAAATTGAAACGGAAGTGAATTATGCCAATAATGTATATAATGGCAAGTTTGGTACATATAAATTTGGTAGAACGGTAAGTGAGTCTTACTACAAAAACAATAAACTCGACGGTGTAACTAAGGAATTTGATTCAAAAGGAAAGATTCAAAAAGAAGTAACCTTTAAAAACGGAATTCAAGATGGAACAATGAAATATTATGATCCAGAAGGAAATGTAACCCTTGAGTACGAATATAAAAATGGAGAAAAAGTAAGTGGAGGAATGGTCGAGAAATAAATTCCCCTTCCATAAAGGAATAAAGGCTAAATGACTTAGGTTATTTAGCTTTTTTTGTTTTTTGATTGAAACTTAGCCTATTAAGGGACTGGGAGACAGGTCAAAGCACAGCTTGATTCCCTATAAAACCAAGGATTTTTAGTACATGTTACAGAAAAATGTAATTTATTAAAAACTCATAATGTATTGGTTACACATTAAAAAAATAAATATGTATATTTGTTTTATTTAAGACCACAGCGTTTTTTAAAGCTTTGGGTTTAGGTTAACGAATAAGAAACTACAAATGACTCTGGCACAACTAAACTGCACAGAGGTATCGGCAATTGATACCTTTAACAAAAACACAGTATTGCGTTTTGAGAATAGAATTAAATGTCTCAACTCCGTGTTTTGGAATCTTCACCAAACAATTGAAAATAATGAAAGGGTACTCCTTGTTATCGACCACAAAGAAGATTTAGAATATATCAATTATTTTTTATCTAAGCACAAACTTAAGCAGCTTAGTGTCATAATAAATCCAAGTCAAGAATATATTAGCCAGCCATTAATTGAGAAATTTAATGACAAATTGGAACTGCAGGTTTCTTCTGGGAAAATTGAAGACGCCAAAGAATCAATAGCCTTTCTGTCTGATACAATATTAAAATACCTAAGTCAACTAAGACAACCAAAATTAGGTAAACTAAATATTCTAGAAATATTTGAAAGGAAAAAGGTTACCCCTTTAAAAAATCAAATATTGGAGGTAGATTTCTATCAGCTTGTACCGTTTGATGAATTTAAGACTAAAAAATCATTGGTTATTAAGGCCTTTAATTTATATAAACCCGTGTTTAAGTTTACGCGTGAAAACAATATTCTAAAACACGCTTTTATTTTGAATATGTCACCTAAAGGCATTAAATCTGTTTTTAATGATATTCAGGAGGAATTAAACAATTTACTAGTAAGTATAAATACTATTAAGTCGCAAATAGAAAAGGAAATTGAACAAACTTACTTAAAGCAATCTAATGAGATACATCGATGCTTTTTTGAAATATCGAAAATTAAAAGCATATCTAATTTAACAGATACAGATATTCAAAAACTGAATCATTTGTGTGATAAATTTGATTCTAAGTTAAAAACAAAAACATCACACCTTCCAATGACAGAGAGGATGGTGGCGATAGAAAATACATACCAAAATCATGTTAAGAAATTAACTTCTGAGAAAAAACTTTTTGGACAGTATACTCTTCAACGAATAAATATGTTTAATGGTGGAGACAAAGCCATGGAAATTTTTAAGAAGCTGCAACTAATTTCTAAGAAAATTGCTAAAACTCATGCTTTTAAAGATATTTACATACAAAACCCTTGTTCTCTTTTTGCTTGCAACCAAATCTGTGAGGATCTTATCAATAAATTAGACTACGCTGAGTATTTTATTGAGAATTCTCAAGAATATATAGAATGGTTGTACTTCAAAAATGGTTTGAAGACTGAAGAGCGCACAATCATTAATGAGCTTACAAAAGTTAAATTTAACTGGGCAGAGGTTTTCGAATCAAATTATCTTGAAGGTTTCCTCAACTCCGAATTAATTAATCTCTTTGATATCGAATCCTCGTATAATGATTTATGCAATAAATTATCTGATTATGAAAAGCAAGTAGCTTATGAAATTCATAGCAATTTTAAAGCAGATGCAAATAAAAGAATAATTCCCAATGCTGAAGGCAGTGAAACAAAAATATCTTGGGTAGACTTTTTTAGTGAATTCGGAGCTCAGGCAACCAGTAAATTTCCAATTGTAATATTAGACAGTCGAAGTTATGAAAAGCATGCGAATTCACTTCAAACACTTGTTGATAAATCTATATTCCTAAATAACAGCCCTAAAGTCATTCCAACTCAAGCATGGAATACGAATGTCTTTGTTGGATATTCGGGGCAGTTCGTAAGAGATATCGTTTCACAATCCAAAAAGTATAATGATGTAGCGTTGAAAAACTTCATAGGAGTGGAATTTAATGTGAATCGATCAATCAAACAATTAAACAATTCGGAAAGAAACATGTTGGCATTATTTTTAGGTCAATCTCTGCATAAACTGAATTCAACCTATCGTATTTTTCAATTAAAATCGAAATCAATAATTTCATTTTTAAAAGATGATAAGAATGCTCAATTACTTCAGTCTCTGGCCGGATATGGTTGTAAAGAAATATTTAGTCAAGAAGAAAATGTTAATCTTCTTCCTGGAATAATTGCAGATCCCAATACAGAGTCTGTTTTACTTTTAGAAGACAACTTGTTTGTATTAGATTCAGATCAGTTTAATTTCGATCAATTGGTTTTATTAAATAAAGTAAAGGAAGCAGGGATTAAAACTGTCTCAGTTAACAATTACAAAACTCTAACGGATAAAGAATATACGCTTGATAAGATAATTGCAAATATGTTGCGTTTTGAAGATTTGGTGCAAAGTCAAGTCAAAGGGTAAGATGATTAATTTAGATTTGGCAAAATACCACCAGTATCTTAAGATGATTGTGATTGGAAAGAAACGCATGGTATTTGATCCTATTCGCAAATCTAATTTTATTATTCAACCAGAAGAACTTGTCAGACAAAGTTGGATTCAATTTATTCTCAAAGATTGCGGCATACCAGAGTCAATGATAAGCGTAGAAAGAAAAATAAAACTATTCAAGCTTAACAAGAGATTTGATATGGTTATTTACCAAAAAGCAGATCCTTATGTCCTCTTTGAATTTAAAAGCTTTACTCAAGTCATTGATAATCATGTAACTCAGCAAATAGCAAGTTATAATATGACTCTAAAAGTACCTTACTTAGTCATAAGCAATGGTATTCAGCACTTCGCCTTCAAAGTTGACCATGAATTAAGGGCAACCACAGAATTAGACAATCTAGACTTCCTGCTTGTTCAATAATTCAATAAAAATTGTCATTTCTAATATTTACTACCATCAAAGTACTTAAATTAGCTGTGTGAATCTGCGAGTAATCTCTTAGGGCTTTGTGGGAAATGTAAATTCTCAATATAACTATAATGTGTCCCTTCTATGGGTTTTAAAGAAAAAATAGAATCATTACACCTCGCAAAAAATAAAAAAAAGTCAATAAGAAATAATAGATTTACGTAACCTAATAAAAAACTTAAATTTTCGCATTATACGTTAAACTATCAAATAGAATTACTTGAAAAAACCTATAATACTAGTAACCGGTTCCAATGGCCAAATAGGCACAGAATTGGTTAACGCTCTCCAAGATCGATATGGTATCGACCAAATAATTGCCACTGATTTAAAAGACAAAGAGGATTCTGTAGGAATTTTTGAGTTTATGGATGTCCTTAATGTTGATAGAGTTGAACGGATAATTGAAAAATATGAGGTCACTCAGATTTATCACCTAGCCGCTTTGTTATCTTCAAGAGGTGAGGACAATCCAGCATTGACGTGGAAAATAAATTTGGATGCTTATCTGAGTATTCTTCATTTGGCACATAAACATAAAATTGAAAAGATATTTTTTCCAAGTACTATAGGCGTATATGGTCCAACAACACCTAGGCACAATACACCTCAAAACACCTCATTTATTCCAGGAACTGTTTATGGAATATCAAAGATTACAGGGGAACTTTGGAGTCAGTATTATCGTAATCGGTTTGGAATGGACATCAGAGGTATTAGATATCCTGGAGTTATCAGTTATTCACATTTGCCAGTAGGAGGAACAACTGATTATGCTGTTGAGATATTTTTTGAAGCAATGAAGAACAAGAAATATGAGTGTTTTTTGAAAGCTGACACTAGATTACCTATGGTATATATGCCAGATGTTTTAAAAGCTACACTTGACTTGATGGCTGCACCGGCTAAAGACATAAGTATTTCTTATGCATATAATATCTCTGGATTTTCATTGACACCTAACGAATTATATGAGGCTATAAAAGTACATATCCCAGAAATGACAATAAGCTATGTACCTGATGATCGCCAAAAGATCGCTGATTCTTGGTCCGAAACCATTGATGACAGCGTAGCTAGAAATGATTGGAATTGGAATCCAGATTATAACATGGAATCTATGGTAAAAGATATGTTGGCGAATATAAAAATCTAATTTTTTTGATTTTGCGAAGCTTGTTGTATCTTTTGCATTGAAAATATAAAAATTGATGCAAGCTAAATTCATTTTAATACTTACAATCTTATTAGTTGGAGGCAATTCTTTTGCGCAAAATTCTGGTATAAAAGGATCGGTAATAGATGCATATTCTAAGGAATTTCTGATTGGAGCTTCTATTAAAGTCAATGATACTGGTGTGATAACAGATCTCAATGGTCAATTTGATTTAGGCTTAGCTCCTGGGATATATGAAGTTATTACTTCTTACATCGGGTATTCAGAAAAATCTATCCCAATTGAGGTGAAATCAGGGCAATTTGTTACCCTGGATATTCAACTATCTCTTAGTTCGACGCTTCTTGATGCTGCAACTGTCACTGGATCTAGACATGAAAAAAGTGTGGCGCGTTCGGCGGTATCGATCAGCGTTATCAAACCAAGACTAGCTGATAATACCAATACCACGAGAATTTCCACCTTGCTCGATAAAGTACCAGGGGTTCAAATAATTGATAATCAAGCGAATATCAGAGGAGGATCAGGTTGGTCTTTTGGGGCAGGAAGTAGGGTGTTATTATTGATTGATGATGTACCAGCGCTTCAAGGCGATGCAGGACGTCCAGCTTGGGGTGATATCCCCGTGGAAAATATTTCTCAAATTGAAATTCTAAAAGGTGCGGCTTCTACATTATATGGATCTGCAGCTCTCAATGGTATCATAAATATAAGAACAGGTTATGCGACAAGCGAGCCTGTGACCAAAGCAAACATAGCGTACACATATTATGACAGTCCTAAGGATAGTGCTAAAAAATGGTGGACTTCAGCTCCATATAAAGTTAATGCGGGGCTATTACACAAACAAAAATTTGGAGATCTGGACTTAGTTGCCAGTGCTTATTATGAAGATTTTAAAAGTTACTACATAGATGCTTTTGAGGAAAAATTAAGAGGGTCACTAAATCTTAAATATAGATTAACAGATAAAATATCTTTTGGACTAAATTCAATGGTCAATGTTGGAAAAGCTGCTGATCATTTTATATGGCAAAATGGTGGACCTGGTATATACCAAGGCTATAACGGGACTTATTCGAGTCGTAAATTTCAACGGTATTATTTAGACCCCCAGATGACTATTTTTGATAAGAATGATAATAGGCACAAGATTATTGGGCGTTATTATTTTATAAATAATGATAATAATAATGGACAAGCTAATTCTTCTGATACTTATTATGGTGAGTATCAATATTTGAAAAGCTTTGATGATATTGAACTAAATATAACAGTTGGTGCTGTTGGTCAATTTATTACTTCTGATTCTGAGCTTTTACAAGACACCACAGTTGGACATAAAAATCTTTCCCAGTATATAGAGTTTGATAAAAAAATCGGAGATAACCTAACGGCTACATTTGGTCTGCGTCATGAATATCATGTACAGACAAGTGAAGACTTTGATGATGGCAAAGATTCGGAATCTAAATTGATTTCTAGAGCTGCTTTAAATTACCAATTGGGTCAAGGAACCTTCTTAAGAACATCTTGGGGACAAGGTTATCGTTTTCCTACAATAGTTGAGCGGTTCATTACTACTGCAGTAGGTGGATTTTTTATTTTTCCAAATCCGGAATTGAAATCTGAGTTTGGATGGTCCACAGAACTTGGTATAAAACAAGGCTTTAGGTTCGGGGCTTTTGAAGGTTATGCTGATGTATCAGTTTTCTGGTCCCAATACAGTGACATGACGGAATTTACTTTGCTTGATGATGGTATGGGCAGTTTTGGTTTTCAATCCCAAAATGTAGGTGAAACAGATATCAAAGGATTTGAATTTGAGTTTTTAAGTTCATCAAAAATTGGTAAGGTAGATTTAAATATAATTTCAGGATACACTTATATTAATCCTAAGTATGAAAATTTTACTGAAAATTTAAATGTGTTTAACTCAATAAGTAAACCAGTAGGAGAGGACGAAAAACGAAATGTTCTGAAGTATCGAAATAAGCATAATTTTAAAATAGATATAGAAGCAACTTATTCAAAATTATCAATGGGTTTGGCGATGAATACTTCTAGTGCCACAGAAACAATAGATGAATTGCTAAATGTAATAGGTCAGATAAAATTCTATAGAGATGCGAATCCCGGAGGTTATAAAAAGTTTGATGCAAGAATGTCATATCAATTTCCTTTTATGAAAATTTCATTTTTAACGGAGAATTTGTTCAATAATGAAATTGTAATTCGACCAGGTCTTTTAGAAGCTCCAAGAACTTTTGGAATGCGTTGTGATTTTAATCTTTAATTGTCTTTGATTTACTATTTCGTGAGAGTTAGATTCATATTAAATACATTTTAACATATTTTAAGAATCAAATCCTCAGCAATTACGTTACATCCATTAACCAAGCAAACGTTATGTTCTTGACAAATAAACACTATGAAAATGACTTTTATCATATCACTTTTAATCTTTTTTGCATCAGCTTGTAAAAGCGATAATAAATCTTCGAGTTCTTCTAAAATGGAAATGGCAAAAGTGGAAACTGCAACAACTCCCTCTGTAGAAAAAACAGAAGCTGCCATCGACAATGGTAATGTGAAGGAGTCTATAAAAGTTGCAACTGAGATCAAGGGGTCAACTCAAAATCAGACCTCTGTGGAAAAGGTAAAGGTGATAGAAAAAACTAAAAATGAAACAGCAACCAAAAGTGTACCTAAACCAGAAATCGAAGAAGCTAAAGAGAAACTTGAAGAAGTTAAGCAAGAGATAGATAAAGTAAAGGAAGGCAAAGACAAAAGTGTGCCAAAGCCGGAAATAACAGAAAATAAGGAAGCCTTAGAACAAGTGGATATAATAAAGGAAGTAGAAATTGAGCAACCTATGTTTAAAATTAGCCATGATAAGTTTGATGCTCTTTTGTCAAAATACGTAAGCAATAACGGTGATGTGGATTATACAGGGCTAAAGAACGACGTTTCAAAATTACAACTGTACTTAGACGAATTGACATCAACTCAAATATCTTCTTTGACTAAAAATGAGAAGTTGGCTTTTTGGATTAATGCATACAATGCATATACTATTAAGCTTATCGTAGATAATTTCCCAGTGAGTAGTATTACTGATTTGGAAGGTGGTAAACCTTGGGATAAAAAATGGATAAAACTGAACGGTCAAACTTTATCACTTAATAACATTGAGAACGATATCATTAGACCACAATTTAATGAGCCACGAATTCATTTTGCAGTTAATTGTGCCGCCAAATCTTGTCCACCTTTACTCAATGAAGCATGGACAGCAAGTAACCTAGAATCTAATTTTGCGAAGCAGACGAAAAAGTTTATCAATAACCCTCAGTTTAATAAAGTTTCAGACGAGTCAATTGAGATCTCAAAAATATTTGAATGGTACGGAGAAGATTTTGGAGATGTTATTGCATTTTTCAACAAATATTCTGACACTAAAGTATCACCAAGTGTTGAGAAAAAATTCCTTGAATATAACTGGGCAATAAATAAACAATAATGCCAGATCAGCTTAAAATTTGCTTCCTTGATAGCTTTACGTTATCACCTGGAGATTTAGACTTATCATCATTGAATGAACTTGGCAAGGTTCAACTCTGCGATAGAACAAATCCGACTGATATCATTGCTAGGGCAAAAGATGCACAGGTTTTAATTACAAACAAGTGTACTATCACTTCTGATATCATTAGCCGATTACCAAATTTGAAATTGATTCAAGTGGCTGCAACAGGCTATAACAATATTGATTTAGAGGCTGCTAAAAATTATGGAATTACTGTTTGTAATGTAAGTGGTTACAGTACAGAATCTGTTGGTCAACATGTCTTTGCAATGTTGCTTTCTTATATCAATCAAGTTCATGTTTACAATAAGGAAAGTAAAAATGGATACTGGTCTGACGAACTAGATTTTTCATACTGGCACAATGCAATTCCAGCATTAAATGAAATGACTTTTGGAATTATAGGCTACGGAAAAATAGGTAAGGGAGTTGCAAGGATTGCTTCTGCTTTTGATATGAAAGTTATAGTATCTCACAAATATGAGGCAACTTCAGATGATGAGAATATTTCATTCCACAATCAAGACCATGTTTTTGAATATTCCGATGTGCTCAGTTTACATGCACCTTTGAATGCGTCTACCGATAAATTTATCAATACATCGAATATTAGAAAAATGCGCTCTAATGCGATTATAATAAATACAGGGCGAGGGGGTTTGATAAATGAAAATGATTTGTCTAAAGCATTGTTCTCTCGAAAAATAAAGGCAGCTCTTTTGGATGTACTTTCTACAGAACCTCCACCTAAGGATAATGTTTTGCTTAAAACGCCCAATTGCTTTATTACACCTCATCAAGCTTGGGCAAATCAAAATGCAAGAAAGAAATTACTGAATGGTATAATTAACAACATCAGTAATTTCTTAAGTGATTCACCTACGAATGTAGTTTCGTAAGTCTTATTCGGATTTAACTAGGAATCCTCAACACCTGTCCTGGATAGATCAAATTAGGATCTTTCAACATTGGTTGATTGGCTTCGAAAATTAAATTGTATTTCATTGGATCTCCATAAAAGTGCTTTGCAATTTTAGAAAGAGAATCTCCACTTTGTACTGTATACATTTGTGCTTCTGGAACAGCTTCTGTTTCTGATGCTGGTGTAACAACAGAAATTCTGTCATCAATTGATGCAACACCATCCATATTCCCTAAAATAAGAATTGCCTTTTCTCTATCAGCATGAGATTCAGCCTCGCCAAAAACCATAACTGTGTCATTTGCTATTTCAACATCAATGTTTTTAATATTTAAGCCAGCGCTTATGAGTATGCCTTCTAATAAACCTTCTTGCCTCTCTCTCGATGCTTCAGCATTTTTATTTTTAGCCTCGTTTTTCGCTGCAGAACTTTTTAAAATACCTGATCCGGCATTCTTTAAAAAAGAAAATAATCCCATTTCTAAATTTTTTATGAAGTAAAATACTTCTGGTTAATATAATTAAGTGACTTATCGCTTATGGGTTAAAATTATGCATAACGAAGAATTATTAGGTCATTCTTCGCTTTTTTATGCACTTAATAAATAAATATTTTACTTTTGTCTCTAAATGAAGACTTTTAAACTCATATTATTCTTTGTGCTTTTATCGAATGGCTATAGCTATAACGATACAGAAAGTCGCGATAAGGATACACAAACGTCTAAGGATCAAAAATCTGTAGATGTTTTTAGTGTGTTTTTGAATGATACGGGTTCTATTGCTTCGTCTCAAAATGCTTCTAAAAAGAGAAATCTTGACAATTTAGATAAGAAGTTGGGATTTGGTTCTTTCAATAGTGTGGATGGTCAATACAGTGTTTTATTGGTTAAAAACTCAACTGGAGACATTGTTGAGGCCAATTCTATTCCAATGTTGGATAAGAACTTAGAAAAATGGATGAAACATTCAAAGTCCAGTTCTCCAGACGATAATATCGCCTGATATTATTTATTATAAGCATTTATCGTAATGCTTTGAGTCCTAATTATTGGACATTTTCAAATTAAAATACATTCAAATTATTGGGTTAAGTTTAGAGGATAAACATATTACGCATTATATATTTAAGTAATATGTTTTAGACTTGTAAATTGTTTCAATAAACTTATATTTGCCCAACTTTTTTAAAACTATAGAAATATAAGATAATTGCGATAAGTCGTTGATTGTCAATATTTCAAATCAAAACCTTTAAAATGCAAGGAAAAGGATTAATTAAATTTTTTCTATACCTATTGGTAATTGTTACATTACTACAGGTATTTTATATGTTTCCTACAAGAAAAGTAGAAGCAAATGCAGCATCATATGCAGAGAGCTATGTAGCTAATCATCCAGAATTAGATGCTTACGAGGCACGTAAAACAGCTAAGTTTGAATATTTAGATTCTGTTTCTGGAGAAGAAATAATGAGTTTACCATTATTGGGATCTTTCACTTATGAAGACTTAAAGTCTCGTCAGTTAAATCTGGGACTTGATCTTAAAGGTGGTATGAGTTCTGTTCTTAGAGTAAACCTAAAGGAATTGCTAATTACACTTTCAGGTGATAATAGAGATGCCAACTTTAGAGCTGCTTTAGATGAAGCTGATGCTGCTCAGAGAAGTTCTCAATCAGATTTTATCAGTTTGTTTGGATCCGCTTATGGTAAGAAAGAAAATGCTAAGCCTTTAGCTTCATTCTTTAGAAAGAATGCAACTCTAGGTGAAAATATTAATTTCGAAACACCTAACACTGAGGTAATCAAACTTTTGAGAGAGACTGCTGATAAAACAGTACAGTTAACTTTCGAAAGACTTAAGCAGAGAATTGATAAGTTGGGGGTAACTCAACCAAATGTTTCTTTGGATGCTGCAAGAGATTTGATCTTGGTAGAAATGCCAGGTATTGAAAACCCGGAAAGAGCAAGGAACTTCTTACAAGCCAGTGCTGCTCTAGAATTTTGGGATACTTACAGGAATACAGATCCATCTGTTGCTAACGCATTGTCTGCAGCTGATCAGAGGTTGAAAAGTGGTGATGCTGCTGCGGCTGATAAACCAATAGAATATGATACACTTTATACGCCGATTTTAGATGATGACGGTAACGAAACAGGTGAGCAGAATATGCAAATCCTTGAGAAAGGTGGCGCAACAGCTAACTTAGGACCATTATTAAGTTTATTGACTTTAAACAATGGTGCTGCAGGAGATTTAGTAGGTGCAAATACTGTTTTTGGTTTTGCAGATAAGAATAAAAGGAAAGCTGTTATTGAAATGCTGGAAAGATCAGACATCAAAACATTATTTCCAGGTGATGCTAAGTTTATGTGGGGAAGAAAGCCTTTCATAAATAACTTAGGTGAAAACACTAAGAAATATTCTTTATACATCATCAAAAAGCAAAACGCTTCTTCTAGCAAACCTGTTATTGAAGGTGATGTTATTACAAGAGCTTCCCATGGTCCAAATCCTGTAACAGGACAAGTTGCCGTTAACCTTTCAATGAACAATGAAGGTGCTAGAAAGTGGGGTGACATGACGACTAAGGCATACAACAATGGTGGAAGAGAAATTGCTATCTGTATTGATAATGAAGTAATTTCTGCACCAGGTGTGAACAACGGTCCGATCTTACAAGGATCTACAGAAATTACGGGTAATTTCAGCGTGCAAGAAGCATCTGATTTCGCAAGTTTATTAGAAGTAGGTAAGTTACCTGCTAAGATTGAAAGTATTCAAGAGGAAACAGTTGGACCATCATTGGGTGAAAAGAATATCAACAGTTCATTGTTGGCATTATTGATTGGTTTTGGATTGGTATTAATGTTTATGGTATTTTACTATGCTGGAGCTGGTATCTTTTCAATCATTGCATTGTTGTTAAATGTATTTTTCATTTTTGGAGCATTGGCTTCATTTGGAACAGTATTGACATTACCTGGTATTGCTGGTATTATATTAACTATTGGTATGGCCGTAGATGCCAACGTAATCATCTTTGAAAGAATTAGAGAAGAATTGCGTGCAGGGAAGTCTTCTTTGGCTGCAATCTCTGATGGTTTCAAACATTCATATTCTGCAATTATTGATGCCAACGTAACAACTATTTTAGTGGCTATCGTTTTGGCTTACTTCGGAATGGGGCCAATTAAAGGTTTTGCTGTAGTATTGATTATTGGTGTTTTGACGTCTTTATTTACGGCCGTTTTGATTGGTAGAATGATGATTGATTCATGGACAAAAGGTGATAGAGGTTTATCATTTTGGAATGGTATGACTAAAAATTCAATGGCCAACCTAAATATTGATTGGATAGGAAAACGTAAAATTGCTTATGTGGTTTCTTCTACATTTATTTTGGTCGGAATTGGTTCAATCTTCACTAAGAAATTTGACTTGGGAGTTGATTTCAAAGGTGGCTATTCTTACACAATGGAATTTGATCAATCATTGAATGTAGATGCTCAAACATTGAGATCTGGTCTTGCTGAATCATTTGGAGCAGAGCCTGTTGTTAAGGCAGTTGATACTCAAAATTCATTTAACGTTGTAACTACCTATTTGATCAATGACACTGGTGAGGATGCTGCAGAAAGAGCAATCGCCAAATTGCATGAAGGTATTTCTAGTATCACAGGTACTTCTGTGCCATTGGCTGCATTTAAGTCTACTGGTTCTGATGCTAAAGTGCATGTTGTAAGTTCTTCAAAAGTAGGTCCTACAATTGCAGATGATATTAAGACTTCAGCATTTTATGCAGGTATTTTTGCTTTGTTAATCTTGTTCATTTACATATTCATAAGATTTAACAAATGGCAATACAGTATGGGTGCGGTTGCAGCATTGTTCCATGATTCAATGATCATTTTAGGTTTATTCTCAGTTCTATGGGGAGTGCTACCTTTTTCATTGGAAATCAATCAAGCATTTATTGCGGCACTACTGACAGTAATCGCATATTCAATAAATGATACAGTTGTCGTGTTTGATAGAATCAGAGAATACCTGGGTATTTATACTCAAAAAGATACTGATGAAATATTAAACTTGGCTATCAATTCAACGTTCTCTAGAACATTGATTACGTCATTGACTACTGGTATAATGTTATTGCCTTTGTTTATTTTCGGAGGAAACGGAATTAAAGGTTTTGCATTTGCTATTTTAATCGGTATTGTTGTGGGTACGTATTCTTCAATTTTCGTGGCAACGCCAATCGTTAGAGATTTCTCTAAAGATTTGAAAAATGTTAAGAATGCAAAAGCTGCTCAGACTGGTTTTTCAAAAGCTGCATCTAAGAGCTAAGAATTTTTAATTAGATATATAAAGCCTCGGCATATTTGTCGAGGCTTTTTTTGTATAAATGTGATTGTATCTTTTTTTCTGAATAGCGCATTTAAAATGCACTATTTTATCAAAATTAATATTACAATCAGTTGTAAATCATTTATTTATACTTTGCCTCGCCGGCAGGGCTTTCATTTTTGTCTTGAAACATAAACGAAACAAAAAATTCAAGGCTGTCTGTATTTCTTAACGGTTCCAAAAAATTAAAAATCTAAACAAGCGCAAACTCGCTTTCAGCTCAAACATGCTATTGTTTTAAACGATTTTTAATCCTTTTACACCTAAAATTCAGAATGCCGATTCAGCCCCGTATTGATAAAACAGTTATCAAAATTAGTTTTTCTTGTGCAACCTAAATGCGCTATTCGACTTTTTTTAATAAATGGTATTGTGGTTTTAAACACAATTTTGTCCATCTTTCAAGTCAGTCAATAATTAAATAATTACCTAAATTGCATTCAAAGAAATTGATAATGAAGTATTTTCCTTTATTCCTTTTGGTCTTTTTTAGTTATGCCTGCAAAGACAGTAGCGTGCAGTCGGATAAAATAGAAAAAGAAGCAGTTGTTGTAAATAAACCTACCAGACTAGATTCACTGGAAAAGATATCATTTAAAATGTTCCAAAAAAATCCAGTAAGATCGATTTCTTTTTATAATGAAATGGCTAACATTTATAGTCGACAAGACAAAAAGGATAAAGCAGCAAATACACATTTTAATATATCTAAAATATATACTCAGTACACCACTGATGTTAAGCGAGCCTCCCATCATGGCCACATGTCTCTAGGATTATGGGAACAACTTAAAGACACCATGCAAATGGCAAATCTGTTTAATTACTGTGGTTATCTAAGTGCAATGGAAGGCAATGTCGATTTTGGGATGTTGCAATTAAATAAAGCTGAGCAATTATTCATTGGTCTCGAAAGTTATGAAGGTAAAGCCCTCACTTACTTTAATATGGCTCGTGTCTTTCTAGTAGAAGGCGAGAATGAAAAAGCTGAGCAGTTCTTCAAACTGTCCAAAAAATACTGGACAGAAAACTTTAATGCAGACAGAGTGTTTGAACTTAATAATTTTGCTGTAAAAATTTACAAGCAACTGAATAGTGCAACTGAAGTTCAAAAGGTGGTGAACGAGAACAACCAAATTCTAAAGAAGCAAGCAATTAGCCCAATTTTGGAAGCTGCATTTAAAGAATTGACTTCTTAATATTTTACCCATATTTAAGTACATTTGAACAATGCGTAAATCGACATTTATAAAACATATCAATCAATTAGGTGAGGATGAGCTGAAGGAGGAATTATTGATGCTATTTACAAAAGTATCCGCAGTTGCTCAGTATTATAAGATGGAATTGGGCTCCGTAGAGGAACGCCAAAAAACATATGAAAAAGCGAAATTAGATATAGAGTCTAAATACAAGACTAAAAGCTATCGCAAACCAAGGAGACCTAGAATACAAAAAATAAAGAAAATCATATCAGATTTGAATAAAGTCACTGTTTTGAATTACGAAATGATAGATATTTACCTCTTCAATTCAGAATGTGCCACCCGCTTTCATAATGAATACGACTTTTACTCAACTCCTCTATTCAATACAATACTACAATCATTTGAATCTGCGTTAGATTTAATCAAGCAAAACAAAATGGAAGACATTTACAAGGAAAGATGTCTAAAAATTGTAAATTCTTGCGATTACCTCTATAATGAATTATTAACTTTGGTACATGATCTTTAAAAAAATACAATTACACCAAATATTCATTTCAATTGGATTGGTCTGTTTGGTATTTTTGTTTTGTAAATGCTCTTTAACTAAGCCTGTGAAAACTGGTGAAATGGCATTTTCAGTAAAACAATATGCAGTGGCTATTGAATTACTTGAGGAAGAATACTTGGAAGTGAATAATTCTGCCGATAGGTTTAGAAAGGCTTCTTTATTGGCCCAATCCTATGATTTTTTGCAAGATCACCCCAATGCTTTGAAATGGTATGATTTGACTGATCAATTGCAAACATCTGATAAGTCAAGTATTAATCTGGCTTACGCTCTTAAAAAAAATGAAAGATTTGAAGATGCTGCCAATCTTTTTGCCACAATTTATAAGAAAACCAAGATTAGCAAATATAGATCTGAAGCTGAAATTTGTTCTGAGGCTATCAAGAAAATGAAAAATCTAGATCAGTACGATATAGAACCATTTTCTATAAATACTGAATACTCAGAATACAGCCCTGCTTTTTTTGAAAATGATTTCATTGTTTTTTCTTCGGATAGAGAGGGAAGTACAGGAAATGATACTTATCAAACTACTGGTAATAACTTCTCTGACCTTTTCGTTATAAATAAGCGTGGGCGTCAAGTACATAATTTTGATGCAGTAATCAATTCTGACGCAAATGAAGGAACAGTTTGTTTCAATAAAACCTTTGATGAAATATTCTTTTCGAGATGTGAATCTAAAGAACGAGAAGGGCAATATTGCAAATTATACTACAGCAAACGCGCAAATGGTTATTGGTTGGAGCCTGAACCATTGATGTTTTTTGATGATAAAACAAATTTCTTTCATCCAGCTTTAATAGAGAATGATAGTGTTTTGGTTTTTTCAGCAGCAGCTAACGGTTCAAAGACATATGATTTGTATTATTCTGAGCGTGTTGAGAGTGGTTGGACTGAAGCAGTCCTAATGCCGACCACAATCAATTCATTAGGCAGTGAAAAATTTCCTACTTCCTATAAAGACACTTTGTATTTTTCCTCCGATGGTCATCTTGGTTATGGTGGACTGGATATATTTAAATCATATCTCGTAAACGGAGAGTGGACTAAGCCTCAAAACGTTGGCTTGCCTTTGAACAGTGGAGCAGATGATTTTGGGTTGGTTATAGACGATAGTTTCAAACCCAATGCCAATTTGCTTCTTGAAGGTTTTTTATCATCATCAAGGAATTTTGCTAACAATGATGATATTTTCTTTTTCTCAATTTACCCTAAAGTAAAAACTGAAGATGAATATGAGGAAGACGAACCCACTGAGGATATTGCACCAATATACAGTATCTATTTGGCAGGTAGGGTAGTAGAGAATATATATGAAAAAGGAGACCCCAATTTGAAAATTATAAGCAAAAATGCTATTGCTGATGCTTATGTGAGTTTTTCAACAAGAGACACTTCCTTTAACTTGATCACAGATGATAGTGGAAGATTTCTCTTGGAACTTTCCTCCTCTGGTTCACATGATATACTTTCCAAGAGAATAGAATTCTTGACCAAGGAGGAAAAATTATTTGTTGCTTCAAGGTCACAAATCACATCTGACACTACAGTAAATATTGAAATTCCAATGGATAGAATCGTCTATGATTCTGAAATTACAATTCCAAATATTTACTATGATTATGATAAGGCGAATATTAGAGAAGATGCAAGACCTTCATTAAATTCCTTAGTATCATTGCTCAAGCTAAATCCACAATTATATATTGAATTGGGATCTCACACAGATTGCAGGGGAGAACTGGATTACAATAAAGACCTTTCTCAAAGACGGGCAGAGTCAGTTGTGGAATACCTGACTCTAAATGGGATTGATGGCCAGCGTTTAAGTCCTATTGGTTATGGAGAATCTAATTTAGCGATAAATTGTGATTGTGACAATTGTACCGAAAATCAGCATCAAACCAATAGGCGCACTACTTTCAAGATTTTAAAGTAAAATATAATATCTTTTTTCTTCTTTAATTCCACTTTGGTATGGAATTTGTCTTTTTAGAAGAAAAACCTTAATCATGCAATTATTTATTTTAATACTAGTGGCTTTGAATTTATATCCTGCACAACAAAATGCAGATGTAGTAAGTAGTACAGATAATGATATAGTCGTTGAAATAATGAACCCTGAGAAGATCAGTTTTCAGTTTTCAGTGAAATACGAAGCTAGAAGAAAAATGATCAAAATAAGATCAGAACAACCTATCAAATCTTTGAGAACTGTTGATACAGAAACAAACAAACACAAAGGTTATAATGTAGCAGGGTCAGAATTGATTTTCTTGCCAAAAAGTGGTTTCAGCGTTGGAACACATATCGCCGAGTTTAAATTCGAAAAATCGGATGTAACTGTAATGGCAAAAATTCACGTTACCGAAGAAGCTTTAGCCAATGGCTAATCAGCATAAAGTTTAACATTACACTAACTTAATACGTTCAAAGCTTGGTTGCATCGCGACCAGGCTTTTTTTTATGATAACATTTTTAGCCTTTCTCTGCGTAACTCATTAAGCACTCTGTGAATCTCTAAAATCCTCTGTGCACCTCCGTGAGAAAAAAAGATAAATCATCAAGCTTAAGCCAATAAAAAGATTACAGAATAAATAATACATAATCCATAATCCTTAATCCCTAATCCCTAATTACCTAGTCCCGAGAAAACCGATATCCAACTCCTCTCACAGATTGAATAAATTGAGGATTCTTTGGATCCACCTCAAAATACTTTCGAAGACTTGCTATAAAATTATCAACTGTTCTGGTAGAAGGAAACACATCATAGTTCCAGACTGACTTTAAAATATCTTGTCTAGATACAACCTTACCTTCATGAGAAATCAACAACTTAAGAATACTGGCTTCTTTTGAACTTAATTCTATATCAACATCCTTATGCTTGGCTTTGAATGAACTGAAGTTTATAATATTATCTCCGAATGAAATTATCTCTTCAGTATTTCTCACTTCAGAATCTGGAGCTCTTTTTATTAAATTTTGAATCCTTATCAACAATTCTTCAATTTCAAATGGTTTGTTGAGGTAATCGTCAGCACCATATTTAAGTCCTTTTATTCTATCAGATGAAGTATCCTTTGCAGATATAATAATGATTGGAACGGTATTGTTTTTCAGTCTGTGTTTTTGAAGAATATCTAAGCCATTAATTTTAGGAAGCATCAAGTCAAGAATGATCAAATCAAAGTACTCGCTGTCTAATTTGTTTAAAGCCCCTTCACCATCAAGTGTGGTCACGACTTCAAAACCTTCAATTTGTAAGTTTATTTTGATGACTTTGCTGAGACTTGGTTCATCCTCAATAAGTAATAATCGTTTGTTATTTGTCATACTTTTAAAATAGGAAAGTCTAATTTGAAAATGGCTCCTCCCTCGGGATTATCAATAATTGATAGTTTTGCCTTATGTGCCAATGCAATTTCTTTTACAATAAACAACCCTAATCCAGTACCCTTCGTTTCTCTAATATCTTCATCACCTGTTCTATAGAATTTACTGAGTATTTTTTTGCGTTCCTCATTTTTAATTCCTTTTCCATAATCTATAATCGAAAGTGAGACGGATGATTGGTTTTCTTCACTCCTTACGATAATCTTTTTGGCTCCTTTTGAGTATTTCAAAGCATTATCGATTAGGTTGTCAACCAATTTTGTAAGTGCTTCTTTATCTGCTTTTATAAATGAATGCGGCTCTTTAATCTCTTTGATAATTTCAATTTCCTTATTTATTTTTTGAAATCTTTGGATCCTGTTGAGCAGTAAATCACTTAAATTTGTTTTTTCAAAATTGAACTTGTAGGCACTTTCCATTTGTGCAGCTGTAAGAATATTATTGACCAGGGATTCAAGTCTTGTTGTTTCTTCTTCAGCAGTTTGTAGAAGCTCAGTTTGCTGTTCAGGGCTCAAACTTTTAGTAGCAATAGTTTTATTAATAAGTTTCAGTGCTGTAATGGGTGTCTTCAATTCATGGGTCACACTTAGTAGAAAGTTATTCAATCTCTTATTCAGTTTTAATTCAGACCAAAAAGCGCGATTGATCAATAAGAGACCAATTAGGATGGAAAAGGCAAACACCAAGCCTTCTCCCATGACCATCTTTTTTGAGATATTATATTCCTTTTCTACTTCTCCTAGTGACACCTTATTTTGAGCAACAGCATATTCTTTTTTCAATTCATAAATTTCGGTATTACGCTTGGTCAAGAGAATAGCCCACCAAGCAAATGCCGCAATGAGATAAGCCATTACGAGAAAATGAAGAAAGCGATATTTTTTAATGTTTTGCACTGATATTTTTCATTGGAGTCATTAACTATTCTGTTTCAAATCACTTCATAACTTTATCAATAGCCTTATTTATGACTTTTGCGGCAATGGTTAATGTTTCCTTGTCATGTGCTGCAGAAATAAATCCTACTTCATAACCGGATGGACCCAAATAAATACCTTTCTTTAAAAGTATGGCATGCATCTCTCTGAATAGTTTCATTTTACTCGGACGAATGTCATCAGCAGTCATGGCTCTCTTTTTAGAAAATGAAAACCAAAATATAGATGCAATCGTCTGAATTGACATATTGTATTTTTTGGCTTTTATATGAGCTTGGATGAGACCAACAAAGTATTGTGTTTTCTCCTCAAGTGATTCATAAAAATTAGGCTTAAGCAATTCTGTTAATGCTGCAATTCCTGCTGATATAGCGAGAGGGTTAGCTGAAAGTGTTCCAGCTTGATAAACATTGCCTAGAGGCGCAACATGAGCCATTATTTCTTTTTTACCTCCAAATGCACCTACAGGCAAACCGCCACCTAGTATTTTACCGAAAGTCAAAAGATCTGGTTGGATAGAGTAGTAACCTGCGGCACCTTCAAATCCAACTCTAAAACCAGAAATCACTTCATCAAAGATTAGAAGTACTTTGTGATCATCACATAGTTTTCTTAACCATGCTAGGAAGTTTCTATCTTGCAACAACAACCCATTATTCGCTGGTATTGGTTCAATTATAATAGCTGCTATGTCATCATTTGATTTTAAAAGATCCATACATCCCTGCAGATCATTTAACGGAAGCACGATTGTTTCTTGTGCAAAAGATTCAGGAATTCCTGCAGACGTAGAAACCCCAAATGTGGCCAATCCTGAACCCGCTTTTACCAATAGTGAATCGACATGACCATGGTAACAACCTTCAAACTTGATTATCTTATTTTTACCTGTATATCCTCTTGCTAATCGGATTGCCGACATGACAGCTTCTGTACCTGAACTAACGAATCGTACCATATCCAGATACTTATGATTGTCAAGCAGTAATTTACCGATGTCATTGCCTAAAGCTGTTGGCGTTCCAAATGATGTTCCGTTATCAAGATTTTTCTTCAAGGTTTTACGGATAGAAGGGTGGTTGTGTCCTAAAATGAGAGGTCCCCAGCTACAACAAAAGTCCAAATAGGTATTGTTATCAACATCAGTTATGTGACATCCATCACCTTTTTTCATGAAAATAGGCGGGCCATCTACTGATTTGAAGGCTCTAACTGGTGAATGAACCCCTCCAGGGAACATATTTTGTGCTTCTTTAAAAAGTTTTGCTGAATTAGTTCTTTTCAATTTGTACGTTTTAGACCTCAAAAGTAAAGCTAATTGGTAATTGATTTTGCGAAATCTAAGATAATTGCGTTTATCAAAACTTATTATAAATAAACATTGTAACTTTGGCCACCTGAGAATAGATAAGAATTGCAGATAAATATAGCAGAATCGATACGCGAGACCTTAGCTGAATTGAATCCAGTAGGTCTGTATGGGATAGGCACATTGTCGCTTGTTCACAACCCTGCATCTTTTGGTGAACAAAGAAAATCACTACGACCTCCATCGATGAAACTGCATTTTAGCGAATCTAACTCTTCAAATACACATCTTTTTAATTGGCTTCAAGAAAAATATAACATTTCTACACACGATGCCGAAAAAGCTTTCAAGAAATTTTGTGAGAAACTTTTAAATGCCCTTGTTAATTACGGCAAAGTCAATATTAAGGGTATTGCGAGTTTTAAACAAGATGAAAACATGTCTTTGGCTTGCACTCCTGATCAAGACTTTGTGAATTTGTTTTATAAAGGACTACCTGAAATTCCAGTTTCCCACATTGATCGAAGAGATTTATCTGGGTATTCCCCTTTAGTTCCAATTGGGAAGGTCATAAATAATGACGATAATGAAAGTGATGATATCAGCTCTATCTCTAATATTGATAAATCTTCAAACCTCGAATCTGACATAATCGAAACAACAGATGAAGAAGAGTCATTTGAGTTTGTAAGAGAGGAGTTTGATACTGCTGATGAAGAAGAGTCATTTGAATTGATAAAAGAGGAGTTTGATACTGAAGATGAGGAAGAATCTTTTGAATTTGTGAGAGAGGAGTTTGATGCTGAGGATGAGGAAGAATCTTTTGAGTTGCGACGAGAAGATCTTACGTTGCCAGTAGTAATTCCAAAGTCCCAAGACAATACAAAGACCGCAACAAAAGAAGAGGTTAACAAAACACCTTCTTTTGACCCAGGTGTCACATGGGATTCTAAGCCCGTAAATTCAAATTATGAAGCAGATAGTATTTTCAATGGAAGAAATATTGCACTTCTTTTGGGCCTTTTGTTGTTATTGATTTTATGTTATTTTGGATGTCAGAAGTTATTTAACTTATCAAACGATAGCGTTCCAAATGCTGATGATAAAGCAATTTTAGAGAACACCATAATGACTTATGCCGATTCACTCGAAAATGGTTTAATTGAAAATGAAGAATTTACTTTTAAAGGTGTACCGCTTCCTGACAAATGCATTATAATAACTGGCGCATTTAAACGGGCACGAAATTCAATCCGAATGCATGATAAATTGTTGAGAGAAGGTTATGATGTTTTTCAATCTGTTGAAGGTGGGTTGACAAGAGTAGGATTTAAATTTGATTGTAAGGAAGTCGATCTAGAAGAATACCTGCAAAATATCCGTCGTACAATTTCTAAGAAAGCCTGGTACTTAGATCCAAGCTTATATGTGGAATACGAGCAGTAATTCTTCCCATAATTTTATCACGATATAGCCAGATTATTTATACTTTGACAAAAAAAACGAGCCATCTTTTATCAAGATGACCCATTAATTTATACTTAGTTCATTTCTTCTATTGTATCTCCAATTCTCTTGAACTAACTTGTGCAATATTAAAAACACCTAGAATTATGTCATCATTTGTTTCATTGATAATGTTGCCTCTTGTGTTGGCTAACGGAGAAGCAAAAATTCCACTTTGGCTATTTAACAACTGATCTCTTGTTGTTTCCAAAAAGGAAAATGCCATGTTTGAAATCGAATGAATTTCAACTCTCAGCTTGTCTCCTTGGATCCATGGAATTCTTCCCCCATCATCATCATTTGGATTAATATTGTCTCTGATTGGTGGTATGAAAATCAAATTATCTACCTCGCCTCCAGCATCAAAACTGGCATCAAATGCTATGTTGATTTCGCTGGGTCTATTAAGGAATGTGTCATTTTTGAATGACTTGATCCAATAGGAGTTGCCTAACCCAAGTAAATCACGTGCAAAGAATTCACAGTAAATACCGTCATCGACAAACGGTTCATTTTCTTTAAATTCCTGGGACAGTGAATCAATTGCTGGAACATCATTTAATAGGGTAGTTGATGTAAGATTTTGATTGTTTACATTAATATCTAAAGTAAATTCATCGCCAACCTCACCAAATGTTTGTTCAGCAGTTAAGGCATGAGTGTAGACTCCATTACCCTCACTTGTAAATGAAAAGTTGGTACCGTTATTATTTGATATGTTAATAATAGCATTGTCAATTCCTTCTGCTAGCGTATTGTCAAAATAGGGTTGTGTGGTTGTCAATTTGATAACCTGTCTTCCTTCTAAGTTTGTCAACCAAGCATCAACAACTATTTGTGATTCACTTTCAGGTAAAGTAACGTCGATAACGTCTTCACACGAGCTAAATAGAATAAGGAAGGTCGATAAAAATAATATATAGTACTTCATCATATTTATTTTGAAAAAGTTATTAGTTAAATTTGAAATTGTAAGAGACTGATGGAATAAAACTACCTATAACAGAAAGCTTTACAGCTTCAGTAGTCGCAGCATCTAAAGGCATTGGTCTTCCTTCTTCAGATCTGAAATATATAGCAAAAGGATTTCGCTGATTGTACAAATTATACACAGAAAAGACCCATTCTCCATACCACTTTTTGCCCGGTCGTTTTCTGCCTTTGAGTGTTGCTCCAACGTCAAGTCTGTGATAAACAGGAATTCGCGTATTATTTCTATCAATGTTGCCATTGTGAGGAATAGTGTATCCTTGTTGTTCAAGTCTTGATGTAGGAAACGTAATTGGGGTACCTGTAATTAGTGTAAAAGTTGAACTTAAACTCCATCTTTCGTTAATTTCATAGAATCCTGATACATTAAATTTATGTGTTTGATCAAATCTTGCAGCATACCAATCACCATTGTTTATTCCTTCAATTCTACGCTCGGTTCTAGCAAGCGTGTAACTCACCCAACCCGTAAAATCACCTTTGTTCTTCTTCATATACAACTCTAGTCCATATGCTCTGCCTTCTCCGGATATTACATCTCCTTCTATAAATGGATTTAATATTAGATCCGCACCGTCAATATAATCGACAATGTTTTTCATTTTCTTATAGTAAGTCTCTGCAGAGAACTCATACATATTATCGCTGAGGTTCTTAAAATATCCAATTGCAAATTGATCTGCTATCTGAGGTTTTACATTATTTGTTGCCGGTGTCCAAACATCTACTGGAGTTGAGGCTGTTGTATTTGAAACCAATTGAATGTACTGAGTCATTCTGTTGTAACTCGCCTTTAATGAACTTGATGGATTCAGTTGGTATTTCAATGAAAACCTTGGTTCAAAATTATTATATGTCTGGATTGATTCCCATTGATCAAAGTATTGAAATCCAGTAACTTGTTTTCTATTACCAGGAATTCCATCTGCAAATGTATATGCGTTTCCTTTTCCTGTAAAATTGAAATGAGACCATCTTAAACCATAATTAACCTTGAGGTTGTCTGTCAAGTCTTGTTCGTTTTCTATAAACAATGAACTTTCGATTGCATATTTATTATCTAAACTGAAATCATTTATTTCTCCTTCACTGACACCAACTGCGTTTCCTGGTTCGAATTTGTAGACGATGGCTTGAGCACCAAATCGAATCAAGTTTTTAGGATTTAAAAACAAATTGAATTCTGGTTTTAAACTATAATTAACAACACGTGCATTCCAGTCAAATTTGTTTCTGTCATCATCACCAAAATTGATTGTGTAATCATAATCAGAGTAGTAGAAAGTAAGATTGGAAAATAACTTCTCAGTAAATAAGTGGTTCCACCTTAATGTCCCGGTTGAATTTCCCCAGCTGAAACCTGCTTGCTCACCAAAGACAAAATTATCACGACCGAGATAACCAGATAAAAACAACTTGTCTTTTTCACTGATCTTATAATTTGTTTTTAGAGTCAGATCATAAAAATTTAATGCGGATCCTGAATTTTCCTCATTTAAAAATGGCTTAGATAAAACGTCAATATATGAACGTCTTGCTGCAATGATAAATGATGATTTATCTTTTACAATGGGTGCTTCAATGGCAAGTCTAGAAAATATAAAACCTATACCTCCATTTACACTTAAATTCTTATTGTTTCCTTCCTTCATTCTTACATCCAATATCGATGACAACCTTCCTCCATACCTTGAAGGTATACCGCCTTTGTATAGCTTGACATCCTTTACGGCATCTGGATTGAAAACTGAAAAGAAACCAAATAGGTGAGAGGAATTGAATACGGGTGCTTCATCTAGTAAGACCGGGTTTTGATCAATACTTCCTCCTCTAACATTAAATCCGCTGGCACCTTCTCCAACAGAACTTACCCCAGGTAATAATTGAATACTTCTTATAATTTCCACCTCACCCAAAAGTGAAGGCATTTTTTTAATGGTAGCCACATCCAATTTGTTGGTACTCATCTCAACATCGGTAACGTTCTTGTCTTCTTGCTCAGCGGTAATAACAATTTCATCAATGGTGGTAGCTTCTTCTAATAATTCGATATCCATTTTAACACTAATCGAAAGATCAATTTTCTGATTTAGTGTCTGGAATCCCAAATATGAAAATTCAATTTCATAAGTTCCAGAATCAACGGTAACTGAGTAGAACCCATATTCATTTGAGGTTGCTCCCACATTTGGGCCTTTGACAAAGCAAGTTGCACCGATGAGGGTTTCACCATTATTGGCATCTTTTATATATCCATTGATAGTTACTTTCTCTTGGGAAAATAGGCTTGAAGTTATCAGCATAGAGAGGAGTAAAAGTAGATTAAGTCTTTTGTTCATTCTTGATAAGTATATTAAAAAAAGAGATTTTAACTCGTGAATAAGTATTAGTAACACGAAATTATCAAGATTGTTAATAAGACATAGAAAAAGAAGATAATCAGATGCTTCTTATCGATGAAAAGAACTAGAATGTTGATTGAGCGGACTGTTATTGGTAAATGAGCAATTGTGGCACTGGGGTATAAAAAAAGCACCAAGACCCATGCCTTGATGCTTTTATATATATTTTTGTAATTTTTCTATTGGTGATATACTGGATTATGTGCTAGTAAATTACCACATGTTCCACAAGCAGTAGCTGAACCACCACCACCTGAACATCCATTAGAGCATGTATAATGCCATACGCCTGTAGCATTTTGAGCTGGTTCAGGCGTTTTTGGTGTTGTTGGAGGAAGTGTAATTGGTGCGCCATCTGCTCCTGTTGCTGTTAAACCTGGAGATGTTGTTGTTGCCGCTCCTGCACCTGCCGCCGCATGGTACAATTGGTTATGAACCAATGCTGTTCCACACGTTGCACATGGTGTTGCGGATCCGCCTCCACCTGCACAACCATTTGTACATGTATAGTGCCAAACACCTGTTTCATTTTGAGCAGGTTCTGGTGTGCCTGGTGTTGCCGGAGGTGGTGTAGTTGACGCAGGCGCTACACCTTGAATTGGTGTTGGTTGATAATTCTCATCTAGAATAGCATCTGGTCTCTGAGGCGTCTCACCACAAGCGAATAAACCAATAATCATTACACACAGGACTAATTTTATGTTTTTCATATATTTTATTTTCTCAATAATGCCCCAATTTAGGGTATTTTAGTGAATGTCAAAAGCTATTGGCTTATTAAATCAGTATACATAACTTAAATTGAGATGTTTTTATTCGAGTGATGTTATCATTTTTTGATAATTTTTTTAAAAATGTAGCCATTGGATGAGTTATAAATTGAAAGGAAATAAAGTCCAGGAGGTATGTTTTTTAAAGAAAATAAATTTTTATTTAACCTGTTGCACGAAACAAGCCCTCCGCTTGAATTATAAATTTTTATTTCAAAATCTATTTCTGTTTCTATACTTAAATGATCATAAACTGGATTGGGATAAACAGATAATTTAGGAAAGAAACTTTTATCATTAGTTGATGATAAATTACAATTACTTTTAATTTCCTCTTTACTATTACAATTGATTTTATTTTGTGAAATATCATGTGTATTAAAATCACTATTTAAATACTGACAGATGTTCTGGATTGAACATTCAGAAAGTTCTTTGCATCTAAATATTGTTAATCTTTTTATGTTATTTGGGTTTATATTATTAAGACCTTGAAGACTTGTTAGTGCTTCATTATTTTCTATAATAATTTCTCCATTTATTGAATCTAACTCTAATAAATTTATTAAGGAATTCAGCTTTGGATTATGTCCTATTAATAAATCACCATTTATTTTTTTAAGAGATGATAGACCATATAAACTTTGTAGATTATCATTATTCCAAATGAATAAGACTTCACCTTCTATAACTTCTAAACTTTTAAATCCAGCTAAATCGGTTAGCATATCATTTTTATAGAATCTTACTATATCTCCAATAAATTTTAAGTTTGATAGTCCATTAAATGAATGTAAAAGTGGATTTACTCTAAAGTACAGCTCACCTTCTATACGTACTAATTTTAAAAAACCGTCAATTTTCTCTAGCTTTTCATTTGATCTGAATTTTAAATCTCCTCCTATTTCTATTAAGTTATTAAACCCATTTATAACTTTAATTTTATTCGAACCAATATGTAAATTTTCATATATATATCGTAAGTTTTTGAACCCTTCAATTTCAGTTAGACCTTCACCTCCAAGATATAGACTTTGATATATTGTATCTACTTGATTAAAAGAGTTGATTGACGATAATAAAGCATTACCTCCTACAGATATGGACCCTGCTTTTTTTACATTTGAAAAAGATGGAATTTCTGATAATTTTGGATTGTTGCTTATAGAGACATCTACACATTTTTCAAGATTAGCTAATGCATTTATATTTTTAAGATTCTCATTGCGCCAAATAGCTATACTTTCACTAACAGAGGTTACGTTTTCTAATCCTTGTAAATTTTGAAGCAATTTATTGTCAATAATGCTAATAGCGCCATTGATAGATGTTAACTGTGATAAGCCATTTAAGTTTTGAATATTAGATCCCTCTCTTATAACAAGGCTAATTGTAAGTTTCTTGCACGTAGGGTAACTTATTGCAAAGTTATCTATATCATCTTGAGTCTTGAACCATTCTGTAGGACAGTTTTGAGCAGAAAGAGATATGTTTGAAAATAGTGAAAGCCCTATTAATAATAATGGAATTCTATTTTTCATGATTGATCAATATATTTATAAATATAATATAAATATTCTACCACTTCATGACGACCTTACCTACACTTTTTCTTGATTCTAAAAACGCATGTGCTTCAGAAATATTTTCAGCATCGTAGATTTTTGCAACTGTTGGATTGATAATTCCTTGCTCAGCATAATTTATAACACCGCTGAATATTTTCTTAAAGAGCGCTGGTTTGTAATCTGCAATTCTTAACATATTGACAGCAATCAAAGACTTAGAACTCAGCAGCAATTGAATAGGTGAGAAAATGCCGAATCCCAACACAACACCCAATGCTTTTAGTTTATTATTTCCAGAAACTTGTGCTGCAGCTCCAAATGTGACCATCGACCCTCCAGGCTGTAGTAACTTGTATCCTTTTTTAAATACCTTACCTCCGATACTGTCAAAAACAAAATCTAAATTATTGCCACCCAATGTTTTTGTGACCTCATCAAAAAAGCTTTTCTGGGTATAATCAATAGGATAGTGTACACCATTTTCAGCCAATATATCTTGTTTAGATGAAGAAGCTGTTCCAAACACTGTACATCCGTGATGCCGTGCAATCTGAACCAATATAGATCCAACACCACCTGCAGCTGCTTGAATTAATACATTGTCTCCTGTATTAAGTGTGACACACTCTTCGGCACAATAATAAGCAGTACACGCTTGTGTGGCTAATGCGGTAGCTTTAGCTTCATCATAGCCTTCAGGTATCTTTACAATACCCTCTACCATTGTTGTGGCATATTCAGCATAACCTCCAAATCGCGTCAAAGCAGCAACACGATCTCCAACTCTGAATTCAGTTACTTCTGTACCAACACTGTGTATTGTTCCTGTAACATCATAACCTAGTACTGCAGGATTTTTGGGTGCATCAGGATACAGCCCTCGTCGAGCAACAATATCCGCAAAATTAAGTCCAAAATAGTTTACTTGAATACACACTTCTCTTGAATCAGGAGTTGGTATTTCCGTCTCCCTTATTTCAAATGCATTTTGTGCTTTCCCGTATTTTGTCAAGTAAATAGCTTTCATGTTTTTTAATTTAATGCTTCAATGTTTAATTTTTAAATTCATAATTTATAATTTTATTCACAGAAGTTTTCAAAAAACGAAGGTGAACCTAATCATTCATTATTCCATATTAATTATTAATTATCACGTCGCAAATATATTCCCAAAGTCCCTAAACGATTTAAATTCAAGCGCATTACCACAAGGATCTAGAAAAAACATTGTGGCTTGTTCGCCTGGTTGTCCCTTGAATCTTATGTGTGGCTCTATAATAAATTCAATGCCATGGTCACTTAGTCTCTTTGCCAAATCTTCCCAGTCGAGCCATTCTAAAACCACTCCATAATGAGGTACTGGCACAGCATGTCCATCAACATTATTGCTATGATTCTCTTGTGTCTCAGATTTGGGTTTATGATGGATTACAAATTGGTGCCCATACAAATTAAAGTCTACCCAGTTCTTATCTGATCGACCTTCTGGACAGTTTAGTATATCCCTGTAAAATGCCCTTGCCAGTTCAACATCATGAACAGGTATAGCTACATGAAATGGTGTTAACTTAGACATAGATTAATCTTTTACGGCTGCTTTAGGACGACTAAATTCAGAATCTTTATTCCACTTTGGCCATGTGCGGCTATTGGCTAAATCATATCCAATGTTAAAGTATATTTGAGCATCCTGTACCATGCCATTCATATCCCATTTTTCTGGATCAAATTCATCTGAAGGGGCATGGTAATTATTGGCGGTAAAGTTATCTTTAAATTCTTTGGCATATTCTTTACCCTTTTCCATATGGTCATAACCACCTTCACCATAAAGTGCAGGTATTCCTTTTTTAGCAAAATTAAAATGATCTGATCTGAAGAAATAACCTTTTTCTGGTTCTTGTTCGTTCATGACATATCTGCCTTGACTTTTGGCTGCTTTTTCAGCAATGGCATCCATCTCTGAATGGCCTTTTCCCACTATTGTAAAATCCTTCATAGGTCCAGCTGGATTAACACCATCCATGTTGAGGTTGCAAACCGATTGTTCCAATGGGAATATCGGATTTTCAACATAATACTCTGAACCTAATAGTCCTTGTTCTTCAGCTGTTACAAATAAAAACACGACAGACCTCTCAGGTGCAACCTTCAGCTTGCTATAAGATTCTGCAATGGACAATACAGCGGATACTCCGCTTGCATTATCTAACGCACCATTGTAAATCGAATCACCTTTTACAATTTTCCCAACACCGATGTGATCCCAATGAGCGGTATAAACAATATATTCTTCTGGGTACTTTGAGCCCTTAATATATCCGATTACATTCTTAGAAGTGCATTCTGAGTAATCATTCTTTAGGGATGCTGTCGCTTTTGCTTTTAAAGAAAATGGTTTAAATTCAGAAGTTCTGGCTTTCTTAATTTCTGTAGTGAAATCATACCCAGCTTTTTTAAATAAACCTGTTGCTTGATCTAAAGAAATCCAACCTTTTACACCACAATCTTGACTTCTATCCAATCCAGATAATCCTTGTTGCGGCCCAGTCCATGAACTTTGAACAACGAACCAAGGATACCCCGCAGAGTTTTTTTCATGTATTATTATTAGCCCATCTGCACCTTGTTTATCGGCTTCATCATATTTATAAGTCCATCTTCCGAAATATGTCATGATGTTTCCTTTGAAAAAGTTTGGATCATCTCCACCAAATCCTGGATCATTGACAAGCACAACTGCTGTTTTTCCTTTTAAGTCGACACCTTCAAAATCGTTCCATCCAAGTTTCTCATCTACAATTCCATATCCACAGAAAACCATTTCTGAATTTTCAATTCCTATTTCCTTAACCTTTCTTTCTGAATGAATTATAAAGTCTTTTCCTTTTTCTAAAGTAACTTTTTCTGTGCCGTAATCTAAAATCATTGTTTCAGATATATCACCATCAATTGTGAGTAAAGGAACATCTTGAGTGAAAGATCCATTGTTGCCAGGCTGAACTCCCAAGGACTTTAAAGTGTTGGTAAGGTACTCGACCGTATATTCTTCTCCTTGGCTGCAAGGCATTCTTCCCATATACTTATCTGATGCCAACTCTTCAACGTGTTTGAAGATAGTCTCTCCATTAATTGGTGTTGGAGTACTTGCTTGATCAGGTGGTGAGCATGAACAAATGACCAATAGCAATAGGCAATATATATTGTTTACTTTCATTTTAATTTATTGTGACACTAAAGTAACGCCTTGTGGCAGACTTTCCTATTATTTAATAATTATTGGTAACTCTGGGAGTAGGGGAGACAAGTGTCCATAATTAAAGGAAGTTAAACAATGAAGCTATGCGGTCTTATTATATTTTAACTACTCTACAATTATAACCTTGCGATATATACCTTTCTCTGTTATTAATTCTAGGATGTAAGCGCCAGATGTAATTTCTGGCTCTAAGCTTATGTTTGCGTTTTGTTTTTCTGAATTCTTATAAACCAACTGACCTGATGTATTAAAAATATTAATTTGATGAACCAACTTTGAAGTACTTATATTTATAATATCCGAAAATGGGTTTGGGAAAATATCAAATGCATTCTTACTTAGAACAATTATGTTGTTAATTGAATCTATGTCAATTCTTATTTCATAAATATCACTTTTACAATCATCAATTTTTGGCGAAACTTCCCACTCATAGAAATAGGGATAAAAAACTTCACCAAAAGATGAAAACTGCAGATCAACCAGATCACTTATTGCATATGGAAAATCAACGCCTTGGAAGTCGATTGCAAATGATGGTGAGTTGGTTTGTTGGTTTTCAAAGTTAAAGTCAATGTTTGTTTGGATTTTATAAATGTTGGGTTCAAGGCTAGCATTTAACAAAACCTTACTCTTACCTAAAGCTATGTCAAATGTATCCTGGAAGACCAATTGGTTGTTGTCAGTAGAAATGATCTCAAAAACTCTTGGACCTTCAATCTCAGTATACACAGAAACACTCTCCAATAAGATATCTTCCCGTACCCTAAATGTCATACTCCCTCCAATCTCTGTGAAAAACTCAAAAGTTGGAAGTTGATTAATATTCAGAGATTTACCTCCTTTGAATAACGGTGGCCTTTGCTCAATATCAAAATCATAATAGAATGAGGTATCACTTTCAATTATTCCAGTAATTAATAAATTTCCATTTTCAATTATATCTTGACCATTAATATCACTATACCAAGTTCCATTAGACTGTTGATTGTCTAATGTCAAAGACATAGGAGTGGTAATAATAATTGTTGAATCTTTACCAACCAAACTTGGGTGTAAAAGCGTTACAGTTACTGTGGCTGAATTGACTGTATCACAATTGTTGGAAATTTGGGCAAAATACTTTCCCTCTTCTTCGATTAAAAAGTCATTGTCAATTGAACCATCCTGCCATTTAAGTTCTTTATTATCAAGAGTTCTAAGTACAAAGGGGAATCCAGAATCACAAATTGATATATCATTTGTGAGATTTAATTGTGGTTGTTCTAAAGCCTTTAACGTATCGACAACAATGCATTGAGAATGAAAAACACAACCATCAGGACTCGATATTGTTGCTTTGATATGATCATAATCTGAAACCACAGTAGTTAATACATTTTGCTCTCCAGTTGACCATTCTAATTCATAATTGTTTTCATTGTCAATTGAAATTTCAACAGATTCGTTTTGACAGTCTATAAGCAAACTGTTAGATGTAATATTTATCAATTCGTTTATACAAATTCCTTCTGTTGCCAAGTAGTTTTTGTCTGAGATAAGATCCGTATAGACTTCCTTAATACCAGATGGCCATTGAATCACCAATGAATCAATCTCAGTTTGATCTTTTAAACCAAATCTAGCAGTTAATGAATTGGTTGTTCCATAACCTGTCCCAGACTTAATAATACGGGTTTGTTTTCCCCAACTGCCATGCAGCATTAATTTTGCACCAATTCCATTTTTATTGGACGTTTTCCCATTTAATGCAAATGAAATGAAATGATTGCCATTTTGAATGGCTCTGAATAGTTTTGTTTTCTCAGATTTTGAAGAGGAAAAACTATTGTATTCAGCTATCACATCGATAAAGCCATCTTGGTTTGAATCTCCTAAGGCAAATGAGGCAATTTTTTCTATTCCAAATGGTGATTCAGTTACTACAAATGACTTATTACCATTGTTTAAAAGCAGGTAATCTTCTCTGCCACCTATCAATAAATCAAGAAGGCCATCATTGTTGAAATCAGCAAATGCAGATTGATATCCTTCGGTATTAATTACTTCCCCGGACTCAAGCAGAGGAATTTCTTCGAAATTCTCATTGTTGATATTTTCGAAGAGCATTGAGCGGGCATTATGATTAATCATAAATAAATCCTGATCTCCATCGTTATCTATATCCCCAAAATTTGCGGTCCATGATTGTTCTCCAATGGCAATACCAAATTCCTTTGCAGCTTCCCTAAAAGTCCCATTATCATTTATATATAGAGCATTTATACGTCTTGGATCTGTTGAATTTGTTACTCCTATTCTACATTTCCCTATATATAAATCTAAATCGCCATCATCGTCAATATCTGTCCAGACACTTGAGTAATTTCCTGAATTATCAGATGAAGGCACAGTTCTCATGTTTATATATTCATTATTTTTATATAATGAGCCAGTACCATCATTAAAATATATTTCACTTTGAGAGTCATCATCGCATATAAAAACATCTAACCATCCATCATTATTGATATCTACAAAGTTTGAATTTTGTGCGAAAAAATCAGCATCTGTTCTTTGAGTAACTTCAAAATCTGATTTGTTATTTATGGCACTTAATATCGTGGCGCCATTATATGATCCTGCTGTGAATAGTTCATTTACACCACTATTATTTAAATCACCTGCTAAGATGGCCCAAGATCCTCCTGGAATATTTGCTATACTCTTCGTGTAAAAGTTTGAACCATTATTTGATTGTATATCAATATGCAGTGCACTGCTTCCATCAAACCGAATTATATCGTCCCTGTAATCTCCATTAACATCAATGAAACCGCAAAATGGACCTCCTTTTAAATCGGAATTACCCATTATTTCAGAGGCTTCTACAAATAGTGCTATATCTTGGCTTTTTAAATTATAAGCTTGTGCAAGCATTATCAGAAATACAAGCTTGATATTATTCATCATCAATTTCTATATTAAATGCGTAAAGAAAATGAATCTTATTCATATGATTATCAGCCTAAAGTAATCATTTCTCTCTAAAAGAATGATCATTTTATTTACAAGCCCGACATTTTACAATACTTTATTTATGATCTCCTACACTTATAATATTTGATTTAAAATGGTCTTAGGAGTCATAAATGAAGGTATGAACATTGCAATGCAATTCATCTACCTTGTGCTTGGATTTTTATTGGTTAGAATTAAGATAACAATTAATTACAAGCTTTAAAAAGGCCAAAGAAGATAGCCAGCCAAACAAGACCTTTAATAAAGAAGAATAGAAATGCACCCCATCCCATTTTTTTTAACCACGATTTCTTCTTGCCTTTTTCCATAATTAATTAATCAGCCCATTCTGCTAAAAATAAGTTTGTATCTCTTGTTCCTCCATTGTTTCTGTTTGATGCAAAAATCAATTTTTTACCATCATAAGAAAACATTGGAAATGAATCAAATTGATCATCAAATGTTATTTGCTCAAGACCTGTACCATCTAGATTTATCATGTAAAGATTAAATGGAAATCCTCTTTCTGATGTGTGGTTTGATGCAAAGATGATTTTGTTACCAGAAGGATGGTAAAATGGTGCCCAATTTGCTTTTCCTAAGTTGGTGATTTGCTTTAAATCTGTACCATCTATGTTGCAAACAAACAATTCCATTTCTGTTGGCTTAACCAAACCTTCAGCTAGTAAATCCTTGTATTCTTTTACAGCTTCATCTGTTTTTGGACGACTTGCTCTGAATATAAGTTTAGTACCATCCGGTGAGAAAAATGCGCCTCCATCATATCCTAAGCCAGAAGTTACTTGTTTAACATTGCTGCCGTCAATATTCATTGTATACAATTCTAGATCACCAGAACGAATAGATGTAAAAACAATAAGGTCTCCAGCTGGATTAAGGGTCGCTTCCGCATCATATCCAGGTTCATCTGTCAATTGCTTCAAAATATTACCTTCTAAATCTGCTGTGAATATATCGAATGAATTGTAGATCGGCCAAACATATTTACCATCCGCTCTACGTTCTGGAGTTGGAGGGCAATCATCAGAAACTAGGTGTGTAGAGGCATAGATAATGGATTTATCTCCTGGCATAAAATAAGAACAAGTTGTTCTTCCTTTACCTGTACTAAGTAATGGGTGTGTGCTGGAAACTGTCAAAGGATCACTAGGGTTCATGTAATATATTTGATCACATTCTGCTCCCCAAGCATCATTTGAAGCTTGAAAAACCAAGTGTTTATCATCAAAACTCCAATAAGCTTCTGCATTGTCACCACCGAAAGTCAGTTGCTTTAAGTTTTTAATATGCTTCTCTTGTGGATACAAAAGAGTCTCTTTATTTAGATTATTTTTGGTTTTTTCTACTTTAGTATGTGGATTATACGCTTCTTTTTTATCAGTTTTACAAGCAGAAATAAATATCATGAATAATACAAAAATTGGCAATAGCTTCATTGTGAACAGATTAAGTCTTTTTAATTTTAATAATTATATCGCAAAACTATCATTCTTTCTGATAATTTTTAGCATTTATGGGTGTAAGACGACCCAATCTGTGGTGCTTTCTGATTCTTATTTGGTAAATATGAAGTCTGATGTCAGGTATTTGTCTTCTGATGAGTTGGAAGGAAGGGAGACAGGGACAGAAGGGGAAAGGAAAGCTGCGGCTTATATTTCTAAGCGATTTGAAGATTTGGGATTGAAAGGTATTTTCCATAGTGATAATTCGTTTTATCAAATGTTTAAAAAAACGATCAGAAGTGACCCTCATTCTGCTTTAGCTAAGCCTGATGATCCTGTTATTATGGGAAGGAACGTGGGAGGTTATTTAGATAAGAAAGCCAAACATACTATCATAATCGGTGCTCACTATGACCACCTAGGTTATGGAGGGGAAGGATCTTTGTATGTTGGTGAGCCAGCAATACATAATGGTGCTGATGATAATGCATCTGGAGTTGCAATAATGTTGGCGATGGCGGATTTATTAAAAGATAAGGACTTAAATTATAATTTCTTATTTCTTGCCTTCTCTGGAGAAGAAAAGGGATTATGGGGTTCTAATTTCTTTGTTGACAACAGTCCATTGAAATTGGATGATATAAACTACATGATAAATTTGGATATGGTTGGCCGTCTTAATGAAGAGCGAAAAATGGCTTTGTATGGGACAGGTACTTCGCCTGCATGGGAAAAGGCTTTTAAGAAGACACCCAACCCAAATCTTAATTTTACCAAGCAAGAATCTGGAGTAGGTCCTTCAGATCATACATCCTTTTATTTCGTGGATATTCCTGTATTGATGCTTTTTACTGGGCAGCATGAAGATTATCACCGACCAACTGATGATTATGAAAAAGTAAACTTTGGAGGTATGAAAGATATTTCTACCTACTTGGGAAGCTTGGTTATGACAATTGACAGAATGCCAAAAATGGAGTTTACCAAAACCAAAGATGAGTCTCAAGATGCACCTGCTTTTAAGGTAACTTTAGGTGTAATTCCAGATTATCTTTTTGATGGACAAGGTATGCGTATTGATGGGGTACGAGAAGATCGCCCTGCTTCAAATGCAGGTCTACTTAAAGGAGATGTAGTTACAAAAATGGGTAATGTTGATATTGTAGATATGCAAACATATATGAAAGCATTAAGTGTTTTTGAACCTGGGGAGACTATAACGATAACAGTTGTAAGAGATGGTGATATGGTAATGGAGAAGCAATTGACCTTCTTGAAAACGAAAAAATAATTGACTTAATCCGGTTTCAGTTGATTTCGACCTAAAAACCAAAAGCTTTTATATATTTACACAAAAAAAAAAGCCAGATGATGTTTTGAATTGGATAATAATGATTGTTGTAGGATAGATAGCAGGCTCTATTTCAGCTAGAATTATGAAGAGTGATTCTTTTAGATTGGTTGTAAATACTATTCTAAGAATTACAACCAATTCTAGGTGGATTTCTATTCAATCTTGTTAATATAAACGCAGGTTCTGGTGAAGTTAAAATAGTTAATAAATAGAAAACTATGACAGAAAAAGGAGCATATATTTTAGGAACTGAACGTGCTGAATTATATCGATTAGGATATCAGCATCAAGTTTGGTCAAGTGAAGCTAGGAAAGGGTGGGACATAGCAGAATTTAGCCAGGGCCAAGCAATTCTTGATTTGGGATGTGGTCCAGGGTTTTGTGCGCAAGAATTGGCCTATATTGTAGGGCATGAAGGAAAAGTAATAGGCGTTGACCGATCTCAAATTTTTATAGATTTTTTAAATAAAGCCAATGAAGTACATGGCTTAAATATTGAAACGCATTGCTGCGATTTTAATGATATGAATTTGAAACCAGATTCATTGGATGGTGTGTATTGTCGATGGGCCATGGCATGGATTTCGAATCCAGAAGAAATAATAAATAAAACAGCCACCTATCTTAAAAGTGGGGGTTCTATCGTCATGCAGGAATATTACGATTGGTCTACATTTCAAGTTGAACCTAGTTTACCAGGATTGACGAAAGGTATAAAAGCCGCATTGAAAAGCTTTATGGATCAAGAAGGAGACATAAATGTAGGTAGAAAATTGCCGGCATTATTTTATGATGCGGGACTTGAAGTTATCAGCACCCGTCTTATGCCAAAATTAGCCTTGCCTGAAGATTTAAATTGGTATTGGCCTAAAACTTTCTTGAATATCTACTTACCCAAACTAGTGCAAGCAGGTTATTTATCTAAAGAGGAGGCAGAAGAAGCTTTAAATCAGTTTGAAGAATTGGAATATATTAATGGTTCAACTTTGCATTGTCCACAGATGATTGAAGTTGTTGCCGTAAAACCATAATTGGCAAGTTGGTACAATTTAATTTAATTTTGAACCTTTTGATAATGGTTTGCTAATCCAAGCCTAACAACACACGTTTATCTTGATCTTCTTTTCCATTCAATTTCCAATATGCTTCTTTAATTTGATGTGATAGTCTAGCTACTGTTGTTCTTGGTTTTTTATCAAACATAGAAGGGTAGGTGTCCGTCCATCCTACAATTTTATATGGAGATTTACTTTCATAAACAATAACAACTTTTCTATTAAGCTGAGGAGTTGTAATTGTATATGATTTGAGATTATCACCTTTGAATTCTTGACCATTGTAGGCCGTAATCATTCCAGTCGATTTGTATGAAATAGCTTTGAGGTGCAATAGGCGACTGACAATACTAGAAGGGATCATACGAAAGTTACCAATTGGCAATAGGTCAGGATTCATTCTTAGTTTTGTAAACAATTCTTCTTCTGTGGTTGCATTATTAATGTTTGTAATCTTATCTCCTTCGACCTCAAAGTAAGAGTTGATCGTATGTTTATAACCTTTCTTTGTGCTGTTCAACTGCACAAATGTTGTACCGCACCATTCTTGAGATGTGCTTGTAACTTTTATAGCTTTTGGAAATTTTTGAATATCAAATGGCGTAAATGTACTTGAGAACATATTGTAATCATAAATGCCTGTATTGAAATATCTTGTTTCTATTCTTTTCAAAACAGAGGTTGACTTGGTTGAAGAGTATGATTCATTCTTGACTTGTTTGTCGGTTAAAAAATCTTCCGATACATATACCTGGATTAGATGTCCTTTATGAATATTATCGTACCTATTCTGACTTAATTCGTATCTGTTTACTTCTGCCAGTCCATCCGACCAGTATTCTTGGGAGTGAATTTTATTTTGATGTGATTGTGCAATTGATTCTTTACAATTAGAGAAGAAAGTTATAAGAAGGAGTGACGATAGTATCAGTTTCATAAGATTAATATTTATATCATTTTAATACGTGCTATTATAACAATTGACTTAATAATAGGTTTAATGATTGTATAAATGTAAATTTCCACAATGAATAGTTTTGAAATTTTAACAGAAGTTATTAATAATCGCCAGTCAATATTTCCGTCATCGTTTACTAGAGAAGATATTTCTAAAGAAGATATATTTAAGATTTTGAATAATGCCAATCAAGCACCGAGTCACAAACACACGGAGCCATGGCGTTTTCATATCGTATCAGGAACGGCAAAAGAAAAATTTTCCGAATTTGCCCAAAAGTCTTACAAAAATTATGTTTCTGCGGATAAATTCAAACAGTCAAAATTTGATAAGTTGGCACGTAAAATAAAAATGTCAAGTCATGTTATAATGATAGGTTGTAAACATGATGTAGAAGTAAATTTGCCTCAATGGGAAGAGGTTGCTGCGGTTTCTTGTGCTGTCCAAAACATATACTTAAGTGCAACGGCAGCTGGCTTTGGAGGATACTGGAGCAGTCCAGGATTCATCATTGCAAATGCAAATAAGTATTTCAAAATGGAAGAAGATGAGGTCTGCTTAGGATTGTTTTATATTGGAATACCAAAGGATATATTGCCTCCCCAAGTTGTGAAACGAGATCTTGTTGATAAGGTTAAGTGGTATTGATATTTCAGGTACTCAAACTTCTATGAAGATTGATGTATTTATAGATTTAAAAAGCTGTAATATTTTTATTATTTTAAAGCATAATAAAAATACAAATGAAATCTAACCTTTTATCGTGTTTTCTACTGATTATACCCTTTATATCTTATTCACAAGATTCAATCTCAATTGAGAATTATCAAAAGGCAGAGTCAATGCTCAGTTGGAATACAAGTAAATTAACTGACCAGATGGATTTGCGTCCAATATGGCAAGAAGATGGCTCTTTTTGGTATAAAAATCTTTTGGCTGATGGAGTTGAATATATTCATTTTGACCCAAAAACTAAAAAGAAAAAAACTGCATCAACTAGCAAAGAGATCAAAGAAGGCTTACCGGAAATAAAGAAAAACCCAGATTATGAATATAAGACAGAATTACCATCACCCGATTGGACAAAAGCTATCTATATAAAAGATTGGAATTTATGGGTGCGTGATTTGGAAACCAATGAAGAGAAACAATTAACTAACGACGGTATTGAAAACTTTGGTTATGCTACAGATAATGCAGGCTGGAGACAAAGTGATAGACCAATTGGATTGTGGTCTCCTGATTCAAAAAAGTTTGCAACATTTCAACAAGACCAAAGGCATGTTAGTGATATGTACCTGGTTAATACACAAGTAGGTGCACCTCAATTGAAACAATGGAAGTACCCACTTCCTCAAGATGAGGACATAATTCGTATACATAGAGTTGTAATTGACATTGAAAATGGGGCAACAATTAGGTTTAAAATGGATCCAGATCCGCGCAGAGGAACTCTCTGTGATGATATTTCCTGTGATAGTACTTTTGATGATAACGTTTGGAGTAAAGATGGAAATCGATTGGCTTTTGTATCATCATCTAGAGATCATAAAATAGCTCAATTGAGAATCGCGAATGTTATTACTGGAGAAATTAAAGACATTTACAAGGAAGAGGTAGAGACACAATATGAGTCTGGTCAGGGCTCAATCAATTGGACTTACTTCTCAGACACAGAAGAATTTATTTGGTATTCTGAAAGGGACAATTGGGGACATCTGTATTTGTATGATATGAATACGGGTAAATTAAAGCATCAAGTTACCAATGGTGATTACGTTGTTATGAGTGTTGTGAAATTTGATGAGAAGAATAGAGTTATTTATTTTAAAGCGAATGGCAAAGAAAAAGGAAGAGATCCGTATTTTTCTCACTTCTATAAGGTTGACTTTTCAGGTGAAAATTTAAAATTGCTGACGCCTGAAAATGGAAATCATAGTTTATCATTTTCGCCTGACAAAAAATACTTTGTAGACAATTACTCTCAACCTGACATACCGCCTGTATCAGTATTACGTGATATAAATGGTAATCTGATAGAGAAGTTAGAAGAAGGCGATGTTTCGCGATTGGTTGACTCAGGCTGGGTACCACCCATTCCGATTAAAGTAAAATCTGATAATGAAAAATTTGATCTTTATGGATTGATGTTTATACCATCTAAAATTGAAAAGGGAAGAAAGTACCCTGTTGTCAATTATGTATACCCAGGACCTCAGGGAGGGGGAGTAGGAGGAAGATCATTTAGAGCATCAAGAAGGGATAACCAAGCATTGGCAGAATTAGGATTTGTTGTTATCATTATTGATGGTTCATGCAACCCGGGAAGATCGAAAGAGTTTCATGATGAATGTTATGGTGATATGTCTGTCAATACATTGCCAGATCAAATAAGTGGTATTAATCAGCTTGCAAAAAGATATGATTTTATTGACAATACCAAAGTTGGAATTTGGGGACATTCTGGTGGTGGCTTTGCGACTGCTGCAGCTTTATTCCGTTATCCTGACTTTTATCATGTGGGTATTTCAGAGTCTGGAAATCATGATAATAGAAATTATGAAGATGATTGGGGAGAAAGGTATAATGGATTGATGGATGGTATTGGAGATGGCAAAGTAAATTACGGAGATCAGGCCAATCAAAAATTTGCTAAGAATCTAAAAGGAAAACTGATGATTGCTCATGGAGCGATGGACAACAATGTTCCTATTTCAAATTCATACTTGGTTGTCGATGCACTTATAAAGGCCAACAAGGATTTTGATTTGGTGGTTTTCCCAAATGCAACGCATGGCTTTGGAAGAGACGGCTTGTACATGATGCGCAAACGTTGGGATTATTTTGTGAGACATTTGTTGGGAAAGAAGCCACCAAAAGAATTCAAGATTCAAATTTCTCGTGATAGCAGAGCTTAAACTTCAAATCAGGTTTTGCTTTTTCTTAATTTAACTTGGGCTTCAATTTCTATTGAGCTCTTAACTTTAATTTAAATCTTTCAATTTGTCGTCTGTGTCGAAGTACATGAACGATAGCGTGTTCGTACAATTGCTCAATGTCATAGATGTTTCCCCATCTTACTGTAAAGCGGTGAGCTTCATAATCATCTAAATTGATGTCTGAATAATCTTCAAAAAACTGAACATTATATTTAAACATTCTATCAAGTGCATTTTCATAAGAAGAGATATTTTTGTAAGATTCATATTCTGGAAATGTCACTTGTTCTCCTTTAGAATTTCTTATATGAACGACATATGAATAACCGGCAGCGATCACGTGACTTAATATTTTCTGAATTGATCTACAATCTTCGTCTTTCGTCTTAAGATCCACAATTGCAGATAATGCCATTGGTGATAAATTTTTTATCGTAGTCTTAAGTTCTGAAATGGCTCTTTCATACTCATCGAGTAAAGCGCCGATAGCTCCGTTAGTTCTGTATTTCATTGTGTCTGTAATGTACTTATTTGTTTATATAATGCCATTTTTCTCCATCAAGAAAGTTGCACTTTGATTTTGGCAAATGCCTTCTCTTAATTTGTAGTCAAAAACCAATTGGTCATTTATAATATCAACTTCAAAGCATTTGTTGGCTAAATAATTTGGATATTTATCTGTAGTGTTGCATACTTCTAAGTCATGTGTTGCAATGACACCTATAGTATTGTGTTGGATTAATTTTTCAATAAATTTAATTGTGCCGTTTCGTTTATCATCTGAGTTTGTACCTCTTAGTATTTCATCCAGTAATATAAAACAAGTATTACTCTTAGCATGTTTCATAATACCTTGAAGTCTTTTTACTTCTGCAAAAAAGTAAGATTCATTATCTGAAAGAGAATCCGTTGACCTCATTGAAACTCTAAGATCCAATAGACCCATATTTGCCTTATCAGCACAAACCACGGAACCAGCCTTTGACAAAACTATATTAATGCCTAAGCTTCGCAAGAATGTTGATTTACCTGACATATTTGAGCCAGTAAGTACAACAAAATTGTTGTCTGAAAAATCTATATCACTAGGTACACGATCCTTCTCGTTGATCATTGGATGACCTAGAGATGAAAAAGAATATATTTGATCATCGTTGATTTTGGGAAAGATATATTGGGGATTGTTTTGTTTGAAATTTGCAAAGCATATAAAACTTTCGAATTGACCAATGACCTGAAGCCACTGCTTGATATATTTTCCGTTTTCTTTCTTCCACTTAAGCAACTTTCTCAATAAGTGAATATGATAAAGTACAGTGCCATTCATCAGTGATGCACCAACTGCATTCTGAATGGTATCCATATTGCCAAATAAAGTAGACAGCTGCTTAATCGCATCACTGGCATTTATCTTTTTATCTATAGCAAGATCACTTGAATATGATTGTAATAATTTTGACTCCCAATTCGTATTTTTAATTTGATTGACAAGTAAACTATAATTGAAAAGTATCTTATTGAGTTTTGTGGATTTGTTGATTTCGGAATTAATCAACTTCATTTGTGAACCTAAAACGGAAAGGTTTATGATAAATAACAATATTACCAAATTACCTATTCCTAGGTCGAGAAATATGTTGCTGAAAAATGCAATCATAAATATCACAGGCAATACAAACGATAAAATATTGGCCACTTTTCCAATCTTTCCAGAATGATCCATTGCCCAATTGATTAAGAAGTTATAATCTTTTTCTGTGTCTTCTTGTAACTCAGCAAGTGCTAGGAAATTTTGTCTCCACTTTAATTTAGAGGAAAGTTCACTTATGGCTTCTTGTTTTTTTAAGACTTCTTCCTTGTTAGCTTCAGAAACCAGAGCATCCGAAAGCGACTTGTTCCCAATATAAGAATGTGTTCGGTTTAGATGTTGGAATAAAGATGATTTGCCATACAAATCTAAGTCATAACTGAATAGATGTGTTGTATCCAAGTAGTTTTGACCATCATCAAAATCTAATACTGAATTTTCTAAGTAGTTTATTTCACGCTCATTTATCAATGAAATGGTGCTATGTAAATCGCGATTAAACTTCTGGTTGGTAAATAGTTTGACCAGAAACCCAAAAACAACCAGTAATACCAAAATAAATCCAGTTAATACAAGGCCACTAAATTTATCATGGTGATAAAGCAATACAACTATAAGAGCGATGACTGCAAGCCTTACATAACTTAATAACTTAACCCGTGTTGCAAAATGATTTTTTTGATTTTCAGCAACCTCTTTTTTCTCTATATAAATTTCAATCATCTACTTTTTTTCTTATTTCTAATGCTTCATTTCTTCAATGTCAACAGTACTTCAATGTTTTACCAGTCGTTGACTTTATCTGCGATTTTTAAATTAATTCATAACTCATAACTCTAATCTCTTAACCCAATTTTCATTCTCGCCCATTATTTATAATTATTAATCATTAACTATTCATTATTAAATATTAATTAAAATCAAGGGTCAACATCTATAACAATCCTTACACTACTTCTTCCTTTTTCGAATAAAACGTCATTCTTTACTTCTGTGATATAGGCTTTGATACCTTCGATAACTTGTTTGTTTTTTTCCATCTTAATGATGATCTGTTGTTGATACAATCCTCTCAACCTAGCTATCCCTGGAACACTTGGTCCCATGATGCGATTACCCAATTTGGTCTTCAATAGCTGACCCATTTTTATAGCTGCTTTTTCGGCTACTTCGGGCCGTTTATGTTTGACCGTAATTATAATTATCCTGTAATAGGGTGGATATAGAAAATTCTTTCTTTCTATCAATTCTCGTTTGTAGAAATTGGCATAATCATAACGCTGTGTTTCAATAACCACAGGATGTTCTGGGTTGAAGGTTTGGATGATTACCTTGCCCTTTTTGGCTCTTCTTCCTGCTCGACCAGCCACTTGCGTAAACAATTGAAAAGCACGTTCGTTGGCTTTAAAATCAGGAAAGTACAATATCTTGTCTGCCGATAAAATTCCAACAATTGAGATATTATCAAAATCCAAACCCTTGGTGATCATTTGTGTACCTACAAGAATATCGATTTTGTGTTGCTTGAAATCTGAGAATATCTTTTCGTATGAATTTTTAGTTTTTGCAGTATCAAAATCCATTCGTCCAACATTGGCTGCAGGAAATATTTTTTGAATTTCTTGCTCTATCTTTTCCGTACCGTAACCTTTTTTATTCAAATCTGGAAAACCGCACTGCGGACAATCTTTTGGCAATTTAGATTTGTAGCCACAATAGTGACAACGCAATTCATTAAAGTAATCATGTACAGTTAAACTGACGTCACAATTGGGACATCCAGCATTGTAGTCGCAAGCTTGACATTGCAAAGTAGGGGAGAAACCTCTTCTGTTTTGGAACAACAAGATTTGCTCTTTTTGGGCTAAAGCATTTTTAATTGCATCCTTAAGGTCTTTGCTTAATATCGAGTCCATGTACCCTTTCTTGTATTGTTCTTTAAGGTCGACGACTTGAATTTCTGGCAATACCGATTCTCCATGACGCTCAAGGAGCTTTACAATTCCAAATTTGCTTTCTATAGCATTCTTATAAGTTTCCAAAGAAGGTGTTGCTGTTCCAAGCAAAACTTTAGCTTTGTTAATTTGTGATAAGTAAATGGCAGTATCCCTTGCATTATATCTTGGAGCAGGGTCAGATTGCTTAAAGGATGGATCATGTTCTTCATCAATTATGATCAAACCAAGGTTGCTAAAAGGCAAAAACAAACTAGAACGTGCTCCAAGTATTAAACTTTTTCCGTTAAGTGAGGCATTCCAAAGTTCTACCCGTAAATTGTTACTCATTTTACTGTGGTAGACCCCGATATCTCCTTTAAAAACATAAAGTAACCTGTCAACGATTTGAGTTGTCAATGCAATCTCAGGCAGTAGATACAAAACTTGTTTGCCTTCTGCAATTGTCTTTTTTATAAGATCAATATATATTCTAGTTTTACCACTTCCTGTTACTCCAAATAGTAAAACGTGATCTTTTATTTTTTGAAGTTCCTCGATTTCGGCAATAGCTCTGATTTGGTTTTCACTTAAAGGGGGAAGTTCTTTCTCTTCAAGAAGTTCATTGGCAATCCGACTAACCTCTTTGGCTTCAATATCAAATATTCCTTTCTTAACCAATGCTTTGATTGTTGTAGAATCTACATTAGCTAGTTTGTTGATTTCTGACTTAGGTATCCATTCTTGTTGCTTTGACAATTGAACATATCCAAGTATAGCTCTGGTTTGTTTTTCACTTCGCAAAGTAAGATTAAACGCCTCAGCCATATTGGTGCCTTTATCTGCATATGTATCTGATAGTCTTACAAAGTCCACCTTCTTAGCTTTGAATTTTTCCTTAAGCTCTTCTTTTATATAAAGAATATTTTTGTCAAGGAGAGATTTGATCAGAGGGTACACTGTTTTTTGATCAAGAATTTCTTGGGCTTGACTAATAGTTATTTCATCTTGGATTGAAATGGCTTCGGCAAGCATATACTCCTTATCCGTAAGTTGAAATTCTGAATTGTCAATATGCTCTGTGGCAATCAGTTTGGTTTCACTATTTAATTTAAGACCAGAAGGCATTGCCACATTCATGACTTCCCCAATAGTAGTCATGTAATAACTTGCCATCCATGACCATAATTCATATTGTTGTGGTGTAATAATGGGATGTGTATCAATAAATGATCTTATTGATTTGAGCCTGTGAAGTGTATCAGGTTTTTCAATCTCATCTATTAAGATGGCAGAGTATAACTTGTTCCTTAGCGGTACTTCGACGCGAACACCGAATTGTATCTTATCCCAATGCTTCTCCTCTACACGGTAGGTGTAAATCTTAGGAACTGCTAAGGGTAGGATGACACGTATATATTTATAATTCTCCACCATTACAAAATACTAAAAGAAAATAGATTGTGCCGTCCTGTATGTATTGGCATGTGCTTCAATGATATCAGACAGTCTTTCTGAATAACCACCACCCATAGAGACAACCACAGGGATGTTGTTTTTATTGCATGTTTCAAATACAAATTCATCTCTTTGTTTACATCCATTTATAGTCATTGACAGCCTTCCCAGTTTATCTGTGATTAATATATCAACACCTGATTGATAAAATACAATTTCTGGTTGAACTTCATCTATAATTTTAGGTAAACTGGCTTTTAATAATTTTAAGTAAGGTCCGTCTTCAATTTTATCAGGTACACCAATATCTAAATTTGATTCTTCTTTTCTAAGTGGATAGTTTTTTTCCCCATGCATACTAAACGTAAAAACACGATCATCATTTCTAAAAATATGAGCATTGCCATTTCCTTGGTGTACATCGAGATCTACAAAAAGGATTTTTTGAACCAATCCTTTGTCGAGTAATAAGTTTGAAGCTATTGCCATATCGTTGAAAACACAAAATCCTTCTCCTCGACCAGCATATGCGTGATGTGTACCACCAGCAATATTCATACTCACTCCATATTGCAATGCAAAAAGTGCGCATTCATAAGTAGCATGTGAAATATATTTTCCGCGTTCTATCAAATCGGTTCTTATTGGAAACCCTATTTTTCTAGCCTCCTTCCGACTAAATGATAATGTATTTAGTTTGTCCAGATATTCTTTGTCATGTGTCAGTAAAATTTGATCATCAGTCAGTTTTTGAGGACTGAAGAAATTGTCATCTGTAACAGTTCCTTCGTGTAATAACTGTTCGGGTAAGACTTCATATTTCATCATAGGAAACCTGTGCCCTTCCGGAAGTGAATATTTATAAATCTTAGAAAAAGCAATTTTTAACAACCGGTGTATTTATATTAATGATCAAAATAGAATTTTACAAAAAGTAGATTTTTAATTTTTGAGAAAACTCTGTATTGTTTTTTTAGAAAAATCAGACAATACCAATTCACCACTTATTTCTGCACGTGTTTCTAAAAGTGTGTCCCAATTTTCAGTGCCTTCCCAAAAGACTTCTTTCAGTTTATTCAAGGCAGTAGGGTTCATTGTGAGCAGAGTAGTGGTGAATCTTTCGATGTAGGCATCCATAAATTCTGCATTGTCAAATACCTCTTGATACAATCCACGATCTCTGGCCCATTCAGCAGTCTGCCATTCTGTAGCATTGATAGCCATTTGACTGAAAGCTGCTAAACCTATTTTTCTCTCTACAGCTGGACCTATTACAAAAGGACCTATACCCACGGCTAATTCACTTAGCTTTACCAAAGAAAATTTAGTTGCCATACAATAATCAACTGCAGAAGCCAATCCAACACCACCTCCAACAGCTTTTCCTTGTACGCGGCCAATTACTATCTTTCCACATGTTCTAATGGCGTTGATAACATTTGCAAAGCCCATAAAGAAAGTTTTACCATTTGCTTTATTGTCGATTGAAACCAATTCGTCAAAACTTGCACCTGCACAGAATGTACGCTCTCCTTTACTCTTAAGTAGAATTAATTTGACTTCATCATTTTGACCAACTTCCATAATTTTACTTGCCAGTTGTCCTAAAAGCATTGAAGGCAAAGAGTTGTGGGATGGATGGTAAAATTCTATTGTAGCCAAACCATTTTTGATATCGCTATTAATATGTCCTTGTTTAGTCTTTTCCATGTGCGTAAGCTTTAAAATTGAATAGGTCGCTCAAAAAAACGCCAAATTCTTTGATTTTCTATGCAATTGTACAACGGATTTATAAGTATTTTGTTTGATAGAGCCGAGCTCTGACAGAGCTCCGCTCTGTCAGAGCTCGGCAAGGTTGATGCATTTTATCATTTTTGATGCAATTATCCCTTGAAAACTCTACTTTTGCCTCTTATTTAAAGTGTTATGGCAGATCAGAATTTTGTAGATTATGTAAAAATATGTTGTAGATCAGGCAGAGGTGGCCCAGGGTCTTCACATTTCTATAGAGATAAAATGACTGCTAAAGGAGGTCCTGATGGTGGTGATGGTGGTCGAGGTGGTCATATCATACTGCGAGGGAACAAGCAACTTTGGACCTTATTGCCTGTAAAGTATCGTAAGCATATTATCGCACAACCAGGTGGTACAGGAAGTGGTCAAAATAAATCTGGCGCGCAAGGTGATGATATTATAGTAGATGTGCCATTAGGGACAGTAGCCAGAGACGTAGAAACGGGTGAAATTGAATTCGAAATAACTGAGGATGGTGAGAAAGTAATCTTAACTCCTGGCGGGCGAGGTGGATTGGGTAATTCTAATTTTAAATCTTCGACCAATCAATCTCCTCGATATTCTCAACCTGGTGAAGACGGTAGGGAAGAGTGGAAGATCCTGGAATTGAAAATATTGGCTGATGTAGGATTGGTTGGATTTCCAAATGCTGGAAAATCAACTTTGCTTTCTGTTGTTTCTGCTGCTAAACCTAAAATAGCTAATTATGCATTTACAACTTTAGTTCCGAATTTGGGTATTGTAAGTTACCGAGATTCTAAATCATTTGTAATGGCAGATATTCCTGGAATTATTGAAGGGGCTAGTCAAGGTCGAGGTTTAGGAATTCGATTTTTAAGACACATTGAACGAAATGCCCTACTTCTATTTATGATTTCTGCTGAATCTGAGGATATAACAAAGGAATACAATATTCTTCTTAATGAATTGAATACCTACAATCCTGAGTTGATGGATAAACCTAGGTTATTGGCCATTACAAAAGCAGACATGCTTGATGAAGAATTGAAGGAGCTTATTCAATCTGAAATCAATATTGATATTCCTTATACTTTTATCTCTTCGGTTGCTCAAACTGGATTAACAGAGTTGAAGGATTTAATCTGGAAAGAAATAAGTGAAGAAATCTAAACCATTGATTCACTATGCAATTACATCGAATGGTGTATTGTCCGATTACTGTTTGTCACATAATATCATTGATTTCGAAAGTCTTTCACAATGGCTTCGACATTTACCTTATGGCAGAACGACATGCCGTAAAGATCTAACGCAATTATTTAGGGAGAATAGAGGTACGTGCAGTTCTAAACATGGTTTGTTTAAATCTGTTGCAATGGAAAATAACTATCCTGATTTTAAGTTGATGATTGGTCTTTATAAAATGAATTCTCGTAACACAGCAGGGATAAAAGGTGCATTGGTAAATACTGGTTTAGAATACATACCAGAAGCCCACAGTTACATAAGATGGAAGAATGTAACATTAGACCTTACCAATGCTAACAGTTCATTTGAAAATATCAAATCAGATATTATTGAAGAGTTAGAAATCGAACCTTCTCAAATTGGGCAGTTTAAAGTTCATTACCATAAACAATATTTAAAAGATTGGATTTCTAACCAAGAAATTGAATTGGATTTTGACACAGTTTGGAACCTAAGAGAACGCTGCATTTCAAACCTTTCAAATTAGGTGTTAAAAAAGAACACCAAGACTTAATGAAACTTTACTTAAACTATTTTTCATCCCAATCGATCGGTCATGATATGTAATACCGTCTGTAGCTTTGCTAAAACTGATTTCTCGTTTTAAGTCAAAATGAATTCGATCAAACAAACTATAACCTACTAGGAACTGAAATCCAGATTCAAATGGATCTTTTTTGATTTGAAATGCTTCTAAATCTCCTATGTCATCAGATTGACTGAGGGCAAAGTTGAATGTTGGACCCAATCCTACCTTAAAGTTTCCAAATCTCAATCCTGCGGCAACAGGTACATATATAGACTTCTTTTGAACAGAGAAATCTCGTGAGCTTCTTGCTCTTTGTAAATTGTTTTCATCAGAACTCAAATTGAAGTTCGAAGTATTGGATTGGTATAACAGTTCCGTCATAAAGAACAAAAACTTGTTTGAGCCATACACAAAACCACCAGCACTGTAACCTGAATTGCTGTTTTGATATTTAAAGTCAATAATTTCTAATGGGGCAAGGTTTTGAAGTGTTATGGATTGTTCACTATTTGTTGATGTGAAAACATTTGATCTTACTCCAAATTTTAATTGTGCGTTTACAGATGAAACAGCGAGGAGGCATGCAAGGGAAAATAATATGGCTTTCATTTCTAATATGTTTTGATTGGGTACTTAAACAGATTAGAAATAGTATTTAGTATGTGTTATGAAAAAATATTTTAAAAGATATTTTAAGAAATATTAAGATTGAAATTTTGTTGAGTTAGAGCACAATAATCCTTGGCGTAAAGCAGTTTATTCCTCTCAGTACAGTTTTTTAACAATGTTAATTATCTGTATTAAAGCATTTAATCATTGTTGACATTAAAGCAATATCCTCTATTCAATAACCAAAACCCTAAAAGTTCTTGCTTGAAGAGATTGTAAGTCTTGTATTCTGAAAATATAAGAACCTGCATCATATTGAGAAACATCAATGTAATGCTGTACTTTTTCATTATCAACTACATCGATCAGTTTTCCTTGGGTATCATAAATAAAGGCTTTGATATTACGTTGACCTGGATTAGATATTGAAACAAAATCTGAACTTGGATTAGGGTAGATTGTGAGATCAATGAGGTTATCTACCTTTTCTGATTCCTTTGTGATTTCGACAGCACTTTCATTGATGATATCTAATTGTCCAATAAAAATCTCATTGTGCTTCCATTCATTTTCTGCTGATCTTGTGAAAACAACAAATTTGCCATTATTTGAAAAGTATGGTTGATGGTTTCGATCACTTTTGGCATTTATGGTTATATTGGAAATGGGAACAAGCTTGTCAAATTTATCTTTGACATTATCTCTTGTCAACAGATATATTTTAGGATTTGTTTTTCTATGCTCCAATGATAAGTAGTAATTGAGACCATCATTGCTCAGTTTACCTGTTTTTATAGTGTACTTTTTAGGGATATTTATTTTATGCTTGAATGTGTATGTATCCTCGCTTATCCTTTCAAAAACCAAAAGAAATTTTTGTGATTTATACTCGTTGAACAATATAAGTTCAGAAAGATCTGCTGTAAAACTAGGACTTAGCAAAGTGCCCTTTATGGGTCCTTTAATATTTAATCTCGTTGGTTTGTTAAATGAGTCCATGATGCTTGTGCGATCAGCCATCAAGATGGAAGTAAAATGATTACCGTTTCTTTTGCGTTGAACAAAAGCAATAGTCAATTCATCATGGCTTAACCATGAAGATAAATTGTCTACAGAATTGTCGTTGATATTTAACTTATGAAAATTATCGAAAGAACTGAAGATATCACTTCTGGATGTTGACCAAATGCAACTTTTGTTGTCGTTTATACTTTGGGCTGTGTAATATAGTCTAAGGCCATCATTACTAATCCATGGATAAGCGTCTCCATAACCTTGAGCATTTATCTCAGAAATGGGACGTATGTTATAGTCGTTTTCGAAAGCCAGGGTTCTATCTTGCCCAGTCATTTGAAAATTTAAGAATAAAAACAAAAACATGACTTTAACACCAAAGGCATATTTTTGATTCATTTTAATTTTTTTAACTCATTAAACTAAGTTCGACTTTCTTTTCCAGCTCTGCAACTGTATCTTTAAATATTGAATCTGTATCTATCAGATCTCTGACAGTATTTATAGAATAAATAACAGTGCTGTGATCTTTCCCACCAAAATTATCACCAATAGTTTTTAGTGAACTCTTTGTATAATTTTTGGCCAAGTACATTGACAATTGTCTCGCTATTACAACTTGGCGTTTTCTAGTCTTGCTGCTTAAAGTTTCGATTGGTACTTGGAAATGATCAGCTACCAATTTAGCTATATTTTCAACTGTGATTCCTTTGTTAACTTGAGTAACAAATTTTTGAATGATTTCTTTTGCCAATTCAATATCAATTGTGCGGTTATTGAGACTTGATTGTGCTAATAATGAAATCATAACACCTTCAAGTTCGCGGATATTATTTTTAATATTAAAGCAAATGTATTCCATTACATTTTTTGGCACAGAACTGACATCCTCACCCATTTTATGTTCTACAATTGCCAAACGCGTTTCAAAGTCAGGAGATTTGATATCTGCAGTCAACCCCCATTTGAATCTATTGATCAATCTTTCACTGATACCTTGAAGATCTTTCGGAGGACGGTCAGAAGTTAAAATAATCTGCTTGCCTGTTTGTTGTAATTGGTTGAATATATTGAAGAAAATATCTTGTGTTTTCTCTCTTCCTGATAAGAATTGAATATCATCAATGATCAAAGTATCTATCAATTGGTAGTAATTGATCAAATCTTCCATAGTACCATTTTTTATGGCACTCACTATTTGATTTGTAAATGATTCAGTTGTTAAATAAAGTACGTTGTGGTTGCCGAAGTTTTTGATGATCTCATTTCCAATGGCATGTGCCAAGTGGGTTTTACCTAATCCAACATCACCATATATTACTAAGGGATTGAATGCTGTTCCACCTGGTTTTTTGCAAATAGATAAACCAGCAGACCTTCCTAGTCTGTTGCAATCTCCTTCGATATAATTTTCGAAAGTATATTTTGTAATTAGATTTGATTGAATCTTGGTTTTCTTCAATCCTGGAATAACGAAAGGATTTTTAATGTCTTTCGAAGAAAAAGACCTTTCATTAAATTTAGGCTTACCTGTGTGATCAAGTAAGAATGTATATTCTAATTGTCCCTTTGGTCCTAATACTTGGTAAATGGTTTTCTTTAAAGTCGTTAAGTAGTGCTCTTCAATATAATCGTAGAAAAATTTATTTGGAACTTGAATAGTTAAAATATTTCTTTCAAACTTTATAGACTTAATAGGCTTAAACCATGTATTAAAACTTTTTTCAGTTAAGTTAGATTTTATAATAGAGACACAACCGTCCCAGATTGATGCGTGTGATTCTATCATCAAGCTATGTGTTTTAGCAATTTTGAATAAATAAAAAATTTCCGATTAAGTCTCTGATTTTTGGAAAAGTTTACTTCCCGCTAAATCTTTCAAGCAATACGGTTTTGTAGGAGACAAATATTGGAAAAATAATCGGTGTATTACAACAATGGTAAAATGTTTTTTTCAAAAAAATGATAAAAGATACAAAATGGGTTACCGTATTATATAATATAAAATATAATATAAATATTAGTAATATGTATATATATGGATAACATTTAATTATAGATTTTTTTTAATAATATTTATAATCAATTCATATACAATGAAACCAAGGTTTTTAACAAAACCACTATTTGATTAATGTATTTTTGCAACTTAGACAAACATTCTTTTTATTCTTTTCAAAATGAATATTTATTTGTCCAAGAAGAATTCCAGCCCAACCTGCTTGGCTGACTATTACTTCATTTCCTTTTTTATTTCTTCTAATATCTGCTTTTCGCATAAAAGTATGGGTATGACCTCCTAAAATTAAATCTATATCTTCAGTGTTCTGCGCCAAATGAATATCTGATACCTTATTGTCATTATATTTATAACCAAGGTGAGAAAGACAAACTACATAATCACAGTCCATTTCATTTTTAAGAAGTGCTGCATATTTTTGAGCATTGGCAATTGGATCTAAATATTGAGTTTCTTTATAAAGAGATTCTGGCACCAAACTGTTGAGTTCTATGCCTGCTCCTATAACACCAATTTTAATTTCATCTACTTCAAATATTTTATACTTTTCGATTTTACCGTTAAGGATTGTATTTCTAAAATCATAATTACTTACAACAAAGGGAAAATCTGCATGTACCATTTGCTTATTAAAACCATCAATACCCCCATCAAAATCATGATTACCCATCGTGGCGCAATCATATTTCATTTGAGTCATCAGTTTCATCTCTATTTCTCCTCCGAAAAAATTAAAGTAGGGGGTACCCTGAAAGATATCGCCACTATCAAACAGTAAAACGTTTTTTTCTTTAGCTCTGACGTCTTTTATCATTTGAGCTCTTCTCTCTGCACCTCCTAAGCCTTGATTCCGAGATCCATCCATTGGGAAAGGATCGATTCTACTGTGCACGTCATTGGTATGTAAAATCGTCAAAGGTGTAATATTGTCATCACCAATAAAAGCCGTCAATGGGAAGCTTGAAGTTGCCATTAAGAAACTACCTGAAATACTTTGGTGTATAAATTTTCTTCTTGTACTCATGATGTGATGCGTTTTGTTTTATCCACGGTAATAGGTTTTCCGGCAGCTTTTAAATCCATAAGATACTCTATCATAACTTCTCTAATATAAACGCCTGTATCGAATTGAGGAATTTCCTTTAAAAACCAAGAGTCATCTCCTCCATTGGCAACATAATCTGGCAAACCAACTCTGTATGTCGAATTGCTTTTTATAGGTTTCCCATTGACCATAACATCAATAGCTTTGTCTTCTTCAATGGTAAAAGATAGACCTAAACTTACTGGAGCTCCACCATGGTCTGCCATATTATCGGCCATCATCTGTACTGTTTTACCGTCGATTTCGAGTACAACAAGTTTGTTGTCAAATGGCATCAATTCAAAAATATGTCTCTTTGTTACTATGCCCTTGCTTATAGATGGTATTCTAAGTCCACCATAGTTTTGAAGAGCAAAATCAACAGGTTTATCTGAATATTTATTAGACATTACCAATAGGGCATCGCAAAACCAATTGCCCATGCTACTATTGAGTTTTCCTTTCTTTAATGTTACTGGCATCTCACCCAATTCAATATTCATCTCATCTTCCATTTGGTCTCGGTAGGGAGATATCATATCATCAATAGCTTTGCTTCCAACGTTGACATCTTCATTGGCTCTTACATATGTTATGTCTGTATCAGCAATATGTTGCTTTGTGGATATGCAACTTGACAATAATCCAATCATCAAGAATAAAAGAATACGGTATTTAAACATTCAAAATTATTTTGGCTTCTTCTTTAATAGCATTTATTGAAACATCAATTGGGCTTCTCCCACCAACTTGCAATTTATTTAACAATTGAGAAGAAAGTTGATTGGCGTTTTCTTGAGGGCCTATTGTTGTGGCTTCTTGGGAAATCATTGATATGACATCGTTTTTCGCCAAGCTCAATATATCCCATAGCTTCTGGCTTGTGTAGAGTTGTTGTGCCATGTTGTGTTCATATTCTTTTTGAACAGATATTATCATTGCATTTCTCAGTTCAATTGAAGTCATTGCATTCGTTTTTAATCTAAATATTAGATTGGGAATACTGATTCGTTCACAAAAAAGTAACAATCTCTCATAAGCTTGAAGTTTCAAAGGAATAGCATCCTTTGAGTATTTACTTCTTAATTCTAGTGCTTTGAGGTCATATTGGCTGCTTATATACTGTTTAAGAATAAAGTACGTGGCAGCAAATACAATTAGGCCAGGAATAGTAAATTTTAATATTTCTAAAAAGATCTCCATCAAGTATGTTTTAATAATAAAGCTAAAATACATTTAAATGAATTTAATATGAGTCTTGATATTATTTTTTTCTAATTTTTTGATTTTGTAAACTTTATAAATGGCTTCTGCGTTAAGGATTCTAGACAATTACCAATTGATTGTTTAAATTTGTACAAACTTTGATGCTATGGAAAATACAACAGCTACAAAAGCTTCACCTGTTTCTTTAACAGATGGTGCTATTATACAGTTAAAACGTCTTTATGCTGAGAAATCAGTTCCAGAGGGTTATGGATTGCGTATTGGTATCAAAGGCGGAGGATGTTCTGGATTTTCCTATGTTCTGGGATTTGATGAAAAAAACGACAATGATGATGTTTTTGATATAAATGGTATTACTGTTTATATGGAGAAGTCTCACGGTTTGTATCTTCTAGGGATGGAAGTGGATTGGTTAGATGGCCTTAACAACCGAGGTTTTGTATTCAACAATCCAAATGCTAAGGAAACTTGTGGTTGTGGCACCAGTTTTAATGCTTAGTGCATTTAATTAAAGCTATTTAGATCTTAAAATAGAGATTTCAGAAATTATTGTTTGGTTTATAAATGTGTTTATCCGCAAAGATGAGGGCTTAATTTGATAGCTGTTGTGCGCTTTTTTTTGAGCAAGTGAAGTGACCAGTCAAATCTCTCTTTTTCTTAATTTACAACTAAAATTAAACATCTTCAATGAAATTATTATTACTTATAGCCATACTATTCAATCTTTCTATAAAAATGGAAGCTCAACAAATCATCAAATTGCCTTATGATAACACTGAGGAAATCAAATGGATTGGTGATGAAGAAGATTACCATTCTACGGATTGGGACACGCGTGTCATAACAAATGTATCCCAACCAACTATGATTGTGTATAAGCCGAGAAAAGAAATCAATACTGGTGTAAGTATAATAATCGGTCCTGGAGGTGGATGTATGCTCATAGTATTGATAGCGAAGGCAATTGGGTTGCGAAATGGTTGGTAAAAAAAGGTGTTACAGTTTTTGTTTTGAAGTATAGGCTGGTTCCTTATAATGGTGATGCAGCAAAAGCTTTTAATGATTCCAATGAAAATATTATAAAGAAGGCTAAATCGCTTTTAAATTTTGCAGTGGCTGATGGTTTAGAAGCTGTAAATTATGTGAGAAATCATTCTTATGAACTTGAAATTAATAAAAATAAAATTGGATTCATGGGCTTTTCTGCTGGTGCTGCTGTGGCTTTGGGAGTAGCCTTCAAGGCTGATAAGATACAGATGCCAAGCTTTATAGTACCCGTTTATGCTTGGATGACTATTATGGATGATTATAGTGTTCCCGAAAATGCACCTCCAATGTTGGTAGTTTGTGCATCTGATGATCCACTGGGATTGGCTCCGATGAGTATTGATCTTTATAGCAATTGGTTGTCGGCAGGTAAATCTTCAGCATTGCATATGTATTCAAAAGGAGGACATGGTTTTGGCTTACGAACTCAAAATCTTGCATCAGATAAATGGATAGATAGATGTTACGAATGGATGATTGATGAAGGCTTCTTAGAGTAATGTAAAATTCAATTTACTGGCAAAATTCTGGCCAGAAAAAACCTTTTATAAAATGCAATTCATTTGCTAAAACCTTTTATATGTATGACAAAGTTATCAATTGTCTAACTCTTTATTTTCAATATTTTAATCTCAACACGCTGATTCTTTTTTCGACCTGCGGCTGATCTATTATTTGCGATTGGTTTTCTTTTACCATATCCACGAAAAGCTATTTTCTTTTCTGATAATCCTTTATCATATAAATATGTGGCAACAGATTGAGCTCTGCTTTTAGATAATTTATCGCAATATTCATGTGGAGGTATATTGTTGGTGTGTCCACCAATTTCAACTTCTACCTCTGGGTTGGCTTGTAAAAAATCAAAAACTTCTTCCATCACAGCAAATGATTCTTCTTTCATCGCACTACTATCCGCAGCAAAGAATAATTTATTTAACGCCAACGTTTGTCCAACTTTTACCTTTGCAATATCAAGGTCAGGCATAATCTTCGGTCTTCCTATTTTTATATTTTCATTGATATCACATCCGTTGGAATCAGTTATAGTCAAATACGTAAATCCAAAATTTAATTTTTTAGCAATTGGTCCTTTTTCACCATTACCCCATTCATACTGATAGGGTGGTGTTCCACCTTCTGCTTCTATTTGTGCATAGCCATCTTTCTTTCCAATAGTAGAAATTGGCGCTGTTGTAACAATATTGAATTTCAATTTTTGTGGGTCGTAAATTTTTATTACAGCTGTTTGTCTCGTTCCAAAATCATCTTCTACTGTTACTTTGTAATTCCCAGATTTCAGATTTTTAGGATTAGACTGACCTTTTAATCTTACTCTTTCCCAATAGTATTTGTATGGTGCTGCACCTCCAGAAACCTCTACTCTCAAACTTCCGTTCATTGCTCCTGGGCAACTGATAGGATTTTCAAGAATCGTTGTAATTATCATCTCATTGATGTCAATTGAGTCCTTGTATATTCTATATAATCCAGCATCTTCTGTTCCCAACCATAAAGCTCCAAAATCATCACTTGCTAATGCTATACACTTGCTGGCTACCAATCCAAGGTTTTCACCATATTTGTCCAATTTGTCTGTGTATGGATTATATCTTGTCAATACATCTGAAGCCACATACAAATTATCATCTTTGTCTAAAGTTAAATCATTTACTTGACCTTGAAATAATCCTTCTTTTAATCCTTGATCTTGAAATCTGGCTTTGCCATAATCTTCATATACCAAATGCAATTCATCTTCTGATAAGAGCCATAAACCATCAATGCTTTCTGTTACAGCAATAAATCTTTCTTTGTTGTAATCTGTTTTTGCCCAACTGCCATTTGATTTTACTTCATTTACGCCTAAATCAGTACCTAGCCAAAGGTTATCTAACTTTTTAAAGTATTGAACAAAGTTGATTTGGTTGGATTTTAATTTTGAATTGTTTACAGTAAAATGATCTACAAGTTTTCCTGCCGAAGCTGTAACTACGTAGACGCCATTATTAGTAGCTATCCAAATCCTTCCATTAAATAATTCAATGTCATTTATAATGACCTTGGCATCTGTTAATGTATAAAGCAATTCATTATCGGAATATATCTTGTTGTTTTTAAATGCTGAAAATACTTTTCCTTTTCTTGATACTTTTACAGCGACAGCATATCTCTTATTCAATAGTTCTGATAGTGTCGATGAGCTATTGTTGTAACTTGAGACACCATCTTTGCCTCCAAAATAAACCATATCGTCTTTAACTGTGATGTCCTCAATACGATCATTTGCAGAAAAGCCAGAAACTCTCTCAAGTACCAAGTCTACCTTGGTTTGATTTTCCTTTTCTTGACTAAATGATAAACTTAAGTATAGTGCAAAAAATAATGTAAAAGTCTTTTTCATTTGTTGTATTTGTATAGATAATCCAAAGTCAATAACGCATTTTAACAATCAATTAGACGAGGTAAACACAAATTTAATGAATCATTAACAGAATAACCTCAACAATTGGATCGAAATCTAATTTGACTAAGAATAACATTCTATGAATAGTGAGTTGAACTTTTCAAATTTAAAGTAAATGAATAATGTGCTACTTATTTCTCAAAATGCCGTGCAAGATCTGACCAAGATATTCCTTCTAGACTATGAAAATGGGAATCAACCGTTGAAATGTCTATTTCCTCTCCAATTCCAATACTCTTGAAACCTCCTGCTTGGGCAGCTGTCACACCTAATGGGCTGTCTTCAAAAACAATACAATCTGATGGTTTGCAATTTATTTTCTTAGCAGCTGATAGAAAAACCTCAGGATTTGGTTTTGTTAGAGTAACATCATTAGCGTCCACCATAGCATCGAATAAGTTATCCAACTTAAGCTTTTTTATGATCAGTTTTGCATTCTTACTTGCCGACGCTAGAGCTACTTTAATATTGGATTTTGACAACTCTAACAATAATGATTTAGCACCTTCTAGCATAATATCTTCATTGATATTTGCTAGACTTTCTTGATACCATTTATTTTTAAGATGACAAAACTTAGCTTTATCATTTTCATTAGCATGAATTGAGAATTCATCTAGAATATAACCTAATGATTTCATCCTACTGGCTCCTCTAAATTTATTTTTCAAATGAAGAGGCAGCTCATAACCGAGACTTGAAGCTAATTTTTGCCACGATTCAAAATGTAGACCGACGGTGTCAACTAAGACTCCATCGAGGTCAAAAATACATGCTTGAATCATAATTTAATTTAATGAAATTCGGTATGAATATTTTTTAGCAACATGATCCAGTAAATTTTCGGCAATCTTATGATGACCATTTTTATAAAGATGCTGTTGTATTTTAACGACATACTCTTTGGCTTTTGTGCCTAGGTGATTTGCCAAATAGTCCTCCATCGTAGTTTGATATAAAGTGGCGATTTCCTCACCAAACCCATTTTGTAGTAATCCACTGTCATAAACTTTGATCCATTCAACATCATTTTTACTTTCCAAGATGTCTATTAAATCATTATGATATCCTGCACGATAATACAAGTTTGTCTTTAAACCGAATTGTAAGCTGTCGACCCACTTCTGAATTCGCTTGAATTCTTTTTTTAGATACAAATCTGGCAATTCATCAAGAATGGCACGTAATTCCAATATCGAAATAGAGTTTGAAGATATACCAATCAATTCTGTTGAAATGGCCTCGAATTCTTGTTTCTCTATAAGCTTTAGGACACTTAATATTTTTCTATTGATATTAAGGTTAAGAGATTTGTTTTCTATATAAAAGTCAACATATTCAAATTTTCCTTCCTTGATTAAAGCTTTAAGCGCGGTAAATATTTTGACAGTTCCAAAAGTTAAAGCTGCCTTTTTAGCTAAATGATTAAATGGGTGTGACAATTGTAAAATTGTTCCAACCAAATTTTCTTGATCTGGTGCAGTTTTAAGTTTGGTGTATAAACTCTGACTTAAAAATTCTTTGTCTTCCTCAACAAAAACATTCTTCTTGTTAAGAAGTTCAATCAAGTTGTTTTCTTGAGGAAAGAAGTAAGATTTTTGACAAAGGATCTGTAACTCTTTTTCAATTTTAGATCTAAATGCTGGAGCTAATTCCATATCTAATATTAACTCAAGACCTTCTAAGAATTGTATTCTACATCGTTCGATAGAAGAATCTTTTATGAAATATCTATGTTGTAGGTATTCAATTTTTTCTAAGCATTCTTTTATAAGACAGTAAGCTTCGACATAATTATCAGTACTTAGGCAGTCTGTCATTTGTAAAGCCAAATCTTTAATAACTATTGAAATTGTTTTTTTAAGAGTTAACCCTATTTTTTGATTGTAGGTATTTTTAGGTTTTATGATTTCATCTAAGATACGTTTGTACTTAGTGCTCTCATCAGCTCCTGTTCTAATTCTAGAGATGAAGTGAGATTTAAAAGCAATTTCAAATGAACTGTCATTTTTAGCATATTGCGTTATAAATGATTTGATTCCTTCTAAATCAAGTTCATCGATTATGTCTTTTACTTTTACTTTTTGTTTTCTCTCAGTAGTTTTCAAATTAAATCAGTATTAGCTACGTGTATCTTGAAATTGAATAGTTTACTTATCTTACCACCTGTTATATTTTATTTAAAGAGATGTTGATAATCTCTGTTCATATATAGAATAAATCTAATATCTTACTTAAAATCAAGCGTAATCCGATAAAGATACTATGATTTTATACATTTTTTTAAGAAAAAAGCAATTTCATTTAGATTTCGACCATATTAATGATAAAGAATTACTTAATTAGTCCTTTAGTGATGTCTTTAGGGGTTTACACATGATTTTCAACCAATTAATTAAATATTAAAGTGGGTAAATGAAAGAAGTATTATTAGTTCGACACGCAAAATCATCCTGGGCATTTCCAAATCTCAAAGATGAGGAAAGACCTTTGAATAAACGTGGATTGCGGGATGCGCCCATAATGGCAAGTTACTGCAAAATGAAAAAGATGAACTTATCTCATTTGTTTAGCAGTACAGCACTAAGAGCATTTACTACTGCAGACTTTTTCCAAAAAGAATTTGAAATAAAACTATCTAAAGAGACAGACCTTTATTTTGGTGATGAAGGGGATTGGCTTCACATAATTAATAACTTAGGTGACGAAGTGAAGTTTCCTGCTTTTTTTAGTCATAATCCAACAATCACTTATTTTGCTAATTTATTTAATGGAGAGTTTATTGAAAATGTTCCAACATGTGGTGTAATACATTTAGAATCTACAGTTGACAATTGGTCTGAGTTTCATTATGATAATACAATTATAAAAAATGTATACTTCCCTAAAACTATTTAAATGAGCTTGAGTAATATTGTTTTTTGTTTTTTGTTTATGTTTTTGTTCAGCTGTGAACAAAAGTCACAATTGAATTATTCCCAAGAGAAGTTAGTTGATGTCACAAAAGATTTATACATCGCAGCTGAGTCAATTCGTCGTTTGGACGAAACGCGTGCAGATAGCCTGCGAGATTTATACAATGACCAAATAGAAACTATTCATAATGTAGAAATGCGCCTTTACGAGAAAGATATTAAAGTTTTGAAAAAAGATCATAAAAACTATTTGCAATTTCATAAAGTTGTTAGTGATATAATTTTAAAAATAAATGATAGTATAAAGGTTAAAAGACCTTATAAAAATGAGAAGAAGAAATAATTGAGATACTCTGATGACTTTGGAGGTCAAACTTTATGATTACATTAAGTTAACATAAAGATAACCTCAGGTCATTTTTTTTCTCATTTTGATTATTCACCTTTATTAAAACTTAAGACAATGGAAACAGCGCCAAGAATATTAATTGTTGAGGACGAGCAAGATATTGTAGAGTTCCTCGAATACAATTTGGCCAAAGAAGGATATGAACTGGAAACAGCATTTGATGGCGTTGAGGGATATGAAAAAGCATTGGTATTCAAACCGAATTTGATATTGTTAGATATTATGATGCCCAAAATGGATGGTATAGAAATGTGTGAGAAGTTAAGAAATGAAGCTGGTATGAAAGATGTAATTATTGCATTTTTAACAGCAAGATCCGAGTCGTTTACTCAAATCTCTGCTTTGGATTCTGGTGGTGATGATTTTATCAATAAACCAATTAAACCAAATGTATTAAAGAGTAGAGTAAGAGCTTTGTTGAGGCGATTGGGCCCAGATCAAAATGATGAGCCTCAAATTTTGACTTTTGACGATATGACGATTGACCCAGAATCATTTACGGTCACAAAAAACTCGAAGACCATTGCCTTAGCCAAAAAAGAATTTGAATTGTTAGCATTACTTGTCTCGAAGCCAGGGAAAGTATTTAAAAGAGCAGAGATCCTTCAAAAAGTATGGGGTAGGGAAGTTATTGTTGGTGATAGAACAATCGATGTGCATATCCGAAAATTACGAGAAAAGATTGGTAATGAAACAATTATAACCCTAAAAGGTATTGGGTATAAGTTTAATTTCTAAATATATTATTGAAACTTTTTAAGTTGAATTCTATTGAAATCTCTTTTTAAAAATCTAAGCGTCAAGCAAATTTCACTCTATATTACTGTTGCGGTATGGATAACACACGTTTTTATCTTGTCTGCTATTCTTTTTATAAATAAGAGTTCGATTAAACTGAGTTTTTCATATATTTTGTTTTACGGAGTATTATCTTTTGTAATCAGTTATTTTCTTATCAGGTTTTTATTCGAATCATTTGTTTTTCGGAAAATAAAACTGATATATAAAATCATCAGTACATCGAAAGACTCCTTGTCAAATATCAATGAAGGCAAAGAAACGACCCTTGAGCAAGTCAATGAAAGAGTCTCTAATTGGGCGATTGAAAGAGAGAAAGAAATCTCTGGCTTAAAAGAGTTGGAAAGTTATAGAAAGAATTTTGTAGGTGATATATCACATGAATTGAAAACTCCGCTATTTGCCATACAAGGATTCTTGCACACACTTTTAGATGGAGGATTATATGATGAAAAAATTAACTCGAAGTACCTTTTAAGAGCCGCAAAAAATGCCGAACGATTACAATTTATCGTAGAGGATTTAGAAATGATTAACTTATTAGAAGCCGAAGCCAGTAATTTAGATATTGAGTCCTTTAACTTAAAGATGTTGGCAATAGAAGTTATGGATGAAATCGAGGTGCTAGCTTCAGAAAAAGGTATAAAAGTTCTTTTCAAATCAGGGGCAGATGGTGAATTTAAAGTATCAGCAGATAGAGAAAAAATAAGACAAGTACTTGTAAATTTAATAAGTAATTCAATCAAGTATGGGACTGAAAATGGCAAAACTAAAATAAGCTTCTATGATATGGATGAACTTATATTGGTAGAGGTTTCAGATAACGGTATTGGAATAGAGAATAAGCACCTTAGGTTTCTTTTTGATAGATTCTACAGAGCCGATAAAAGCAGAGCAAGAGATATCGGAGGATCAGGCTTAGGGCTTTCAATAGTCAAGCATATTTTAGAAGCCCATGGACAAGGGATTACGGTTAGGTCGACACTAAATCAGGGTTCTACCTTTGGGTTTACTTTGAAAAAAGGTTGATTTTATAATCGTTTTATGCCATAATATATAACACTGTTTCACAATTAAAATATAAGTCAAAACACCAAAATAACATAAGCGAAGCCGCACATAAAAGGGTAAAGTAAATCGACCGTAAAGAGAACAAAGTGAACGATCACGAAGCGATGCGCCCGTAATAAAATCTATCGTTCGGCAATCAGCCCTTTCTTCCGTTTTTCATCCGGATAAGGAACTTCTGCAAGCCTATTTAATAAGATGTCTCTTTGTCTGAAAAATTCTTCCATTTCTGATTCTGGAAGTGGATCTTTAGGAGGGAAATTTTCTCTTAGGTGATTGACTTGACGGCCATGTTTCCAAAAACGAAAACAAACATGTGGACCTGTTGCTAATCCTGTTTTTCCAACCTCACCAATTTGCTGACCTTGTTTAACTCGTGCACCTTTTTTGATACCTGTTGAGAATCGGTGCATGTGTAAGTATTGTGTTTTGTATATATCATCATGCCTGATTTTTACATACTTACCATTATTTTTAGAATAGCCAACAGTTTCAACAATCCCATCAGCTACTGAATATATTGGTGTTCCAATTGGTGCGGCATAATCAGTTCCAAGGTGAGGAATGGTTCTTTTTTTAATTGGATGAAATCTTCTAGGGTTAAATTTGGAAGAAATCCTGGAATATTTTAATGGAGCTCTTAAGAAAGTCTTTTTAGTAGGTTGGCCTAATAAATCGTAAAATCCTTCGTAGTTTTCATTTTCGTAATACACTGAATATTGCTCACCCATTTCATTTTTGTAAGCAGCAGCTAATATTTCGCCGAACTCAACCGGTTTGCCATCAACGTATTTGCGTTCAAATATCAATTTGAATTGATCACCTTTTTGAGCATGGTAAAAATCGACACTAGATGCCAATGCATCTTCCATTTTGTCAATAATTTCATAACCCAATCCGCTTCCTTTCATAGCCATCCATAATGACGACTCTATTTCTCCAGAAGCTTGTTCTTCACATACTTCAAAATTCTTCTTTATAATATTAACAGTAATTTCATCATCTAACTGATATTTAATATAAGTTAGTTTGTTGGGTTCGTAGACGAGACAACAAGGCGCTGAACAGGAGTCTTTTTTGACTAAAGTAAATGGCTTTCGTGCTCTAAATCGTCTGATACTGTATTTTTCGTTGGATATCTTATCTAGTTTGAGGATAGAGTCCCATGCAATTCCTTCATAAAGTAAAAGGTCTCCTAGAGTTTGATTGCTGTTGAGCTTATGCGTTTCAAAATGAAAACTGTCTTTTTCGAAACCATACTTCTTTTCCGGTAATATCATAGAGACCAAATTGTTAGTGTTGATCTGAGGGACATTATTACACCTATTAAATAGGAATATTCCAGATAAGATTAAACATATGCATATGCTAATATTGATAGCTAAAGACTCTTTCTTTTTCAAATTATAGTTCAGTTTTCTATCTATTTAACAGTCAAAATCTTGCCAAAAATAGGTGATATATAGCAAGAATCAAACATATGAGTAAATCTTGATTGATGTGAAATTAACATCCACAATTACTATAACCAAATTTATTCCATCATATTATACAAATGCATAATTTTTAACATTTTGGAAGTCAAACGATTTTTTTCTTATCGTGAAAGAATAGTGTGTTTAAACTTTTGCAAGAAAAATATCATATTAATTGATATTATGAAAATAATTATGTTAAAAATATAGAAAATGTTTAGGTGGAAATTGAATTTAGAGACTCTCATTTAGTGATAAAAAGCCTTACTTACTTAATTTTACGTTCAAATTGCTGAACTCATGTGTAAGGACTTAAAGATATGAATCATTTAAATGTAGGTGGAAAATTGCTGAATTTATCATCGCCAAAAGTCATGGGTATTTTGAATGTTACACCCGACTCTTTTTTTGATGGTGGAAAATACAATTCTATTGAGGAAGCTTTAAGTCAAGTAAAATCAATGATTGATGATGGTGCCCAGATTATTGATATCGGCGGATTTTCATCCAGGCCTAGTGCCAAGTTAATTTCTGTTGATGAAGAATTGAAACGTATACTTCCAATTGTTAAAGAAGTTACCAATCAGTTTCCAAAAATCATATTGAGTGTTGATACTTATCGGAGCAAAGTTGTTGATAAGGTAGCCACTATAACCTCCTTTATTGTGAATGATATTACGGCAAGTTCTCAAGATTCTAATTTATTCAATTCTGTCTCGTACCAGGGTTTACCCTATGTTTTGATGCATATGCAAGGTATACCAGAAAAAATGCAAAATGACCCAAGGTACGTGAATGTTTCTGGTGATGTACTTGATTTTTTCGCTAAAGCCATTTATAAATTAAAGGAAAAAAACATCAATCAATTGATTTTAGATCCTGGATTTGGATTTGGAAAGACAGTTGATCACAATTTTGAACTCTTAAAAAATATCAACCTTTTTAATATTTATGATCTGCCAGTATTGGCAGGAATAAGTAGGAAGTCAATGATTTACAAGGTTTTGGATAATGATGCTAAAGATGCATTAAATGGAACAACAGCATTGCATATGTGTGCCTTGATAAATGGGGCTAAGATTTTAAGGGCTCATGATGTGAAAGAAGCTGTAGAAACCATTACCTTGTACGAGAAAATAAAGTCTAATTAAAAAGGTCTATTTTGTTAGAGTGTTAATTAATAATTAAACATTAAAAATAGTCTTATCAAAACTGCATTTTTGGAGTTATATATCTAAAGAAATTACTAATTGAGTAAAGAGGAACAAAAAGCTGAAGTGCTTCCAAAAGGGAACAAATGGTCAAAGTATCTGAAAAGGATTTTACTTTTGCTTTTGCTATTGATTATTCTTTCACCTCTGATACTTCACATTGGGTTTGTCCAAAACTGGATTGCAGGTAGAATTTGTAAAAATTTATCCGAAAAAACCCAAAGCACAGTCAGTGTAGGAGATCTTGATTTTTCTATTTTCAGGGGATTGCTTTTAAAAGATCTTTATATTTCTAGTCCTAATAATCCAACTGATACATTGGCATTTATTGGCGAAGCATCATCCACCTTAAAGGAAAATATATTAAGCTTAATCAACAGTGAAGCGCATATTGAAGATATAAACTTATTTGATGCTAAGTTTAAAATTATAAAAAAAGCGAATAGCTCAGAAGATAATTTAAAGCAATTCCTTAAAAACTTTGTGTCAGAGGGTGATTCAACAAAAACAGAAGGAAGCCCAATAATTTTAGATATCCGAAATTTAAACTTAAGAAACTTACAAATCGGATTTGAAAATGTACAAGATAGTAGTAGTATTTTTATTTCCTTGAATGAAGGTCATGTTGGAGTTAAAGAAATTAACCTAGCACAAGATTCAATTATAATTGAAAGTTTATCTTTATTTAGACCGGTCTTTAGAATGTATAACGGTTTGGCGAAAGTTAAAAAAGATAAAAGCGTACCTGTAGAAGATAAAGAAGAGCCAAATGTCCCTTCAGAAAGTAATTTCTATCTGGCTGTTGAAAATCTGGAAATAAATGAAGGTTTCTTTAAGAAACATGATTTGTCAAAGGCAAAGAATAAGGAAAGCAGTTTGGATGTGAACGATATCGAAGTAACTGACCTTTATCTGGTATCTCAGAATTTTGAAGTAAATGGCAATAACGATATCGTCGGCAGAATTAATCGATTAAGTTTGAAAGAAAAAAAAGGCTTTGAAATTAAAAAATTAGCCATAGACAGTTTGCGTTTTAATGATACTCAATTATTGTTGTCGGGGCTTGATCTAAATACCCAGAAAAGTACCATTAGTGACTATATAGAATTTAAATATAACAAGTTAAGTGACTTTGGTTCTTTTGCTCAGGCGATTGAAATTGATGCTGATATGACAGGATCTGAAGTGACTTTTCAAGATTTGATTTACTTTTTTCCCGACCTGAAAAACAGCCCCTTTTTTAAGTTGAATGGTAAAAGGAAATTTAGATTAACCGGAAAACTTCAAGGCACAGTAGATGATCTTTATGCAGATAATATGTTTTTATCAATCGATAATCTAATTGAGCTCTCAGGTTCTTTAAGTACCAATAATTTAACAAATTCTTCTGCGGCACTTATCAATTTATACGTTGATGAATTAAACACTTCATTAAATAATTTAAAACGGATAATACCGGGGTTTAAACCACCAGAGCAATTTTACAAGCTGGATCCGATTTCGTTTACTGGAGACATAGAAGGTTTTTTCAATGATTTTGTAATTTATGGAAATCTTGAAAGTCGACTTGGAAGTGTTATACTAGATACAAGGTTAGACACACGAGGAGGAGTGAATGAAGCGAAGTATAGTGGAGAAGTTTTCTTGAATGATTTCAATTTGAGTGAATGGACAGATAACCCTAATTTGGGTTTTGCGACTGTGAAAGCAAAGATAGAGAATGGAAAAGGTTTGACTTTAGAAACGGTTAAAACAGATCTAATTGCTGAAGTGGAAAGATTTGATTTTAGGGGTTATAGCTACAGTAATGTTGTCTTGGAAGGTATTTTAGAGGAGAATTTATTTGACGGGGACTTTACGATTAAAGATCCTAATATAGATGTAGACTTCTCAGGACAAATAAACATTACCGATAATTATATTAAATCTGACTTTACTTCTGAAATCACGAATATTGATTTAATCAAATTAAACCTGTCAAAGGATTATTCTAAAATTCAAGGTAATTTCGACATGAGCGTTGAAGGCTCGTCTTTGACCGATTTAATTGGTTCTGTCGATGTAAAAAATTTAGATGTTGTCTTTAAGGATAAACCTTTTGATTTTGGTAAATTGTATTTAAGTTCTGCCCCGGGACAAACAGGGTCACGTAACCTATTGCTTACATCTGATATATTAAATGCATCATTAGATGGTACTTTTGATTTTGCGCAATTAGGAGGAGCCGTTTCAAATTATATTTATAATAATCACCCGTTATGGGCATCAAAAATGAACATTGTTAGTTTGAAGCAAAATTTAACCAATGCTCAGGATTTCAACTATAAGATAGATGTTTTTGATACCAAAGACTATTTGGAATTGGCAAACTTAAACGATCTTCAATTTAAAGGTTTTAGTATTTATGGTGATTCCGATTTATTAAATCAAAAACTAGAAACACACTTTTCAATTGATTCTTCTTTTTACAAGGACTATGTTTTTAATAATGTTGGACTTGATTTGACAAATGATAATAATGTTTCGAACTTACTATTAAATTTAGAAGAGATTGCAACATCTGGCAAGTCTTATGAACCATTGGAGATTATATCAAAAATGAAGAAAGATGAGGTACTTATTCAAATTAAAACCAGTAATGTTGTAGATTCAGTTGGTTCAATTGATATAGGAATTAAAATTGTACCAGAGGGAGAGAATTTGGTAATCAATTTAATTAATCAAAACCTTCAAATGTTCAGTAAGGATTGGGAAATTGATAACGCCAACAGAATTGTATATGGCAATAAATTTATTGACATCAGTGACTTTGTTTTATCTGATGGATACAGAACAATTTTTATAGAAGACTACAACAATAAAGGCATAGAGTTAAATTTAAATAATTTTGACTTTCTTCTTATCAATGGAATAATAAATTATAATAAGATTGATTTTGCAGGCGAAGGAACGGTATTTGGACGTGTCGCAAATATATTTGACAAACCACAAATTGTGGCGGATATTCAGATACCTGAATTTACACTTAACGGTGTTGATTATGGTGCATTGGGAATTAGGCTTGATGATGATTCAGGAAAGACAAATGCTACTATCAACCTTAATAGGGTAGAAGATGAATTGCTTTTGTTGGTGAATGCAAGTCTGGACAAAGAATCTAAAGCCCTTGACGGTACAGTTAAAGCAAGAAATCTGGTCATGAGTACTTTTGAATTTATCATTGATGATGGTATTTCAGAGACTGCAGGTTTTGCCAATATCGATGCACAAATGTTTGGTTCTTTGAATGATATAAAATTAGATGGATCTGCAACCGTGATAAATGGAAAAACTAAAATAGATTATTTAGGAAACTTGATTCAATTGGGTTCTGAGACGTTTACTTTTTCTGAGCGCTTTATTGATTTGACAAATGTTCGTTTATTTGATAGGCTGGGGAATCAAGCCATTATGACTGGGGGTTTGAATCATTATTTGTTTGGTGAATTTAGTACTGATCTGAATATGAAATCAGAATATTTCTTGGCTTTGGATACTGATAAGATTGACAATCCATCTTACTACGGCACGGGTTTAGGTCAAATGAATATTGATTACTTTGGACCTTTTTCTAGTACTGATATTATCATTAATGCAGTTACAGGAACAGGTACTATTCTTAACATCCCAATAGAAGATACACAGTCAGATGTAAGTCAGGATTTTATCACATTTTTCAAACGAGAAGATATTAAACGTAAAAAAGTTGAAGAAGTTGTTGAGGCTGAAATTAAGTTAGAAGGTGTAGATGTAGAAATGAACTTGACGTTGACACAAGACGCTCAAGTCAATATGATTTTTGATGAACGTACGAATGATATTATAAAAGGAAATGGAGATGGTAATATGAGAATTACTATTTCCCGAGATGGAAGTTTTAATATTTATGGTGGCTATGAAGTCGCTAGTGGTGATTATTTATTTACTGCATTTAATGTAGTTTCGAAGCCATTCAAAGTAAAGCCTGGTGGACAAATAACTTGGACTGGAGATCCAATAAATGCAAATCTCAATATCAAAGCATCCTATGATGATTTGAGTGTACCTGTAAATGTATTCCTTGCGGAGTATTTGCAGGACAGACCTCAAGTAGCACAAGATGCAAAGAAACGTACTGTTGTTGATTTGAAATTGATGATTGGAGGGACACTCTATAAACCGATTATTACTTTTGATATGGAATTTCCTGAACTTCAAGGGGAGTTGCGTTCTTTTGCTGATAGTAAAATGAGAACGTTGCGTCAAAATGATGCTGAACTTAATGAACAAGTAGCTGGCTTAGTAATGTTTAGAAGTTTCTTACCTTCATCATCATCAGGAGGTAACAGTAATTTATCCCGAAGTGTGGTCGGTACCACATATAATACTTTGACTGAAATGCTTTCAAGTCAGCTCTCAAATTTTTTATCTGGATTTCTTCAAGAAGCATTGACTGATAATGGATTTATTTCTGGTTTGGACTTTGAATTTGGAGTTTCTAAATCTACAGATTTGTTAGACAGCAGCCCCGATAGCCAAAATTATTTGCCAGATGAAATCGAAGTTCATTTCAAACCTAGATTCCAAAATGACAAATGGGGTTTTGACTATGGTACAAGTTATATTAACAACCTAAGTGTTGAAAATTATTTTATTCATGATTTTGTTTTGGAGTATTATCTGACTGCTGATCGTAAATTAAAATTGCGGGCATATGGTAAATGGGATAAAGACATTGAAGGAAGGAATGAGCAAAAATTTGGTGTTGGTCTTAACTACCGAAAAGAATTTGGTTCTATGTTGGAGTTGAAAAAAGCTTTTACAGAGGACTTAGGTAAGCTGAAAGGGGAGTAATTCAATTCTCTAATGCTTCAATGCTCTACAAGGCCAGACTATACATTTACTTGGCCTTAAGAAAATCATGCATAATAGAGATTAATTCTTCCTCTGAAATTATTAAATCAAGTATCATAATAGAAAATGTCTGCTTTCTTTGCCCTGCACCAACTTCTGCATTTTCGTAGATAAATTCTATTAGTTTTTGTGTTTTATATTTGATTTCTTTATTAACCTCTTCTATTTCAGACAGCTTAGATATTATTGAGTAATCAATGAGGTGGATATTTTTATTGACAATAGACTTCCAACCAGATGCTTTGATGACAGGTGATTTAAAACCACCAAAATCTATAATAATATCTGAAATTGATATTGAGTCATTTAGATTGAGATAAATTGAACTTTCCAGACTGTCTTGAAACGGAATTATTAATTCGATTTCTCTAATATTTTCTTTAATTTCTTCATTTATAGAAACAAAGGTTTTTTTTAGATATTTGGCATTGTTATAATCTTCCTTCCAACCATTAATAAGCAATGCGATTAAAATTCCAAGCGTGAGTATAAATAACTCATAAAATACTTTTTTGAAGTTCTTTATTCTTGACATTTATTATACTCTTAATTTCTTGAGTAAGATTTTTGCTTAAGCAAATGATCTGCAATAACCAATGCTGCCATAGCTTCAACGATAGGGACGGCTCTTGGCACAACACAAGGATCATGTCTACCTTTGCCTTTGACGATTACCATTTGACCTTCTTTATCAAGCGATTCTTGATCGCGCATTATTGTGGCTACAGGCTTGAATGCTACTTTAAAGTATATAGGCATTCCGTTACTTATGCCACCTTGTATACCTCCAGAAAAGTTTGTCTTTGTTTTTGGATGGTCACCTTCACTTATCCAAGCATCATTGTGCTCAGAACCAAGCATTGCAACTGAGTCAAATCCAGAGCCATAATCGAATCCTTTTACAGCATTGATACTTAACATAGCTTTACCAAGATCTGCATGTAATTTATCAAAAACGGGGTCACCTAACCCTCCAGGACAATTATTGATTCTGCAAGCTACGATGCCTCCAATCGTATCACCTTTATTTTTGATATCCATGATCAATTCTTCCATCTCTTTTGCCTTAATAGGATCTGGACACCGAATTATATTTTCTTCTGATTTGGTAAAGTCTAATTGCTCAATAGATGAGTTTACTTTAATGTTTCCTACTTGAGTAACTCCTGCTTCTATAGTTATATTTGATTGCTTAAGTAATAATTTGGCAATGGCTCCTGCGGCTACTCTTGCGGCTGTTTCTCTTGCAGATGATCTGCCTCCACCTCTATAATCCCTAACACCATATTTTATGTTGTATGTCATGTCAGCATGAGATGGCCTAAATGTATTTGCAATATGAGTATAGTCTTTGCTTTTTTGATCTTTGTTCTTTATATAAATACTTATTGGTGTCCCTGTAGTTACGCCCTCAAAGACACCAGATTGAATTTCAAATTCATCAGTTTCTTGACGTTGTGTTGTAACTCTTGATTGGCCCGGACGACGACGTGTTAGCTCATCTAACATAAATGATTCATCAATCTTTACCCCAGAAGGACAACCATCTATGACTACACCAATTCCTTTGCCATGAGATTCCCCAAAAGTGTGAATTTTAAAAACATCTCCAAAACTATTTCCTGCCATTCTTTTAATTGTTCAGCTGTAAAGATATTGAATTAACTGGAATTAATATTTTGTATGAACTTTCATCTGAATTCTATCTAAAAGTTTTACCAAAAGCGAAGCGCCCATCAAGAGAGCAAAGCGAACGACCGTTACCTTCTACCTCAACAAAGTAATATCTCCTGCTACAACTTCCTCTCTTCCATTAATTAAGAATTTAAACAAATAGATATAGACACCTTCTTCTACAGCTCTATTGTTAAAAGTACCATCCCAGCCAATACTTGAATTGTTGGGTTCAAAGTTTTTATTTTTAAAAATTAATTCTCCCCATCTGTCATATATATACAAGTTGTCAATTATGTCTATTTCTCCATTTGTATAAATAGTAAACCTATTGTCAAAATCAGAAATTGAGAAAACATTTGGAATGTAATATTTTGCCTCTGGTAAGTTCTCAATGATATTGATGCGTGTTTCAACAGTTTCTTCACACCCATCAATTGAGATAATTGTAAGACGAACAATATCACCATCTTTATAGTCCAATATAAAAGGATCCAAACAATCAGTACAACTTAGTAGTACATCGCCTTGCCAACTTATTAATTCGATATTTTCTGTACTGATATTAACTATAGGTTGTAATTGGAAATTAGTAGCCAGTTCCAATACAATTTCCGGCTGAAGATTAATTTCAGGAGAGACTGAAGATATAATAGTAAATGTACTTTCATTGACACACCCATTAATTGGATCTGTTAATTCTATAGAATAATTACCTGGAATATTCGTACATAAAATAGCTTCATCTTCTAAAATTAAATTGCCGTCTTCATCAAACCATTTATATTCATAAGGTTCTATTGATTGTAGACTGGTTACTTCAATACATGTTTCTTCTCCATTACATCCGATTGAATTGTAATCATTTAATAAAATAATAGGAAATTCTGTCAAGTCATTAATCTCAATTGAAGTTTGCGTTTCACATTGAGATAATGTGTCAAGTGCAATCAAAGCTACATCTGCAATGTCTGTGATTGTGGTTGTTAGATCATCAACCAATTGGTTATTTATCAACCAACTGTAAATAACATTAGCTTCTTGTTCTGTACTCAGACTTATTGATTCGATAAAACAATCAAACACATTTCCAGGGTTAGCTAAAATAATGGCAGTCGGAACATTGTCAAAGACTCTCACATTTACTATTCCTGGATTAGAAGTGCAATTGCTAATGACGTCAGTTAGAGTCAAAGTATAGACCCCTCCTGTTGACACAGTGGTTATTAAATCTGAAGAAATTTCATTTCCGTTTTCGTCTGCCCATGAGATTATAGTATTAGATGTCATTATACTTTGACTGCCATCGAGAGTCGCTGTTGGAACGTCACAGTTAATTACAGAATCGTCATTGACTATGGCAATTGGTGTATCTTCATCCAATGTAATAGTTACTTCTTCACTTGCCGTACAGCCATCAATAAAAGTTGCGATAATATTATATGTACCAGCTTCTATAACCTGTACATTAAAGTTTGAATTATTAAAATTTGGACCAGTCCACTCTACAGAAACAATTTCTGATATGTCTGAATTTACTTCAATTTGTATTGGTATTTGATTACAGTCTAAAATTGTATTTGAGGCTGATATTTCAATACTTCTATTACAGTCCGAACAGGCATTTTGGCTTGCTATAAAATTTAAGGCACAAGCTCCATTTACTGAGTCCTCAAGAGTATAAGTTGTTTCTGAACCATCTGCAATAATTTGGTCTATAAGACTGATTGTGTTGTAAATGAAAGGACCATATACGTTGCCTAGATCATCTCGAATATCAAATGTTGCCCCTTGACCATTTATACCGCTTACTTCAAAGCTTAGAGAATAAAAGTCATCATCAGAAGTGTTTCCTGTTCCATTGTCATCACAATCTGATATTTCAATACTTGCAAGTTCAACCTCACAAGGATCAGAACAAGCTGCTGGAGCGAAAATTTCAATTGAAGTCAAACATTCAACTGGTCCTGCAGTTTGATCATAAATTGTCAGCGATATGTTTCCATTTGATATTTGGAAAGGTCCTGTTTCGATCTCTTCATCGTAATTGGCATTTAAAGATAGGGGGTCAATTGTGAATTGTGAGCCAATGTTTATCCCTGTAACTATTATTGTTGCATTGAAAACATCATCATCATTTGTATTTGTTGTTCCATTGTCGTTACAGGTGATACTCACTATTTGAGCATTAATTTGACAAGCATTCGAACAGGCGTCCTGCGAAATTGTTTCTTGAACAAAGCAGGTTCCATTGGTAGGGTCAGTGAATGTCAAAATGATCTCAGCACCATTGGCATCGAATGGACCTAATTCAATATCTGTTTCGTATTCAAAAGGACCAAAATTATTACCTAAGTTATCTGTGATTATAAAATTTGAAACATCACCATCAAGAGCTCTTACTTTGAAGGCTACTGAATAAAAATCATCTGATTCATCTGTATTGGTAGTATTGTCGTCACAATCCAAAATATCAATGTAAGCCAATGCTATGTTACAAGGTTGAGAACACGGAGATGGAGGGTCAATTTGAACTATAGAGGAGCAATCTGAATTTTCAAAATCAGTAACTTCTAATGAGATACTTCCTGACGAAATTGGTAAATCATTAAGTGTATTACTTTCTGAATAATTGCCATTGACACCAAGGTTGGTAATATATCCACTGACAGAAACATTACCTCCAGTTACAATAAATTCTACATTAAATAGATCATCATCATTGGTTGTTTGTGTCCCATTGTTTGTACATTCAATAGAAACGATTTCAATATCTATTGCACAAGCAGAAGAACATGAAACTTGATTGATGGCCTGTTCTAGAAAACATGTACCATTTAGTGGATCTGAAATTGTAAGAAAAACATCCATGCCATTAGCAGGGAATGGACCTATAAATATATTTTGGTCATAATTGAAAGGACCATATGTATTGCCAAGGTTATCGGTAACGAGAACATTCGATACTTCTCCTTCAGTACTTTCAATAGAAAAATTTACATTGTAAAAATCATCTGATTCGTCCATATTGGTTCCATTGTCATCACAATCAGAAATTGTTAAATCATTCATTATGATTGTACAAGGTTGAGAACATGGAGCTGGGGGAGTAATGGTTAGAGATGTCATACAATCACTATCTTCGGAGTCAGCAAAATCTAAATTTATATCTCCTGATGTGATTAGATTATCTGAGACAGTAATAATCTCACCATAATTATATGTTGTCGAAGAAATAGTTTCAATATATACTAAAGAAGCATTTGTACCCGTGATAACAATTGTATATGTGAATAAATCATCTAATTCATCTTGCAAAGTGCCAGCATCCGAGCATGTGATATCAACAATTTCTGCTTCAATTAAACATGAATCGGAACATGGGGGTAGTGTAGATATAAGTGAAGAAACAAAGCAATTGCTATTTTGACTATCTACAAACAATAGAGCTGGAGGTGGGTTTTCTGCTGGCAATGTAAATGTAGCCTCTTCGTCATAGTCAAATGTTGATACAGGAACATTGTCAACCAACAAATTATATGTATTGTTTGGGTTTCCATTTATTGCTGAAACATTGACAGTGATTTCATAAAGATCGTCGTTAGGATCAAATGGGGTTCCATTATCAAAGCAAATTGAACTTATAATATTTAAAGACAATAGACAATCAGAAGAACAAGGAGTTAGTTCACCGATGCTCTGCTCAACAAAACAATTTAAAACCAAATCAGTAGCAATGATAGTTGTCAATATATTATCTGCGGTCAATTCAAGGTTTACAATTTCACCATATGCATATTCTTCAGATATGCCTTGATTTAGTATTGAGAGATTGTAATTGCCACTAACATTGTTGGAGTTTTGAACTATAAAACTTACTGTATAAAAATCATCATTGGCATAAGAACTTGTATTGTTATCATTGCAAATGACTTCTAATGATTCAAATGCCAATTCAATTCCACTGTTTATTATAACTTCGCTATAATTTGAACATCCAAGCGAATCAATGGCTACTATATTATATGTTCCTGCACCAAGGTTTGAAATCAAATTTGAAGTCAAAGTATCTCCATTATAAACCAATTGATGCGGAGGATTTGGTGTAATAACGTCAATGTCAATAAATCCATCGCCAGCGCCTAGACAAGTTTCATCATTGAACAATGCACTAATTATTGGAATTGCCTGTGCATTTATAATTATACTTCCCTCAGTGACACAATTGGCTGAATTAGCAGCTGAATAATATATAGTTTGCGTATCGATTTCAGTAGTAATAAACGGAAATATAATAGGATTGGATTGATTGTTAAGATTATCAAGTGAGGAATAATAGTTTGCAGTAAGATTGGGTATGTTGCCAAATAGAATATTTTCAATATCTGAAGCAAATATAATTACCAAACCTGTTTGATTGTCATCACAAATATTTATTGAAATGTCTGACAAAATGGGTTTAGGAATAATCTCCAATTGAATAGGTGTACGTACGGCACTTACACAACCTGCTTGAATTGTACTTTCTCCTTCAACATAAAAAGTATAAATACCAGGGGCACTAACAGAAGGCAAATAAGATAAACTATTAGCTTGTAAAAGATTACCGCCTACAGGTGTGTCAAACCAGTTTGCAATGACATCAATATCAACAGTAACTTCTAAAGATACTATTGGCTCTCCTTCACATATTTGTAAATTAGAAACGACATTTGGTGCAGCAACACTAGGACAAGAACAGTCTGGATGTAAGAACGTATATTCTGCTTCACATCTGGTAGAATTGTCTTCTACTTCAATTTCTAAATCTTGGGTAATAGGAATATTTATAATTGTAACCTCATCTGGGGCTTGACTGCTTATTGTGCCATCAGAAATATCTAAATCATAATTATTGTTTGAAATAGTAACGGTGTATGATAAACCATCAGGGCTACATGCAATTGAAAGTAATTCGATTAACACAGGTTCTAACAATTCAATCGTCATTTCTGATTCATCACTTGGGCAAGAGTTTTGGGATTCAACAAAATAGTTGAATATATAAATGCCTGGTTCTGCATTAGAAACATTTATCTCATCAGCAAAAGCAAAATCAAGATCGCTTGGACCATCAATCAAAGTGAATTCTCCATCTAAGTCAGCTGGTGATTCAAGAAATGAATATAGGTCTAATAACTCTGTTCCTATACAAAATTCGTCTACTATATCTTCTCCAGCCTGAGATAATTCATCTGCAATTCCTACAATTGTTGCAACATCAAAACAATCAAAATCATTTAGACCCAAGATGTAAAATTCCTGTTCTTCACCTTCTAAAATAACTATTGGATCAATTTCATTGCCACTATCAGCTGGCAATTCATCATGGAATGTAATAGTAGGATCGGTATCGTTTATATCTACAATAGTAAGTGTACTTAAATCAAACTCAACTCCAATGCAAATTTGAAATTCAAATTCATCTTCTTCAAATTCAACAGGCAATCTTTTTTCAATTATTTGTATATGTTCAATAGTATTTCCGGTACAGGCATTCGTAAATGTCCAAGTGTAGGTATAAATGTTATCATCTACTTCTACAGTGGGATTGACCTCACCATTTATTTCACAAGGAGAATCTAAGTCGTTATCATATTCCAAAAGTTCTTCATCTGGAATATCATCATCACAATCAACAGTAACATCTTCAGGCGGATCAATAAATTCTGGTTCATCTGCTGGTAGGAAGGTTACCTCTTGAGATGCTGTAATTTGCCTTCCGCAATTATCAGTAAAAGTCCAGTCATAAATCAATATTCCGCCACATTCATTGACGACTCCTGAAGGAATGGCTTCTACAAAGCCAGTAATGAGACACGTACCATCAGCGTCATTGTCATATTCTAAAAATGGTAAATCTTCACTTGCTTCCGAGCAATCAACTGTCATGTCTGAAGGAACATTTATAAACTCAGACTCTGGAGCTGGATTTACATTTATAATTTGATTTTCAAAAATGGTTCTTCCACAGAAATCAGTAAATTCCCATTCAAAAATAATAGCTCCTCCACATTCTGTTATGACACCAATACTTGTTGCTTCAACTTCTCCTTCTATTAAGCAAATGCCGCCTTCGTTATTTGTATAAGATAATATTTCAGGTTCAAATTGATTAAATTCTTCACATGTTAAATCTAAGTCGGAAGGTGAACTTTCAAACATTGGTTCTGGAGCTGGATTAACAGTTATTGTTTGTACATACTCCAAGGGTGGATTACAATCATCTTCATACTCCCAAGTATTGGTTATCGTACCACCACACTCATCGATATCTTCTTCAATAGTTGGGTCAAAAATGCCTTCAACTAAGCAAAGTCCAACTTCTCCGTTAGAATAGGCTAGTGGATCTGCAGGATCTGGAATAGCATCACAATCTACAGTTATGTCTAACGGCATAGATAGGAAATCTGCTGCGGCTGGTGGTTCTACTGTAATGATTTGGGTATAATCGATGGTGCGTTGACAATCATCTTCAAATTCATAAAATGCTTCAACGGTGCCTCCGCATTCAGTAGTGTTATCATTTATAACTGGAGAAACAGTTCCCATAATTTCACATGGAGATGGTTGACTGTTTGAGTAATCTAAATCATCAAAAGTGTAGCTATTGTATTCATCACAGGTTAATGTAATATCAGGTGGTGGGTTGATAAACGATGCTTCAATCGCAGGAAGAATTTCTATCGTTTGAATATGGTTAATATTGAATCCACAAGCATCAGTATAATCCCATTCATACGTTATTGTCGTTCCACATTGCTCGAAGTTCCCATCTATAGTTGGTGTGATAAATCCCTGATCTAGGCAAGTCCCAGAATCACCATTTGAATATTCTAAATCAATGGCATTTGGAATTACGCCATCACATTCGATAACAATACTGGCTGGTGGGTTCAAAAACTCTGGCTCTTCAGCAGGAAGAATCTCTATTGTTTGTACATGATTTAAGTTATTTCCGCATATATCTGTGAAGTCCCATTCATAAGTAATTGTTGAACCACAAATACTAAAAACTCCGTTTACAACTGGAATAACGAGGCCCTCGATCAAACAACCGCCAGCACCATTGTTAGTGTACATTAAATCTATTGGCGGTGGAATTGTACCAGAACAGATAATTTCTTCATCGCCCGGTGGACTTATATATTCTGGAAGTTCAATGGGGTCGATTGTGATTGTCTGTAAATGAGTAATTTCATTTCCACAGTCATCTGAAAATGTCCACTCTCTTTCAATAACACCGCCATCACAAAGATCTGCTGTTCCAGATTCAACGCCAGTAACCAAGGCATCACTTGCACAATTGTCAGTCACATCTAAATCTTCCATTGGAGGAACTATGTCAAAACAAATCAAAGTTAAGTCAGCGGGTGGGTTTGTAAAGACAGGATCTTCATCGTCTTCAAAACTAATAACCAAAGATGTTTCATCACAACATTGATTTGAACAATCTGTTCCGCTATAAGTGCCACCTACAGACGGAATGCTTAGCATTTCAAAATCTGCATAATTTAAGCTGTAAATTGTGACATCTCCACATTCATCATATGTGACTGATCCAGTGCTTCCACTTATGATGACTTCCAAAACTTCACCATTAGGATCAACTACAATAATTACTTCCTCCAATTCAGAGTCATCATTGAAAGCTGTGACTTCAAATGTGCTAGTTTCTCCAGGACATAATGGATTTGGTGTTGCAGTTATTGTTCCAGCATCGGGTTCTAAAATTGTAACTGTAATACAGTATTCTGCGGGATCTTCACTTACGTCAAGGCATTCATTAAAAGCATCCACACATAGTTCATATGTCCCTTCAGAGCCCCAGGTAATTTCATTACTTGGATCCGAAGTAACGGCTTCTTCAACTCCTTCAATAGTCCATACATATGATGTAGCACCATCCAAATCATCGGTGCTGTAATCAATCACATCACCACTACATGCTTCAGTCGGCCCTGTAATCCCATCAGTCCAATCTTCAATCTCTTCAGTACATGCACCATCTACAGATATGTCAACATCACAAGCTGAACCAAGGCAACCATCTATCATAAAGTGGTAAACCTCACCAATTACTAAGCCATCCAAATCGAGAACTTTGTCATCTTCATTAAAACAATCGTCAGTAATACAATCTATTGGAGAAAATGAACTACAATCTTCATAAACAGCGACTTGAGCACCAGATACGCCAGCTACTGAGGTGCAATTTGATAACTCCACAGTAAGTGTTAATTCTTCACACCATGCAATAAATGAAAACCAAGTGGGATTATTAGGAACCCCATCACCATTACAAAGTGGGTTAGGTCCATCACCTGGATGTTGAAAATCTGACATACTAAAACTAAAGCCATCTAGTTCGTTGATCGAACAAAGCAATTCTGCGGTACCACATTCACATTCTGGTTCTGAACCTGAATCACATTGAGAAATAAGGTTGGTGGAGAAAGCTGTTAGAATTAATAATGTAGATAAAAGTCTTTTCACAGTTTTAGGTTAAGGATTAATTCATATTATGTTTTTGTTTAAAGAGATTTTCTATAGAAAGTTAACATTTTTATTTAGGACTCTAAATAATTATATGCTTTTTAAATCGAAAGGGTTGTCTTCGACTAATTTTTTTAAGTTATTTCTTTTAGAATCTACAAATAAGATCAAATATTCCCTAATTATAGACATATATAATATTGGCGTTGATACAAACATATTTAATCTTCTATAATATTCTCTATTATTATGAATGAGGTTCAAAAAATGCTGCATGGAATTTTTAAATTATTAAAATTAACTAATAATTTAAACCTTAATGTTGGTTTCTTGTAAGATGAAAGTTTTGATAATAAAGGTTTTGTTTTGATTCTTTAGATAAATTGGAACACTACTAAAATATATAATTCCGAAAAGGAGCTAAGTACAATTTTCTAAACTTAATTGTGATGAGTATTGTTACTTTTGCAGTGTTTGATGAGGTTTTAATATCACATTGAACATTTAATGGTAAAAAATAGATTGTAATAGTGATGTATTTGTATCCTTCTGATATTTTTGAAAAATTAGAGTTTGATAAAATTCTAGAACGTTTATCTACATATTGTATGGGAAGGCCAGCATATGATATGATAATGAGTATGAAAGTATTCAATCATAAAATTCGCATTGAAAGAATGCTTGATGAAGTTGTTGAGTTTCTAAAAGTGTTGGATCTCCAATTGAACTTTCCGATTGTTCATTATGAATCTATAGTGGATGAGTTAAGATTGCTGAGAACTATTGATTATGTATTAGAGATAGATTCATACGTTAAGCTTTTTATCCACATCCAATCTATTTATCAGATTGTAGCCTTTTTCAATGATAAGGACAACAAGGAACATTTTCCATTATTGTTTGAAATCGCTTCTCAAATTTCAATTGATGAAGATCTTATTAAAAGGTTTGATAAAATATTTACGGACGATGGTAAAATCAAACCATCTGCGTCTCCTCAATTAAAGAAAATATTCAGTTCAATAGTTTCAAAAGAAAGGGAGCTTGAACAAGTTTTTAAATCTGTTATATCCAAGTATAAAAAGGATGGAATGTTGAGTGACTCCATAGAGAGTTTTAAAAACAGTAGGAGAGTATTGAGTGTAAATGCCGAGAATAAGAGAAAGGTCAAAGGTATAATTCACGATGAATCTGGCACTGGTAAAACTATCTTTATTGAGCCCGCTGAAGTAATGGATATCAATAATGATTTATTTGAATTGGAAGTACAAAAAAAGCAAGAAGTATACAGACTTTTAAAAGAACTCAGTAATTACTTAAGACCTCACTTGGATGATTTTTTATTGTGGCAGCGTATTATTGTAAGGTATGATTTAATCAGAGCAAAAGCTTTGTTTGCTCGAACATATGAAGGAGTTAGACCTAACCTAAGTGAAAAGCCAAGCTTCATTTTAAAATCAGCATATCATCCGTTGTTGTACATGATGAACAGTGAGCAACAAAAGAAAACAATTCCATTTGATTTACATTTAGATGAGCTCAAACGTATTTTGGTGATTAGTGGTCCCAATGCAGGAGGTAAGTCAGTTACACTCAAAGCGTTAGGCTTAAACCAATTAATGCTTCAATCAGGAATGTTGGTGCCTGTTGATGATGACTCTACATTCTATATTTACAGTAAGATAATGATAGATATTGGAGATCAACAATCCCTTGAAGGTGACTTGAGTACATACAGTTCTAGGCTTATTCATATGAAAACATTCATAGAAAAGTCTGATAAGAAAAGTTTGGTTTTGATGGATGAATTCGGAAGTGGATCAGACCCCAAAATGGGTGGTGCTATTGCTGAAGGAGTCTTGGATAAATTGGTGAAGAAAAAGAGTTTTGCATTAATAACAACCCATTATTCCAATATTAAAAACTATGCTTACAAGTCTAAAAATATTCTGAATGGAGCGATGCTTTTTGACAAGGAAGCTTTGCAGCCAACTTATATATTAAAGACAGGGCAACCAGGTTCTTCATTTGCATTTGAAATAGCCAATAAAATTGGTTTGGGTAAAGAAATTCTGAATTATGCGAAAACAAAAGCTGGTAAGGATAGTGAAACTGTTGATCGATTACTCATTGATCTTCAAGATGAAAAAAAACAACTAGACGAAGAACTTTTGAAGACATATGATGAACAACATCGTCTCAATAAGCTCATACGAAATTATGAGCAAATGAAGGATGAACTTGATATCAGAAGGAAGAGGTTGAAGTTAGAGGCCAGAGAAAAAACATATTTGAATATTTCCGATGCAGAAAAGGAAATGCACAAATTGTTGAAGGAAATGAAGCAAGATAAAAATCTCGAAAAAGCGAAGGATGCTATTAAGCAAGTGAAGGCTACTAAAGTATCTACAAGAGATGAAATTTCTGGATTATCAAATGAAGTTTTTAAAAAGGAAGTGGAAAAAGTCAAAGAGCTTGCCGTTGGTCAGTATGTAAAATTGAGATCTGGTGGAGAACCAGGAAAGGTTATTTCTTTTGACGAGAAGCGTGTGAAATTGGAAATGGGTCTATTGCAATTTGAAGTACCTAGGTCTGAGTTGATAATGTCTAATATGCCTATAGAAACTAAATCGAAAAGCATTACAATGGATACGGTTTATAATCCAGCTGCCTTAGAGTCAAAGCTGGATATTAGAGGCTATACCAAGCAAGATGCCATAGATGCTATACAAGAGTTTTTAGATAATTCATTGTTAACAAGTGCATCTCAATTGAAAATTTTACACGGAAAAGGATCTGGAATATTAAGAAAAGTATTATGGTCCAAGGCAAAGGAATATAAAGACATTAAAAAAATATGGCACCCGAAAGATGATTTTGGTGGAGCTGGTGTGACGTTTATTTCGTTTTAGGACTTCTTTCATGAAGGAGACCCCTCCCTGCCAGAGACCCCTCCCCAGCAATAAATATTTGTTATTGTTTATTGAAAGCACTGAATTCATTGATGTTTGGACTAAGAAGGAGACCCCTCTCTTGCAGAGCCCCCTCCCTAGATTTAGTATTTAGCAATAAACTCTAAAAGTATCCTAAATCATTGAGTTAAATATAAGAAGGGGAACCCTCTCTTTCAGGGATACCTCTCTGAAAGGGATATGAAGCTCATATTTTACAAAAAAAAGACCCTCTACATATAAAATGCAGAAGGCCTTTTTATAAATCTTGATTCTCTTAAGAGAACATTTCTGTTCCTGCAAAGTGAAAATTAGCTTCAATTTGAGCATTTTCGTCAGAATCTGAACCATGAACAGCATTTTCGCCGATACTTGTTGCAAATAATTGTCTGATTGTCCCTTCAGCAGCATCTGCTGGATTGGTAGCACCAATTAAAGTTCTAAAGTCTTCAACTGCGTTGTCTTTTTGTAAAACAGCAGCCACTATAGGTCCAGAAGACATAAATTCAACCAATTCACCATAGAATGGTCTTTCTTTATGCACAGCATAGAATTCTCCAGCTTTTTCTGCACTTAATTTAGTGTATTTCATTGCTACAATCTTAAATCCACCTTTGTTGATTTCATTCAAAATTGCTCCGATATGCCCATTTCTAACAGCACCCGGTTTGATCATAGTAAAAGTAATATTACTTGCCATCGTTTATTTGTTTTTTTTTCGAGGTGCAAATGTATGAAAATGAGATGCACAATGCTTGATTTAACAATGTTATTTCCTTGAACTTTTGTATATTTTTAGTCACTTTTGCCTACGATGAATTTGACAGAGAAAGAAATTATAGAAATTAAGGCATTATTATCGACTCCAAGAGCCGTAACTATCCTTACACATAGAAATCCTGATGGCGATGCATTGGGCTCAAGTTTGGCATTAAAGTTCTTCCTGGAGAAGTTCAATCACGTAGCTAAAGTGATATTACCGAGCGAGTATCCATTTAATTTCGCCTATTTAGACGGTATTGATGATTGTATAGTCTATGATTTGGCAAGGGATAAAGCCGTTGAAGCCATAAAAAGCGCTGAAATTATATTTTGCCTTGACTTTAATGCCCTTGATCGGATTGATCGTCTTGGGCTTATTGTTGATGAAGCCAAAGCAAAAAAGATACTCATCGACCACCATTTAGATCCAGAACCATTTGCTGATTATATCTTTTCAGATACAGCAGCAAGTTCAACTTGTGAATTGATTCATAGATTTATTATGGATTTGGGCGAGGGAAAGAGAATTGACAATAGTATAGGTGAAGCGTTGTTTACTGGTTTGATTACCGATACTGGGTCTTTTAAATACAGTACCAATTCGATGACTTACAGAGTTGCGGCTGATTTAAAAGATAGAGGTGTTGATGATTACACTTTGCAGGATAATATTTTCAATACATATACTGAAAAACAATTAAGACTTTTGGGTCATGCATTGGCAAACAGAATGGAGATTATTCCTGAATATAGAGCTGGTCTTGTTGCTTTAACAAAACAGGATTACCTCGATTTTGAAATTCAAAGAGGAGATACTGAAGGAATTGTCAATTATATCTTAATGTTGGATGGAATTAGTGTTGCAGCATTTATAAGAGAACAACCTACTATTGTAAAACTGTCATTGAGATCAAAAGGAGACATTTCAGTTCAAGATATGGCTAGAAAGCACTTCAATGGTGGGGGTCATAAAAACGCGTCAGGTGGTGCAGCTTATGCTAAACTTGAAGATATCGTTGCTAGATTTAAAAAAGTACTTCCAGACTACGTAGCAAAAAGAGAATTATGATAAATCGGTTATTGATAATTTGTTTGATCGCTTTTGTTTCATGTAAACAAGAAACCAATAAACTTGTGGACAATCAATTGAGATTGCCCAATGGTTATATTTATAAGAACCATACAAATATTGCAGGCCAAAAAGCAAAGAAAGATCAAATTGTAACTATAGATTTTCAAATTGTTGATGATTTTAATGAAATATTATCAGACTCCAGAAAAGCAGGAATTAAACCTACAGTTCGAGTTCCTGATCATTTGCACGAAGATTCAAGACGTAATCCTTTGTTGGGTTTGATTCAGGAAATGGTTATAGGAGATAGTGCAACTGTCTACGTCCCAGTCGACTCTTTAAAAACACCACCAGAGAAATTTTTACATTCAGAAAACTTAGAATACCGCGTTAAGGTTTTGAATATTGAGAATCAGGAAGTCTATATGGATCGAATTGGTGCAGCTCAAAAAAAATTAAGAGAGGAATCTTTTGCAGAAGCGAAAACTGCATTTGACGACTATAAAGCTGGGAAGTATCAAAACAGCCTTATCGAAAAAGATCACAATGTAAAAGTGGCTATTGTAAATACCAGTAAAGGTGAACTGCCAAAATATGAGGACGCAGTGTCTGTAAACTATTACGGATTTTTCGATGATGGAAAAAGCTTTGACAGTTCTTTTAAAGTAGGAAAGCCTTACTCATTTGTACTTGGAAGAGGATCTGTAATCCAAGGCTGGGATATTGGAATACCAAGTGTAGCAAAAGGAGCGACGGCCATTATTGATATTCCATATCCAATGGCATATGGAAAAGCTGGAAGTTCAGCTATTCCACCTAGATCAAATTTATTCTTTTGGGTAAAAGTAGAAGATATCCAAAAGCCAACAATAAAATAAACCAAGGACGAAATGACTATAGAGCAACATAAAGCTTTACAAGATCGTGTGGCGTCGTTAAGGAGCTATCTTTGACGTCGATCAACGATTGAATGTAATAAGAGACAAAGAACAACGAACTAATGATCCTGAGTTTTGGAATGATCCAAAACTAGCGCAAACTGTAATGAAAGAATTGCGTGAAAATAAATTATGGGTTGACAAATTTAAAGGCATTAAAGATGCGATGGAGGAACTCGAAATTTTTGTCGAGTTTCAATCTGAAGGTGAATCTTCTGAAGAAGAAGTTGATGCCCATTATCTCAAGGCATTAGAAATTGTCGATGACACTGAATTTAGATCCACATTAGACCAAGAAGAGGATGTACTATCTTGCCTTTTAGAAATTAATGCAGGAGCTGGGGGTACGGAAGCATGCGATTGGGCAGAAATGCTATATAGAATGTATGTTATGTATGGCGAGAAAGCAGGGTATAAGGTCAAAGAACTGAATAGGGTTAACGGTGATGTAGCTGGAGTAAAATCTGTTGAAATAGAAATCGGAGGGGAGTATGCTTATGGAATGATGAAGGGAGAAAATGGGGTTCATCGTTTGGTAAGGGTAAGCCCATTTAATTCGCAAGGAAAAAGAATGACATCGTTCGCCTCAGTGTTTGTGCATCCTGTAGTCGATAATAGTATTGAGATTGATGTAAATCCAGCAGATTTGGACTGGGATACTTTTAGGGCCAGTGGCGCTGGTGGACAACACGTTAATAAGACAGAGTCAGCAGTACGTGTGCGACATTTACCTTCTGGAGTTGTTGTTGAATGTCAAGCAGAAAGATCCCAACATATGAATAGAGAAAAGGCAGTTGAAATGCTTAAATCTCGATTGTATGAAAGAGCCCTCGAAGAAAAGCGTGTAGCCAAAAGCGCTACTGAAGCCACCAAAATGAAAAATGAATGGGGTAGTCAAATCAGATCATATGTACTTGATGACAGGCGTGTGAAAGATCACAGAACAAATTTTGAAAACAGAAATACAGATGCTGTTCTTTCAGGTGATATAGAAGGCTTTTTGAAAGCCTTTTTAATGTGGGATGGCACCAGGTAAATCAGATTAATAAAATAATTATATTGGAAAAAGAACTTTCAGAATACAAACGTATTAAATTGGTTTTAACTGGCGGCGGAACCAGAGGTGTATACCAAATTGGAGCCATCAAAGCAATTCAAGAAACACCTTTATGGGATAACGTCGTTTCAATTTCTGGTTGTTCAATTGGGTCCATAAATGCTGCAGCAATATCTCAATACTCTGAGAGTGAATGCTTTGAATTATGGACAGAAATAAAAAAACGAGAAATATTTCAAGGTATTGATCAAAATGCCTTAAATTACTACTACAAATTGGCAAAGGCTTCTTTGTTGGAAGATGGTGTAAACATCAATCCATTTATCGCTTTCTTTGATGAGTATTTGGATGAATCGATAATTAGACAATCGAAAAGGGAACTTATCTTTACAACTTATAATGTAAGTAAGTTAAGGCAGGAATATCATGATTTTAAGTCTATAGAAGAGGGCAAATTAGTTGATTATGTAATGGCCAGTTCTCGACTTCCTTTTTTTAAACCTGTTTTTATAAATGATGACAAGTATGCTGATGGTGGTATTGGTGATAATCAACCTTATTACACAAATTTAAGTGATAAACATTTTGATTTGGTGATTACCATTAAGGTTATGCATGTCCCTTATTATATTCCTGCCATTAAACAAACAAATATAAGTTTTGATGAAGAACTGATAATTTCACCTACTTCCAAACTAGGTAATCCGCTTGGATTTAGATCTCCCTCATTCCAAGATAAATATCAATTGGGTTATAAGGATACTGTCGAGGTTTTTAATGCAATAACACAGCAAGCAATAATACAGCAAATTGAATAATTCAATTACATTAATGATTTTTTTATTTTATTATCATTAAGATGATTTAAATTAAGTTATGGAAAACGATAACAACAATTCAGACAGCAAACAAATAAACTTAACTGATGTAAAAAAATACTTCTTTGAGCTGTTTAATGAATTCATACATTTAGATCATGGTGTTGATAAACATGCTGCAATCAGAGAAATAAAATCTAAGCAATCTATGGGTGGCGCCAATGCTTGGATGCTGATGTGTAGTATAATGATCGCATCAATTGGATTGAATTTAGATTCTCAAGCTGTCATTATCGGTGCAATGCTTATTTCTCCTCTTATGGCGCCAATTTTAGGTATTGGGACTTCTGTTGCAATTAATGATAGAGATGGCTTGTATGATGCGCTGATGCATTTTGGTGCTGCTATTTTAATCGCACTTGTATCGTCTACTGTATACTTTTGGTTAACGCCTTTGGATGAATTTACGCAAGAAATACAATCTCGTACAACGCCTACTTTCCTTGATGTATTGATAGCTGTCTTTGGAGGCATTGCAGGTATAATTTCAATTGCAAGAAAAGATGTCTCGACCACTATGCCAGGTGTGGCTATAGCTACAGCGTTGATGCCACCACTTTGTGTCACAGGCTTTGGGTTGGCTAACGGACATTATGATTTGGCTTTAAAGGCCTTTTATCTTTTCTTCTTAAATTCCTTCTTCGTTGCTTTTGCAACTTATGTACTTTTGCGTGTTATGAAATTTCCTTTCAAGGTTTATGAAACTAAAAGTGACAGACGTAAGAATATGATTTTCGTAGGGATCTTTAGTTTGATAATGATCATACCTAGCTTTTTTATTTTTATCGAAGTTTACAGTGATTATTCGGCAAAAAGTCAAGTAGAAATTTTTATTGATAATTATATTGGAAGTAATAGAATATACTTAGATGATTATAAAATAAGAGAGCAATCTGATGGATCAAAACTTCTACTTTTGAAGGTTTATGGTGAAGCTATTAATGATAAAAATCTAGATCAATACGAGTCGGCACTTGACAGTTTAGGACTTGTGAATATGTCTATAAAGATCATTCCCACAACTGAAATTAAATTGGAAAAAGTCAAACAACTGGAATCAGAAATTTTAGAGGTTGGAGATAAACTTAACGTTCAATTGGATGAAATGAAGGATGAACGGAAAAAGCAAAGTGAGCTGGTTGCCTATTTGAAATCCAATAAAGATAATTTAATGAGGGACAGTCTTAAGTTTATAGGTATCAATAAAAAACTTCAGATCTTAATGCCGGAAGTTAAAGAGTTGGGGTTGGCTACGGTGCATTATAATACCAGTGGTGAAAATGACTTAAGAGCAATTCCTACGGTAGTTGTAAAATGGAGAAATCCAATTTATATGAAAACAGAGCAGTTGAAAGAATTTCTTAAGTTAGAATATGGCTTAGATACTTTAAAGATAATCCAGGAGTAGCGTATACCCAATTTTACTTTATTGGATAAAATTCGGATTCTCACTTTGCCTTATTTTTATTAGCATAAGCTCTTTCATTAAATTAGCTTTGGCTTTTGCTTGATCTGCAATATCTCCGATAAACAATTCGTTTACAGTTTCTTCCCATAATTTGAACCACTGTTTAAAGTGAAAATTGCCAAGTGGTGTCCTCTTACTTAATTCGATGTGTTTCTTTATAGGATTGCCCTTATAGTTTCCATTATCTAATAATACAGATTCCCAAAAATCACAAATAATAGGCTTGTGTTTTTCAAGTGTTTTTGTCATATGGTTTTGAAATATATGACCAATAATAGAATCAATTGTGGCCTTGTTGTAAAATGAGTCTACAAGTTTTTCAATGTCCTCTCTATCTTTAATTTCTGTCATAAACCAATTGTAATTAAATACTATACACACTTATCTCTTTTTGTTAATGCAATAGTAATATCATTTTTTATACATAGTGTTGTTTTTACTAATTAATTGAATCATTAAAATAATTCTGTTAAAATTGATAGAATTTGTATTTTTAGGTATAACTCTATTGATGTTGAGATTTAAATGAATAACGTCTTTGAAATTTGTCTTATTTGGTATTTTTTCCTGTTCAAAGGTATAAGAAGTCACACCTGCCCCTAAAATTGAATGGACAATAAGTAATACTGAACAATTGGTTGTAGATGATTAAAATTCAATTTATGCTCATAACTTTGATACCCTAAATCCTAATAATTTAGAGTCTGATGATTTAGAGCCGCTTGTTAATTATCTAGGTAATGTACAGTTTGTCGGAATGGGTAAATGAAAATATGGAATTTCAGAATTCTTTCAAATGAAAGATAAAATATTTCTAAATTTAGTTGAGAATAAAAACTTTGACAATATAGTATTTAAGTTTACAAGCGGGGACGCGTTAAAAGTTGATGATATTGTTTTAAATGATCTCGGTGATTTCAATGGTGTGATTGATCAAACTGTTTATTGGGTTTACGATACCCAGGAAGTTCGTGATTTGGCAAGATGGATTCATACTAAGAATCAAGTCCTGAATGATAATAAAAAGATACACTTCAGTGGGTTTGATGTTATGTTTCACTTTTATGAAACTCAAGCAAATGAGTTGAGGTAGCCACAGGCTTGTATTTAGTTATTATTAAATTATATTAATATTCTAGTTGCATTTTTTACAAACTTGGTGGTGAATCTTGAATAAATAAATTCATTGAATTAAGTGAATATTTAAAAAGTAAAAAGGAGGTATGCATCATACCTCCTTTTGATTTTTTTAAAATTGACTATTAAAATTTGCTATTACTAATATATTAATACTTAATAAAATCAGTAATCTCTTGTTTTATAAGTTCATTTAATTTAGTAATCTCTGTTTTTCTTACTTCATAATACTTGTTAAGTTGCTCATCAATCATTGATGTCAACTCATCACGAACACTGTACATTTGTTCTGTTGGTTTTCCATCTCCAATTTGAACAAGTGAATTTAGGTGCGCTAGCTTATTGGTTAATTTGATTGGAAAGTTAAGAGGATCTTGTCCACTTTTATTTTTGGTTTGATACAATTCCTTTTCGATGAGAGAAAGGGTAGAGTCAATATCCGAAATCTTTAGGTCAATAATTTCAATTTTATGATTTTTTTGAAATGCTTTTATTTGATCTTTAAGTTTACGCATTTCGATAATGGCTTCGTGCGCTTCTGTAACTTTGTCATTAACTGAATTTATAAAATCAGTTTGCTCTTGATAATCTTCATCAGAAATGTTAAGTCTTGGGTCCTTCAAAACTTTGAAATTCTGATTTTCAACCTTACCATTTATATTAAGTGACACGGTGTATTCACCAGGATTGACTTTTGATCCAGCAAGAGATCCCCACCAAAATATCATGCCCTCAAACTTTTTAGCTTCAGGGTATCTTAAATTCCAGTTGTGTGAATTTGAACCCTTTTTTAGATCTTTAATTTTGAGTGATTTTTCTTCTGTATGGGTTGAATATGAATTTATAGTATCACCGCTTGTAGTCATATAACTAATAGAGATAGTATCTTTTTTTTCATCATAGTCATTTAAATAGAAATAAGTCATCACACCTGAGTAATGATTTTTACCAGCACCTTTGGGATTCTTATTTTGCCTACCATCAATACGATATGTGTCAGATGGTTTAAATAATTTCGTGGTTGACGAAGAACTTGTCATACTTTGTTTGATTATTTCTAAGTCATCAATTACCCAAAGACCTCTACCTTGTGTAGCCACAATAAGATCGTCATCTTTTAATGCGATGTCAGTTATTGGTACGATAGGCAAGTTAAGTTGCATAGAAGACCAATTCTTGCCATCATTGTTTGATAAATAAATTCCAGTTTCTGTTCCAGCATAAAGTAATCCAGGATTTTTCAGATCAACACGAATCGCTCTTGTGAAATGCTCCTTATCAATGCCTGTAGTGATTTTTGTCCATGTTTTGCCATAGTTTTCAGTTTTATAAATATAAGGTTGGAAATCACCACTTTTATATTTTGTGCCGGCGATATAGCAACGTGCTTCATCGTGAGGGTCTGGTTCTATGCAATTGATCATCATCCATTCTGGCATTCCCTTTGGTGTTACATTTGTCCAGTTTTGTCCTCCATCTTGAGTCAAGTGAACCAGCCCATCATCAGAGCCAACCCAAATTAACCCTTCTTTAATGGGTGATTCCTGAGCAGCAAATATTGTACAGTAATACTCTACACTTGTATTGTCTTGTGTAATTGGTCCACCCGATGATCCTAATTTTGTTGTATCATTTCTTGTAAGGTCTGGGCTAATAGTTGTCCATGATTGTCCTTCATTAGTTGTCACATGCAAATGATTGGATGCCGTGTATAATTTCTTGGGATCATGCTTTGAAAAGAAAATAGGAAAGTTCCATTGAAACCTATATTTAAAATCTTCAGCACCATGTCCCATTGGATTGTCAGGCCATACATTTACAGCACGACGACTACCATTGTCATGATTAATTCGTGTCAGATAACCATCATAGCTTCCACCATAGACAATGTTATTATTATTGGGGTCGATAGCAATGTGTGCTGACTCTCCTCCAGCAGTACTTTCCCAGTGGCTGTCATTGATATCTCCACCATTTGTTCGACTAGCAATTCTAATTGTACTGTTATCTTGTTGTGCAGCATATATACGATATGGAAAATGATTGTCTGTTGTAACTCTATAAAACTGAGCTGTTGGTTGATTGTGATATGTCGACCAAGTATCTCCGCCATCATAAGTCACTTGTGCTCCTCCGTCATCACCTATTATCATACGGTTTGGATTTTCTGGTGCAATCCATAGGTCATGATGATCACCATGTGGTGCTCTTTTAGATTGGAATGTTTTGCCTCCATCTTTTGATTTATGGTATGAAACATTAACAACATAAACCACATCAATATCTTGTGGATCTGCATATATTCTGGTATAATACCAAGCTCGTTGTCTTAGTGATCTGCTTTCGTTAACCTTCGTCCATTTTTCTCCACCGTCATCAGAACGGTAAACGCCACCTTTGTCGTTTTCAATTATTGCCCAGATTCTTTCCGAATTTACTGGTGAGACTGTAATTCCTGAAATACCCCAAGTTCCTTCTGGTAGCCCTTTGTTACCACTGATGTTTGTCCAGGTGTCTCCGGAATCTGTACTTTTCCAAAGTGCTGACCCTTCACCTCCACTTGATAAGCTATAAGGTGTTCTTCTGATGTTCCATGTACTCGCATACATCACTCTGGAATTATTTGGATCCATAATTAAATCAACAGCGCCGGCTTTGTTGTTTGCAAACAGCACCTTGTTCCATGTTTCTCCTCCATCAACACTCTTAAAAATACCCCTTTCTGGAGTGTCTTTATACAAGTTTCCCATAACTGCAGCAAAAACAATATTATGATCATTAGGATTGACTCTTATTCTTGCAATATGTCTTGAGTTTTTCAATCCTTTTTGATTCCATGTTTTACCACCATCTTCTGATTTCCAAATACCATATCCAGATGATACATTTCCTCGAACTGTTTTTTCACCTCCTCCAACATACATTACATTTTGGTCAGATGTAGATACTGCAATTGATCCTATAGATCCACCGAAAAATCCATCAGATATATTTTCCCATGAGCGGGCACCATCTGTAGTTTTCCAAATACCACCGCCCGTAGATCCGAAATAAAACAAGTTTGGTTTTCCAGGAACACCAGTGACAGCGCATGATCGGCCACCTCGATATGGACCAATTTCTCTCCACTCAACGGCATCAATAAGTTCTGGATTGAATTGTGCGTCAGCAGTTTGTATATAAACTAAAGTCAATATTAGGTAAAGTATGTATTTCATGTTTGTATTAATTTGTCAGGTTAAGGTAGTAATTTTTTATTATTTGAAATTAACAACAATCATTTTAATGTGAAGGGTGAAAATATTCAAAGTTAAATTTCGAAATTAGTAAATGTATAGATGAGTTATAATTTAACCAATTGCCTTTCTCAACTGGCGGGCAAACTTATGAAAGTCGACCTCAATAGTATGCCTTTTCCGTTTCATAAACATACGATCAATATCATCCGATTCTTTATGTGCCAACTCTAATACATTATGAGGAATTTCATATTTACCTTTCAAATGTTTTGTCAGCAATTGGGCCTGTAAGTCACTAGCAGGCCATATAGCACCCTGAGGTTGAAACAACCCAATAAAAAATAAACTATTATGTACAGGATGAAAGATTCTTAAATATAATGGTACACGATCAGCATCGGAATAATCTAAAAATTTGGAATCGAAAAATGGTGTAGTAATTTTATATCCTGTGGCAGCAATTATACTGTCATAAACTTCGTGACGGCCATCTACAAAATAGACTGTTTTATTTGTAATTTTTTCAATAGCAGGCTTGGGATTTACTTTGCCATGTCTGATTTTATAGAGCAATTCTGAATTCATAGTAGGATGTGCGTTTAATATACCATGTTCTGGAATAGGCAATCCATAATCACTGTATTTTCCTATTTGAAATCTTAAGGAGGCTTTTAATAAAATGTTACGCACAAACATTGGAAGAAAAAGCGTCTTTTCATTAAATGTATCTGATGGCTTCCCCAGAAAAAACTTAGGTACAATATATTGGGGAGTGCGTAAGCTAATATCTACCTTTTGTGCCACTCGACTGGTTTCAACCGCGCAGTCACAACCCGAGTTTCCTGCACCGATAACCAATACTTTTTTATCTATAAATGGGACATTGTTTTTAAAACTATGCGAATGGATATACTCTCCATTAAAGTCTTCTTTAAAGTCAGGATGCCTAGGGTGTGAATGATGACCATTTGCAATAATTAGTTTGTCAAAAGTATACAATGTATTATCCTGCGTTTTAATCTCCCATTGATCATCGTCTAATTTAGTTACAACTTCAACTTTAGTATCAAAGTGTATAAATTTCTTCAAATCAAATTTATCGGCATAAGATTCAAAATAGGCAAGCACTTCTTCATGAGAAGGGTAGTCCGCATAATTGTCAGGCATTGGAAAGTCTGTATAAGCAGACATAGTTTTTGAACTGATAATATGAGTAGTTGAACAAACACTTGAGTGACTGGTTTCTGCAGTATATTTCCAATTACCACCAATCCAAGGATTTTGCTCAAAACAAGTTACATTATTAAATCCCGCCTGAGTCAAATTTTTTATAGCCGTAAGACCAGAACACCCAGCTCCTATGATACATATTTTTACGTCCAAATTTTCCATATCTGAAAAATACAAATTTTTATATTATCAAAATGCTCTAATTCTCTATTAATTCAATTTCAACAATGCTTCAATGTCAACAATGCTTAATGATTCAATTACTTAATCATCCATTCAGTATTAATCCTACTATCTTTTACTTAACACAGATTGCAAAGAGAGCGAAGCGAACGGCCTGTAAAGGCGAGCAAAGCGAACACCCGTTAAGCGCAGCGACCGTCAAGCAAGCGTAGCGCAGCGATCGTCAAACGTAAAACATCAATTAACCCTCTTCCTCTCATCTTCACTCCCAGTAACTCTATCCCTAGAAGCCTTAAGCTTAGAGTTTCCAAAACTTCTAGAGTAACTTATGGAGAAAGTCCGGTTTACAAAATCAAATACGCCATCTGTAACAAAGCCTTGATCAGATAAATCTGTTCCGCCTCTAAATTCTAGGCTATCAAAAATATCACGGACATTAAATCTTAATGAACTGCCATCTTTAAATCGTTTTTGAGCACCAAAATTTACAGCATAAAAAGATTCATTTTTTGATCTTCCTGAAATCGAAGGAGAATTGTAGAATGCATTTAGCTCTATAGAGTAGTCATTATTTAATAGGAGAGTTTGAGTAGTACTTATATTGTAATTTGTATTGCTTAACTTGACCAAAACATCATCGTAATATGATTCCGCTTGTGAATAAAGAACTAGGATGTTATTTTGCATTGTCCAGTTGTTTCCAATATAAATCGGAATCGATAAATTTGCAGAGATGTTTTCTGAATTTGACAAATTGATTGGTTCATAGGCTTGTTGGTTACTGCTTAAATTTACCCGATCTTGGAATCTGGCAATTGTACTATCTTCCCTGCTATATTGAATGGATAACATATATGAATTTAGTCGGTAATCTGCTTTTATATTATTAGCTGTCGCAGGTTGCAGACTGGCATTGCCAAAAAAGAAAGTATTAGGATCTAAGAAAATGGCAAAAGGGGCCATGTCATTAAAAGTAGGTCTTGTAATTCTTCTGCTGTAGGACAAGTTAAAAGATTGCGCATCATTGATTTTTCTAGAATAAAAGATACTGGGAAAAAATTGACCAAATTGCCTGTCTACAACACTGCCTTCTTTGTCGGTATTCAATTTGGAATCAGTGTATTCATATCTCAAGCCAGCTTTAAAAGTATTGTTTTCATTAATCTTGAAATCTACTGTAGCAAATCCAGCTATGATGTTTTCTTTAAGATCACTTTTATTCGTGAATTGATCTTCAAATTCCCAAACATTATCGTTGAGTGTTTCTGCACTAACGGTATTTGTGAATTCTGACTTGGCTATTTTAAATCCTGCGGAGTAGTTTAAACCTCCATCAAAACTATTGCTATAATCAACTTGCCCAACCTTGATGTTTATGGGTGTAAATTTAGAACTTCTTGTTTGTTCAGTTTTTAAAAGTTGATCATCTGCATCTAGAAAATTAGTCAAATAGTTATTTGGATTATTGTCATCATATAGTAAATAATCCAAATTGAAATTTAGTTTGCCAGCGTCACCTATTTTTTGTTCGAGATTAATATTTGACATAAAGTGTTGCCATTGATTCACCTCATCATTTGTTAAATTTATTTTAGAGTCTAAAACATTGTTGATCTTTGTTTCACTAAAGTTTTAGCATCCATTGTCCACCTATTATTATAGGCACCAAATAATAACCCCACCACAGTATTGTCTGACAATTCATAATCCATGCCTAATCTCAAGTTATGATTATTCTCAGCTGGTTCACGATTGGTAGTGATGTCGTTTTCTGTAGTTGTGTTTTCAAAAAACACTTTTCTGTAATTGGTGAATTTTTGATCCTGGGATTGTAATGTATAGCTATAATTTGTGAAAATATTAAATTTGTCTTTACGATAATTTAGGTTTACACTGGCAGAAGCTGTTTCGCCTTTTCCATAACCGAGAGATGCCGACCAATTACCATTGAGTCCTAAATCCGTTCTGCTTTTTAAGATAATATTTATAAATCCAGCATTGCCTTCTGCATCTAAATTTGCTGGTGGGGTAGTGATTAATTCTATAGTTTCAATATTATCTGAAGGCATTCCTGCCAGCATTTGAATGATGCTCTCGATGGGTTGATAACTGAGTTTACCATTGATCATAACTGAAAGGCCATCTTTGCCAACCATTGAAATCGAGTTACTTTGTCTGTTAACAATAACACCTGGTGATTTTTCCAAAACTTCAAGTGCTGTTCCACCTGCCGCAGTTAATGAACTTGCTACATTAACGACAAGACGATCTATTTTTTGTTCGAACAATGCCTTCTTTGCTGTTACTTGCACTTCCTCAAGGCTGACACCTTCCGAAAGAATAATATTACCTAAAGCTATTTCTTGATTATCAGTAACAGTTAAAGATTCTGAAAAATATGTATTATAACCCAAATAACTGATAGATATCAAATATGAACCTTGTTCTATTTCTTTGATGTGAAAATTACCATTGTCATCTGTGAGATCACCTTTGATTAATGATGAATCTATTGGGCTCAGAACAAGTACATTGGCGTAAGAAAGAGCTTGACTATTATCGTCTACAACATTTCCAGATACACTAGTTTGGCTGAAACTGTCCTGGCTAAATATAACTAAAAAGAATAATAATTTAAGGTAGAGTGATTGCTTGTTTGTCATTTTTAAAGGGGTTTAATAAATGAATAAAAGCGTATTTGAACTTAGTAAATATAGTATTTATAATTGTAAAATTAATCCCCCGAATGGGGTGTATTATGTTTTGGTAATTTTAAGTAAAATATGAATAGCAAAATGACAAACGGTTTTTACATTTTTTAATTTTTGCTTTTGATAGATTTATTTAAAAGAATTGAGGCGTTTGCATTCTTAAATTGGGCTAAATTACTCTTGTATACTCTAAATTATTTCTTGAATTGTAGAACTGTTTTTAGTAGGTTTCGCAAGAGTTAGGATATTGTGATGCAGGTTATTGTAAGAGTTAACTTCATTTTGATGATTGATCAAAGCACTCAGTATTTTATCAAATTGAAAAAAATTACATATGTAATTTGATCTGATTTTTTGCAAATTTAAATATGAAGTCTCCTAATGAATTTTAGGACATTTCAAAGTCATGTACCTCACCCATTAACCTGATTGAATAATTGCCCTTGGGTAGGATTGATAGATCTATTTCTAGATTTTCGATTTGATCGACACCGTTTTTTTGAATGTTACCAAAAGTATCTGTTATTAACCAGCTTACGGAAAAGGCAGTGATAAGTAGGACATGCTTCAGTATTATACTATTGTAAATCTTTTGTAAGTAAACATTGTTAAGTATTATATCAGAAGCGGAGCTGCTAAGTATTGGGTTGTTAATTTTTATGTCTTTTACGAAAGTAAGCATTTCATTAAGTTATCTTTGATACTTATTTATATGAAATTTAAGAGCAAAACTTTGCTTCGAAGGTTAATAATATTTTTAACATTTATATTATAATCCATAATCCATAATCCATGACCCATAAGCCATAACCCATAATTTTAAAGATTACAAAGCATCATAAATCATCTTCATCATTGCATTGAGATCAAAATGCGGTCCTTTCGACAGCCCCATACGTACAATCACTGCATTCTTTTCTGGGATCATATAAACATACTGCCCTTCAAATCCATTGAAACTGTAGAGGTCTGAAGGCAAATCTTTTAAAGTATTGTGGTTGGTATTTAACCAAATCTGTGCACCATATTTACCTTCAGGAGAGGCGTCAGTTGGTGTGGTTGAGAAATCAATCCATTCTTTTGTCAGAATTGTATCACCATTCACAATGCCATCATTCAAATACAATAAACCAAGCTTGGCCCAGTCTCTGGGTGTACCATAGCAATATGATGATAAAACGTAATGCCCAGATGCATCTGTCTCCATAACAAATGAGTTAATTCCCAATTTATCAAGTAATGATACATAAGGAAAATCTAAATAATCTTCATGTGAATCAAACTGATCCCGAATGAGCTTGCCAATAATATTTGTAGTTCCACTTGAGTATTCCCAGTGACTTCCAGACTCAAATTCTGATTTGTAACTTGCAGCATAATCCCCCATATTGTCCTGCTCGAATAACATTTGGGTAGCAGGAGATATTTTTTTATAATTTTCATCCCACTCTAATCCAGGAGTCATTTGTAAGAGATTGGTCAAGCTGATGTTTCTTCTTTTATCATCTAACCATTCTTCAAAAAGTGCAGTTTTATTGAGGTGCAGTTTTCCTTGTTTAACCAATATACCTACAAGCGCATTACATAAGCTTTTTGTCATCGACCATCCAAGTAATTTTGAGTCTTTGTCAAAACCTGATGCATAATGTTCTGCTATCAATGAATCATTTTGAATGATAACCAAAGCTCTTGTTTGTTTCAACCATTCTCCTTCCTTGTCAAATGCGAGGTTAACAATTGGTTTAAAAGTTTCATCAGAAAATTTATTCTTGCTTTCAGTTATCGTGAATCCAGTTGATATACCTTCATCATTATTATTGTTAGTTTTTTTCTTTGAGCTTAATTCAAAATTCTGTTTTGAATGTACCAATTGGCAGCCCAGTTTTTTCGTATAAATGGCTTTAGAAGTTCCCAATCCAAATACACTGGCTTCAACTGTTTGTTCTTCTTCATAAATATTTACTGTGGCAAGATTTAATGGAGCATTGGCAAGGTCATAATTCATTATAGACTCTAAATCTCTATTTCCAATAAAACGACACGAGCAAGCTTTCTTAGCTGCATATCCAGTAAGAATTGGTAATTTATCTTTTTGAGAATAATAACCACCTGCTAATATTCCGACAGAAAACAATAGCAGAAACGAGAGGATTTTTTTCATGAAGCGAAGATAATGCAATATTCCTAATGCTTATTCAAGATTAATTTTTCCTCGCATTTTCTTAACTTCACTGCGTTTCTTTTTATCTCTTTTTATTTTTGCCTTGACAGCTTTAGGAACCCTAGTTGGTTTTCTTACTTTAGGCACTTTTAATGCATCTGTAATAAGTTCTTTCCACTTGTCGATGACATGAGATTTATTGAGTATTTGTGATCTTTCTGTTTGATGGTACAAAACAAGAAAGCCATCTTTGTTTATCGAGTTAGAAAGTTTTTCTAGAATTAACTTGACTTGAACTTCATCTAAATATGCTGAATTTTCAACCTGCCATTTCAAAGTAACTTTCGTTTCAACTTTGTTAACGTGTTGACCACCACTTCCTCCAGATCTTGAAGTTGTGAATATCAGCTCTTTTTCAGCTTGAGTAAGAAGATTTTGTGTTGAGTTCATTTCAAATTTAATAATACAAAAATGCAAAACGCCAAAGATCAGGTAATTGTTCTTAGCAGTTTACAATCTTATCAACAAAATCATTCACCCTATCAGTTCCATGCTCTTTTAGATTTCTAATAAAGGCACTGCCAATTATAGCGCCCTCTGCATATTGACAAGCATTATCAAATGTCTCTTTATTGTGAATGCCAAAACCAATCAATTTCGGACTTTTCAAACTCATATTTTGGATGCGTTCAAAGTATTTTTTTTGTTGATCTGACACATCTTTAACTCCACCTGTAATACTAGATTGCGCTACTACATACAAAAAACCAGAAGTCAGTCTGTCTGCTTCCTTAATACGTTCATCAGATGTCTCAGGTGTAATCAAAAAGGAGATGGCAATGCCAGCTTCTTCGAATTTAGAGTTGTAATGTGTCTGGTAATGGTCCATGGGAAGATCTGGAATAATTAAGCCATCTACACCCGAATCTCCAATTCTTTTAATTAATTTGTCAATGCCGTATTGTAGAAACTGGTTGTAATAACCCATCATTACAATAGCCGTCTTATGATCATTCTTAATCTCTTCAACTTGATCAAATACCATACTTAAGCTTATTCCATTAGACAATGCTTTTTGACTGCTTTCTTGAATTGTCAATCCATCAGCCAGTGGGTCAGAGTAGGGGATTCCAAGTTCAATGATATCAACTTTTGCGCTTGCAAGTTTTTTAATGATTGTCCCTGTGTCATTTAAATTAGGGTACCCCGCTGTAAAATAGATATTGAGTACCTTATGATTTTTATCTTCAAAAACTCTATTTATCTTATTATTTGTCATTGCCTTTTTTAATTAATTAATACTGCCTACCAGTTGAAAGATCTGCGTCCTATTCCAGTACTCTTACTCTACCAGTGGAGTGGTCTGCGACCTATTTCGGAACTGCCGGTATTGTCTTGAACCTGTTCTATAACTCTCACCCTATCAGTGGAAAGGTGTCATATCTTTTCTTAATCTCAATATCTATCCAAATGAGATATATAAGTTGCCAAATCCTTATCCCCACGTCCAGATAGATTAATAACAACCACATCGTCATTCTCAAATTTTCTTTCATTCAAAATAGCAAATGCATGAGCAGTCTCTAAGGCGGGAATGATACCTTCAGTCCTTGTCAGTTCAAATGCTGCTTTCAATGCCTCTGCATCTGTTGCGCTGTGAACTTCAGCACGACCCGTTTTAATCAAATGTGCGTGTAAAGGTCCAATTCCTGGATAGTCGAGTCCGGCCGAAATTGAGTACGGTTCAATTATTTGCCCATCTTCATCTTGCATTAAAAGTGTCATGCTGCCATGAATAACTCCATGAGTCCCAAGGACACTTGTCGCAGCTGAATGATCAGTATCTATTCCTTTTCCAGCAGCTTCGACCAAGATAAAGTTTACGTCGTCTTCATTTAGAAAGTGATATAAAGCACCTGCTGCATTTGAGCCACCTCCAACGCAAGCGATGATGTGATCAGGTATCTCTTGACCAGTTTGCTCTTTCAATTGCATTCTTATTTCTTTACTAATGATGGCTTGAAACCTTGCTACCATATCCGGATAAGGATGTGGGCCAACAACAGAACCTATAATATAATGTGTATCAATGGGGTTGTCGATCCAATCTCTGATGGCTTCATTCGTTGCATCTTTTAACGTACGACTGCCACTTTTCGCTGGTCTAACCTCTGCACCTAGCATTTTCATTCTGGCAACATTAGGTGCTTGTCTTTTAATATCGACTTCTCCCATATACACAATGCATTCAATGCCACGTAATGCACAGACAGTTGCTGTGGCCACGCCATGCTGACCTGCACCTGTTTCGGCAATGATCCTTGTTTTTCCAAGGCGTTCAGCCAATAGTATTTGTCCAATGGTGTTGTTGATTTTATGTGCACCAGTGTGACACAAATCTTCTCGTTTCAGATATATATTTGTATTGTATTTTTTTTGAAAGTCTATCTGCAAAATAAAGTGGGGTAGGACGTCCTACATAGTCCTTAAGTAAAGCATCATAATCTTTTTTAAACTTGGGATCATTAATAATGTCTAAATATCTTTCTTGTAGATTGGCTATATTGGCATGCAGCATTTCAGGTATAAACGCTCCTCCAAAATCACCATAAAAACCTTTTGCATCTACTTTATATTTTGCTTGACTACTCATGTGTCATTTTTTTAATTCTTGAATAAAGTTACTGACCATTTTTACATTTTTTAAACCTGGCTCAATTTCAAATTTTGAATTGATATCAACTCCCACTAGTTGTGCATGTGAAATTGATTTGATTTCATTCAAATCATCAGGTCCAATTCCACCGGCCAATAAGAATGGAATATCACCCTCGTATTTAGTCAACTTATTCCAATCAAATTTATAACCACTGCCACCATACGCTTCACATTTAGTATCAAATAAAAAATAATCACAAAAATCAAAAGGGGATGTCAACTGAAAGTCAAATTTTTCATCAATTGAGAATACTTTTATCACTGGACAAATTGATTGAGCTTCTTGACAATAATGTTCTGACTCTTTTCCATGCAACTGCACATAACTCAAACCATATTGTCCAACCATTTCTCTAATATACTCAAGTGTTGCATTCACAAAAACACCAACCTTAGGAATTGATATATCAGCAAATTTTAATTCTGTTTCAACAAATCGCTTACTCTTTGAATAAAAATTTAATCCTATCCAATCAACTTTTAAAGTGGCAATCGCCAGTAAATTTTCTTCGTGTTTTATACCGCATACTTTTACTTTCATATCATTTTTTAATGCTCTAACGCTCTAGCGCTCTATTGATCTAATGATCTAATGATCTAATGACCTAATGACTTAATTATTTATTACACATAATCCATAATCCATAATCCATAATCCTTAATGTTTAACTCATAAATAATCCTCCTCCAACACTTTTTGTATAAACTTACCACATGTTACCCCTGGTGTTTTCGTTTTCATAAATGTTTCACCTATCAAAAAACCATTAAAGCCTTTCCTTTTCAAATCTATGACTGTATTATAATCAGAAATACCACTTTCGGCAATCTTCAATTGATCTTTTGGCAGTTGATCAAACATTCTCATCGATCTTTCAAAGTCTACTTTAAAATATTTAAGATCTCGATTATTTATACCTACCATTTCAACATCGTCAGGAATTAATTCAATTTCTTTTTCTTCATGAATCTCATATAACACCTCCATACCTAGATCATGCGCCACCTTACTCAATTCCTTAGATTCTTTTTTTGATAATATGGCACCAATTAATAAAATAAGATCAGCTCCCATTGCCTTGGCTTCATAAACTTGGTAAGCGTCTATAATGAATTCCTTTCTCAATATTGGTAGTTGACTGTATGCCCGTGCGATCAGTATATCTTCTTCCTCTGCTCCAAAGAAAATCTTGTCAGTCAGAATAGACATAGCTGAAGCTCCAGCGTTATGATATGCAATAGCAACATCCTTAACTGTATTATGATGAATATTGATAAGACCTTTAGAGGGTGATTTTCTTTTATATTCTGCGATAATTCCCAACGATTGTCCATCTCTCAATGATTCAGATAAAGAAATACAAGAACGTTTATATAAGTCAGTAAGTTGCAAGTCTTTGATTGAGTATCGCTGTTTGGCATTCTCAATTTCAATCTCTTTTTGCAATACTATGTTATCTAAAATATTCATTTTTTAATGCTCTAATGCTTAGAACTTTGTTAGCTCAGTTATACATTTTCTCAATCATTCAATATTAATTATAAAGTAATAATTAGAACTCCATAATCCATAATCCATAATCCATAATCCATAATTCATAATTATTAACCATTACTTATTAATCATTAATCAAGTCCTACTTTACTACTCTGCCTAAAACATCAAATGCACTCCTAGACTCAATACTCTCCCTCGCAATCTCAACACAATCCAACAAAGACTTATCTTTTTCAAAACACTTGATAGCCAATGCAGAGTTTGCTAATACTACATTTTTCTGTGCTTTGGTAGATTTATTATCAAGCACACTAACCAGAATATCTGCAGCTTCTTTAATGCTTTTGCCACCATATATTTCGTTAGGTTGTAATTTGTCAACCCCAAAATCCTCAGCGTTTAAAATCTTTTCTCCTGATGAATCAATGGCCAAAGACTGACTTGTCAATGAAACTTCGTCGTATCCATCCAAGGCATAAACTATTGAATATTGAGTTCCTGATTCTTTCAACAAGTAATTGTAGAGTCTTGTTAATTCCAAATTAAATACGCCCACAGCTTGATGGGTTGGTTTAGCGGGATTGACTAAAGGTCCCAACATATTGAAGAATGTTTTAACGCCTAACGCTCGTCGAATAGGTGCTACAAATTTCATGGCAGGATGGAATAGTGGTGCATGCATAAAGCAAATGTTGTTTTTGTCCAACTGCCTTTTTAATTGATCTACATCATTCGTGAAAGTATATCCTAGATGTTCCAGGAC
>CAJQRD010000001.1 GCA_905480605.1 uncultured Saprospiraceae bacterium | reverse complement strand
TCTGAAAGAGGGAGGTCTCTGAAAGAGAGGGGTCTCCTGCTGAAAAAAGGCTCAATTAACCAAATTATATTCTGTTCGCTCTAATTTTAACTAAATTAACTTTAAACTAATGCGTAATATAAAGTCAGTTACAAAAGCAGAGAAGGTCAATATGGGTGGTATCATGATTGATCAACCACTTCCTAATGCCACGACCAATCAAATTGATCCTTTTTTGCTCATTCACCATTGGTCAAGCATATTACAAGGTGATCAGCATCAAAGAGAGGTTGGCGTTGGTCCTCATCCTCATAGAGGATTCTCTCCTGTGACAATTATTTTGAAAGGAGAATTGCATCACCGTGACTCTTTGGGCAATGACAGTATCGTAAGTGCAGGAGGTGTACAATGGATGAATGCAGGCAAAGGTATAACACACTCCGAACGACCATCGAAAAAGCTAGCAGAAAATGGTGGGCATTTTGAAATTATTCAGTTTTGGGTTAATACCCCAAGTGAATTTAAAATGTTGCCTGCTAAATATTTACCACAGCAAAAAAACGAAATTCCAGTTTATTCACCTGATGATAAAGTAGAAATGCAGGTTTTAACGGGTGAGTATAAAGGCGTAAAAGGACCTATCCCTAATCAAAGTCCAATGTTGGTTTCAAGATTAGATATGAAATCAGATGGGGAGTTTGAATTAACTATTCCTGCTCAACAACACACATTGATTTATCAACTTGATGGTTCTATGCAAATCAATGATAAAGAAACAGGAGCCAAGTCAATGACTGTTTTCGAAAACGAAGAAGGCGCCATCACTCTTAAAGCGAAAGACGATACAAGAATGTTATTGTTGTCAGGTTCACCAATAGGAGAGCCCATAGAATCCTATGGCCCATTCGTTATGAACAATACCACTGAAATTATGGAAGCAATGCGTGATGCTCAAATGGGAAAGATGGGTGTTTTGATAGAGGAGTTTTAATTGAAATCATTATATTGTATCTTAGGAAAAATAAAAGTGAATTATAAGAAATCAATTGTTGGAAGTTCAATAGCATTTATAGTTGCAACCAGTTGTTGCTGGCTACCTGCGTTGATAGTTGCCATAGGTGGTGGCAGTGCTTTAATTGGATTTAGTAATGGCTTAGAAAAGTATAGTGGATTTTTTCTTGCGATTGGACTTGTATTTTTAGGTTTTGGTATTTACCAATACATCAGTAAGAAAAATAGTTCAGTAAACAATGAGGTTGTTCTGAAATCTGTTATAACCTGTCCTGAATGCAGTTATAATAAGGAGGAAACGATGCCTACAAATGCTTGCCAGTATTTTTATGAGTGTGAAAATTGCAAAAAGATATTGAAGCCTTTAGAAAATGATTGCTGTGTGTATTGTAGTTATGGCACTGTTGCTTGCCCACCTATTCAATTGAATCAAGGCTGTTGTTGAGTTATTATCTATTGATAGTTTTTGAATTTCAAATACATTTTACAAAAAACAAAATTAAGATTTCTGATATTTAGTGGAAAGATCCTAGCAAAGGTGTCCAGATATTGTGAAAGGATGCATTTGTGTCCCCACCTCTTTCTAGTATGAGACAATCAACAACAATAAGTACTAAAAAAATAAGTCACATCTTCCAAAACATCTCTGTACTCTGCTTCACTGCTAAGAGATAAAATAAGATTTTCAGGCTTTTCCCATATGTGATAATGTAGTCACCTAAACCATTAGAATCTGGATTCTAACTATTTGCATATTTGTCATTGGATCAATCGAATTGTAATCGTCTAATGATTTTTTTAAAGTTGTACTGTCACCGATTAAGTAGAGCCCCTACCAATCGTAATCGTTTATATTGTCTATATTATCACTACATCTTTCGTTTGGCATAAATAAGATATGATCTTTGTATTTGTGTTCATTTTTATATTCATATTACTTTTATAGAAAAGTTGATAGGACATAATCTTTTAATCCTTTATAACGAACCTTTAACCAGGCACCATCTATTTGGTAAGTGGATTTTTGAGTTTTAATTGAGTCCAGTTTTTGATAATCATAATGATATTTATGCATAATATGAAGGCGCTGACCAAAAGGAATCTTCCCAATTTTATCACTTTTTGAATCAGATTTTGATCTTATGTTAAGGCCGTAACAGTATTGGATTTTTTATTTATAAAACAATCTACTATGCTACTTTGACAATAGATAAATTGACATGAGATAAGAAGTAATAATTGTATTAATATATTAAGCTTCTTTTGAGAAACTGTTAGAAGTAGTAACCTATAATTTTTATCATTTCTCAGTTTAACCAATAAAGGTTTAAAAATGGAATTGCAATAAAATTATTATATTTAGAAATAAGTTGTAATGTTATACGGCCGAGTCAAAATTTTAAAAATCAACAATGAATATATTAAAAGATATTAATGAGCTGGTTGATGTTGGGATTCTCACTGAAGAAACCGCAGATAAAATTCAGGACTATTATAAGAAAAAGCGAATCTCCACGCCTAACGGGCTCTTCATTGTTTTTGGTATTATTGGTGCAGTCTTAGTTGGGCTTGGTATTATTATGATAATAGCACATAACTGGGATGATCTTTCGAGAGCATCAAAAACAATCTTTGCTTTTGTTCCTATGCTGATTGGTCAAGGTCTTTGTGGTTATGCGTTGTTAATAAAACAAGAAAGTATAACATGGCGGGAGAGCAGTGCAACGTTTTTATTTTTCGCGGTGGGTGCTTGCATTGCCCTTATCAGTCAGATATATAACATGCCTGGAAATCTAAGTTCATTTCTTTTGGTTTGGATGCTGCTTTGCTTGCCTATTATTTACCTGATGAAATCGTCTGCGGTCTCAATGTTGTATCTAATTGGTATTACAAATTACGCAACTGAAATTGGTTATGGAAGAAATGGAAGTGAATCTTATTTGTACTGGTTGATGCTCTTGTTGTCACTGCCACATTATTATTTGTTGTACAAAGAAAATCCAAAAAGCAACTTCATGGTTCTTCATAATTGGTTGATACCTATATCGATAATAATTGCTCTTGGAACTATTGCAAAAGATGTAACTGAATTGATTCTTCCAGCTTACTTTAGTCTTTTTGGTCTGTTTTATTTGATAGGTGAGCACAGTTTTTTTGACAAACAAAAATTAAGGTCAAATTCATATAAAATACTTGGATCTCTTGGTACCATGATATTGTTGCTGATATTAAGTTTTGACTTTTTTTGGAAGAACTTAAGAAGTAAGGAGTTTGATTTTAATGAGGTTGTCATATCTCCTGAATTCATTTGTGCGACAATATTCACTTTATTGGCTTTAGGACTTTTATATCTGAATATGAAGAATAAGACAATAAAAAATATTAGTCCTGTGACACCAGTTTTTATCTTATTTATAGTTGCCTTTATTATTGGGATGTATTCATCAATTTCAATTTTACTAATTAATATTTTTGTTTTTGTTTTAGGAATCTGGACGATTAGGGAAGGTGAAAGAAAAGATAATTTTGGTGTCTTAAATTATGGTTTATTGATAATCACATCGTTGGTAGTTTGTAGATTTGTTGACATTGACTTAAGCTTTATTTTTAGAGGGTTATTATTTGTGTTTGTTGGAATTGGATTCTTTTTAACCAATTATTGGATGCTTAAAAAACGACGATCAAATGATTAGTAAAAAAATGTTATTGCCAGTATTTATCTTGGTTGCTTTAGTGCAGCTGTTCGTTCCTGCAAAAATGATTTGGGATAGAGAAGATATTTTGAAAACAGGTACAGAATATAAATTTGAAACAGCTCCTGTTGATCCAAGTGATCCCTTTAGAGGCAAATATATAATTCTTCGATATGTAGAAAACACTGTTTCGGTAAACAACACAGATGAATGGAAACGTGGAGATGTTGTTTATGCTATTTTTATTATTGATGAAAATGGTTATGCAAAAATTGAATCGATTTCAAAAGAGAAACCAAGTAATAAAGAAGAATACCTTAAGACCAAGGTAAATTACATAACAGGGAACCCTGCAAATAATCTTATCCTTGATTTTCCATTTGATAGGTTTTATATGGAAGAATCAAAAGCCAAGCCTGCAGAAGATTTATATATGGAGAGCCAACGAAATATAGATAATATGACATACGCACTTGTCAGCATCAAGGATGGAGATGCTGTTTTAAAGGATGTGATAATTGATGATAAGTCGATAAAGGAAATTGTAAAAGAAAGCCAAGCGTCGGGTAAAGGTTAAAGCAAATGGGTATACTGATACGACAAGAAAAATCAACAGATTTTAAAGCCGTCTCCGATTTAATAGAAAAAGCTTTTGAAACTGTAAAGTTTAGTGATCATAAAGAACAATTCCTTGTGGAACACTTAAGGGAATCAAGTTCTTTTATTCCAGAGTTATCATTGGTTGCGGAAATTGATGATAATATTGTCGGGCATATTTTACTTACCAAATTGAAAATAAAAAATGGCCAGCAAGAATTTGATTCTTTGGCCCTAGCTCCAGTTTCTGTGCTTCCTGAATATCAAAGAAAAGGTATTGGTGGAAAGCTAATCGAACACACTCATAAGGTGGCAAAAGAATTAGGATACAAATCAATAGTTCTTCTTGGGCATGAAAAATACTATCCAAGATTTGGGTATGAACAAGCTCATAAGTTTGGAATTGATTTACCCTTTAACGCGCCAAAGGAAAACTGCATGGTAATTGAGTTGACTAAAAATGGACTGAACGGTGTCTCAGGTGTATGTGAGTATCCTAAGGAATTTTATAAATAAGAAAAGTTATGAAGTAAAAACCATTTATAAATCATGAACTATAATGTTCTCAAAATGTGAATCACAGCAGCTAATAAATTAGCATTGATATATCGAGAAATTAATTTGTTATTACTAAAAAACATACTCCATTGAGAAACGAATCTCAATTCCTTATGTTTTGATATCTCCTACTGAAAAATCTGAAATACTTAGTTGCACCAATTCCATTTCTCTTAAAAAGTAATTTGGTATTAGAAAAAAAGGTTCTGACAATCTATTGATTGCCAGAACCTAAATATCAGTATTAATTTTATTTATATTTTAAATCTGATGTGCACAACTTGATGTAAAAATTACAACGTAAAGTTTGCTCTCAAAAACATATATCTTCCCGTGAATCCAAATTGAGAAGTTCTTCTAGAGTAAGGAAATGAAGCATTTGACTGACCACCTGCTCTGTTCTCAGAAGGATACACATCTAGTAAATTATTAGCTCCAAATGTCATTCTAAATTTGTCATTTATTGGGTAACTTAGTGAAAGATCAGTAACTAATTTTGCATCATACAAAGCATCTTCAGAAACTACTGTTCCTTCTACTCTAGTGTCTCCTGAAAAATCATCTGGATCAGTTACAGAACCATACCATACATTTCTAAGTGATACATCAAGTCCATTGTTTAGTGTCAATGTATTAGTTAAAGTAAGCTTAGATCTTGGCTGTGCTAAAGTTAAAAATGCTTCTTCTTGCCCATCAAAGAAATCACCAGATAAACCTGCATTTGCAATTTTTTCTGGAACCATAATATTTACCACTTCATTTTTAGAAAATGTAGCTGCAAGGTTATTATTCAATTGTAGGCCACTGTCCATTACAAGTCTATATCCCAATACGATATCTACACCTTGAGTTTCAGTATCTATTGCATTGGCTAAAAACCTAGCTTTACCTGCTCCAGCTGCTCTGAATAAACTTTCCAATTCTGGATCTCCGCCATCTGTAAATGCACCTGAAAGAATGATTCTGTCATCAATCTTAATTTGATATGCATCAATAGTTAAACTCAATGCACCGAATTTTGCAGTAACACCTACACTAAGACTTTTTGAAGTCTCTTCTTTTAGTTTATCTATGCCAATCAATTGAGCGGCTCTACTTTCATTTGTAAATAATCCCTCTTCTTGTGCAACACTATTTGCATCGAAAATTGTGCTACTTCTGCTGAAAAATTGTTGGTGTAATGAAGGTGCTCTAAAACCTGTAGAATACGCAGCTCTTACTGATATATTATCAGTAGCTTTAATTCTTGTTGCTAATTTATAATTAAAAGTATTTCCAAAATCAGAGAAATCCTCATATCTCAATGCCAAAGCAATAAGAACTCTGTCAGTTGCATCTAATTCAAAATCACCATAACCTGCAATACTGTTTCTGGATTTAGATAAAGCATTCGTTGGGGTGAATCCTCCAAAAACTTGTACTGTTCCAGGTAGTGATTCTCCTTGAGCATTTGTTGCTCCATCAAAACCTCTAACTGTAGGGATTCCATTGTTGTCATATGTCGCATATGAATTTTCTGCACCTGCTGTGATGCTGAATTCTTCAACTCTATATTCAGCTCCAAACGAGGTTCTCAATCCAGACATTACATCATGCTTTCTTGTGAAATCCAGATTTGAAGTATTTTGTGTAAACCCAAATGCTCCTGCATCAAACGTTGAAGGAGAAGCTGCACCTAAACTAGCATTTGAAGAATTTACAACAGTCATTTTCATGTCGTTAGATCCGAATGTATTTGAAAAATCTACATCCCAATCATTATATGTACCTTTTATTCCAAATGCTAGAGATTTGTCATTAATATTTGATTGAATACCAGGTAAGAATCCATTTACATTTGCCGCAGTATTTGACTTCGGTCTCCATGGCTCTCTTAAGAATCCAAAGGCAAGACCTTCTCTTGATCCAATGCCACCGAATGCATATACTTCTGAAGTTTCGCTTAAGGGAATTGACATGTTTAAAAAAGCTTTTCCTTCACGTAATTTTGCAGTTCCTACTTTAAATCTGTAATCACTTCTTGTCTGACCTCTAGCAGCTAACTCTAAATCATCCAATTGATTGTAGTCTTCGTTGGCAGCAGCATCTTGAAAGTTTTGTGGTAATGCAGCTAATATATCAGCATAATCATTAGATGTCATATCTGCTATTGTTCCAGTTGGATTGTTTTCAAGATATACTCTTTCTGCAGTGTTGTCTATGTCAAATAACTGTTCCAAATTTGTTGCATTTCTTAATGCAGGATTTCTAGTGCCTATTGATCCAGTAATATTTATGAAACCCCCGTTATCACCTATTGGCAAACCATAACTGGCATCAATTTGTACCTTCTCACCATCAATTCCACCTTCTTGATGATTTCCTAGGCTACTGGCATTTGCACCAGATGTAATTCCTAATTCTAATCCTTCTGTTTTCTCTTTAAGCACTAAGTTAATGACTCCCGCAATGGCATCAGAACCATATTGTGCTGCGGCACCATCTCTTAAAACTTCAATTCTTTGTATTGCTGCAGCTGGTATGGCATTCATATCCGTACCTACACTACCTGCACCTACTGTTCCGTTAATATTAAGAAGAGACGTATTGTGTCTCCTTTTTCCATTTATAAGAACCAAAACTTGATCAGGTCCTAAACCTCTAAGACTGGCTGGATCAATATGATCTGTACCATCAGAAACAGTTTGACTTTGTGATGTAAAAGATGGAGCTGCCACATTTAGTATTTCATTTATACTAATTTGCCCTCCTGTTTTAACAAGTTGTGAAACGTCAATTACATCAACTGGAACAGGAGAATCAGTGTTGGTTCTTCCAAATGCTCTTGTTCCCATAACAACGATTTCATCAACCAATACACCACTTGCCAGATTGAAATTCGCTTCAGTATTTTGACCAGCAGAAATAGTAACTGATTGTGTCGCATTGTTGTAACCAACATAGCTTGCAGTAAGTTGATATGTTCCAGGACTTAAGCTGATATTGTAATTTCCGTCAATATCTGTTATAGTTCCCATGCTTCCGTCTCCTACGCTTATGGATACTCCAATAAGTGGATCTGGGCCGTCGTAAACAGTTCCAGAAACAGTCCCTTTTTGAGCAAACATGAAGGAACAAATCATGGTACACATGATTGTCATTAATAAGTTTTTCATAGTAAAATAGTTTATAGTTTTATTAGTTATAATTTGAAAATATGCATTAATGTGTTTGATGCATCTAATACTAATCTAACATTAGTGATTAATTTTAATTCTCGTTTTTGATCGGGATTGGAAATTTATATACATGTCACTTGCAATAAATGGTATTATTTTTGAATTTTAGTCCAATCAATAAAATTTCCTTTATTATAACTTACAGAACCATAAGGTAATCATTTTTATCAAGAATAAGACTTGATATTATAAAAAATCTTAATTGCTAGAAGTAAATTCTAGATAAGTAAAGTTGACTTACCATATTAATCTTAAGTAATTGGCAAATGTCAGCTAACTTTTATTTGGGTGATATTCCTATAATTCCCATCAATGAATTCCATTGTCGAAATGAGACTCCTACACCAATTAAAATGGCAATAATTTCCCCACTTTTAAATGTTTTATAAATCCATACAATGCCGCTTCTTCACAAACCAAGGCATATTTCCTATAACTATATACCATTAAACATGAAAGAATACAGCTTAAAAAAAGCACCCATGAAAGTTACATGCTATAAGTACTTCCAGCAACTATCATAGATGTTGCACTGCCCGCTCTAATGATTTACCCAATGACAAAAATTCCAGGCCCAAATCCTTGAAGTAGGATGGATAGTTTTTTTAATATTAGATTCTGACGTGGTGTTACTCAGAGGAATTTTGGATTATTCAGATAAGATAGTAAATAAACAATTGAATGGTATAATTTATTTTTCTTAGGAATTATGTAATTTGCTAAAGGTGATGCAAAGTTGCTAGATGATGATTCTCGAAATCATTAGAAGTATAACTTCATTCTTATCCATTTATAATTTCTGAGGTTTCAATTCTTTTTTCAAATACAAGGGGTGTTTTGGTGTCCCATCTTTAGCCAAATCTAGATAATGTAATTCATGAAAAATATCAGTAATTCGACTAGGAATACCTTGTTTGTTTCCCCATGCACAAATTACTTTGTCACATATCTTTTGCATATTTAGTAAGTGCTTTTTATTGAATCGTCCTATTTGATATCCTTTATCTTTTAATTCTTTTGGATAAGCTGTACGATAGGCAAATAAATTACCGACGTATAAGCCTCCGTAACCCCAATCTTTAGCATAACCGATACAACGTCTTATTGTTGGGTCGTTTTTGGTTGCATCTGCAGTACTTGGATTCAACATTAAAAACATGACTAGTGGTTTATCATTATCCCACTTTCGCCATAGTTGATATCTGAATTTCTTACACTTAGATATAATTGCTCCGTATGAGTCTTCTGATTTTGTCATTTATATTATTTCGTTGTTCTTAGGGTTTTTCTAGAATTATTTAGTCAGGAAGGTTTCATTTTTTGCAATATACTTATTTTGAATTATTGTAAAATAAATAGTTTTGATTATACAAGGCCTTAGATAAATGTAAATAATTTACTATAAATATTTTCGAATTAATAATTGCACACATAATTGATAGATTAAGAATTACAAATAAATTAAAAGAGTTAATTTCATGCAATAAGACATGAATCAATTTTCAAAGTGAAAAAATACAATGCATAAATATCGTCATCATATCATACTATTAGTTTTTATTGTATTCGTAGGTATATTAATTACGATGGATGCAATCCCTCAAGATTTAGAGTACCATGATTTTGCTGATAAAAGACAAATATTTGGCATTCCAAACTTCTGGGATGTGATGAGTAACCTTCCTATGTTTTTTCTTGGAGGTTTTGGTTTGTATTTAAGTTTAAAAAATTTTGGCCAACGAAAAAATGCTGTTGCTAAACTGATACCCCTTGTTTTGTGCGTTGGAATTTTTACAGCATGTTTTGGTTCTGCCTATTACCATGTAATCCCAGACAACAATCGACTCGTTTGGGATCGGCTACCTATGACACTTATGTTTATGCCAATTTTTTCATTATTGTTATACGATTTTGTAGGCGTAAAAATTGGACAATTTGCATTTTGGATTTTGGTTCCTCTTGGAATTTTTTCAATCTTTTATTGGCAGTATACGGAAAGTATTGGTCAAGGTGATCTAAGGTTTTTTGTTTTTGTACAATTTTTTCCAATGGTGATTACGCCATTTATATTATGGTTATATCCGAAAAAAACATATTATGTAAAGTATATAATTTATATTCTAGGCTGGTATATCGTTGCAAAAATTTGCGAGCATTTTGATGATGCCATTTTTAATACTTTAGGATTTTGGAGTGGGCACACTATTAAGCATTTAGTTGGTGGAATCAGTTTGTTCTATATTTTAAAATTGATTGTAGCATGGGAAAGGGAATTGATAAAGGGTAGTTCAATTCAAGGAGAGGCTAATTGATAGAGCGCACTAAAAACTTATTATCTCAGGCCCACTTTCTTTGACTAATATTTTCCGCTATTTATAGTATATTCTTTTTTATTAGTAACTGAGGGTAGACAAGATAATCTCATATGATTAGATTTTTTTTGTCAATTGGTTTTAGAACTGCCAAACACAGGTCTCTCCAAAGTACTCACAACGTCATCTAGAACATTCTCCATTCTAAAGTTGCCATAAGCCTCTACTGTGCCAGATACCTTTCCCTTTGTAAGAACCTCAATGCCTTCCCATCTTATACCACAAGAGTTGTGTAAATAAGCGCTGTTAAGTTTTAAAAAACCTCCTGGTTCGACAATAATTTTCGTGCCAGCAGCCATGCCTATGCGACAAGAAACCTCAAAGACAGCACCCGGTAGAACTCTGATATCCCTTTGTACATCTCTATATCCTTTCCAATGCACAGAATCTTGAATAATGATATCAATATCACTTTCTCTTTCACACCAGTCGACTTTTAGAAGCTCTCTGTTTTTACTAAGCAATTTATTAAAACCCTTGTTTATAATTGCCAACTGATCTGGTGTAACAGCCATCTGACTGTTGTTGTAATCCATCATGTTGTTAGAATGCGTGCCATCACATGGTGGTGCACTGTTTTTGTCCCAACAATTAGGATGCTGAGGGGTATCTTCACACCTATCATTTCTGACCCAAGAATGGCTCAATCCGAGAATATGTCCAATCTCATGATTAAGCAAGGTCGCAAACTCCCATGGTTTATCTGGATCTTCAACCAAGCCAGCTACCTTCAAGGAAGTGCCTAATGCAATACCCGTTTTATGAGGCTTATATGATTTAGATTTTACACTGTCAGGGTGGTGAGGCAGGACAAAAATATTGATGATTGAATCACCTCCGATATTGTATTTTTTTACAACATCTCGATTGTAATTGTTTCGATTTTTTCCCTTGTTTAAGAAGTAAAAAAGATCATTGTCAAGATGCTTGTAGAATCCGTCATCTTTAGGGTCACCATTGGCTGAAGAAATCTTATATCTATAGTTTATCGGTAGGACAGCAGTATTATTACCTAAAGGCAGATTCATTTTTTTATTATCGCCTAACCGTTTATTTGCATTGACAAGCAATTGCTTCATATAATTTTTCCCTTTTTCCATAGAGAAATTCTTGGTCCCTGTTGAATCATCCATAAAGTGAATGTTAACCCGAATATATTTCATTCTGGATAACGAATCAGGTATATGATTTTCATTTTTGTTGCAATGATAATTTTTGCTAGTTTGCTTTCTAATTTCAAGATCAGTTATATCAGTAATTAAATACTTAGAAACCTTAGGCGAACAAGCAAGAAACAATACACTAAAAACGATGGATAATGCAATCAGGTTTTTCATATTTTATGTATTCATACCTCCACAAACACTTAATACTTGACCTGTAACATACGTCGATAAATCAGAACCCAAGTATACACATGCGTTAGAAACATCTTCACCGGTACCAAATCTTTTCAATGGAATATTACTGATGTAATTTTCTTGTACTTTTTCATCTAATTCAGCTGTCATTTCAGAAGCGATAAATCCTGGAGCAATAGCATTACATCTAATTCCTCTAGATCCAACTTCTTTGGCAATTGATTTTGTAAATCCAATAATTCCAGCTTTCGAAGCTGCGTAATTGGCTTGGCCAGCATTTCCAAAAACGCCTACAACAGAACTCATATTGATAATGGAACCGCCTCTGTTTTTAAGCATAGGCCTCATCACATGTTTCGTCAAGTTAAAAACCGACTTTAAGTTAACGTCCATAACTTGATCCCACTGCTCTTCTCCCATTCTCAACATCAATGTATCTTTGGTAATACCCGCATTGTTTATAAGAATATCGATCTTGCCAAAATCCTCCAGTACAGTCTTGATTAGTGCCTCAGCATCTGTATAAGAGCTGGCATCTGACTTGTAAGCTTTCAATCTTTCCCCAACATTAAGGTTGGTTACAATTTCTTCAGACGATGCTGCTGATGATCTGTATGTAAACGCAACACTTGCGCCTTCAGCAATAAATCTCTCAACAATAGCTTTCCCAATGCCTCGAGAGCCACCAGTTATCAATGCCGTTTTACCTTCTAGTAATCCCACAGTTATATTTTTTATTTATTAAATTTCTTTCCTATTTTAAACTTAGTTCACCGTAGTTTTATACGAAGGTGAATGCTTCAATTTCAACAATGTTTTATTAATTCATAATCCTTAATTCATAATTCATAATTCATAATTCATAATCCATAATCCATAATCCTTAATTATACATTATTAATCACTAATTAGTTACCACTGCTATCAATCTCAATCCCAGAAGTATCAACTTTATTTATTTCATTTAACTTCTCCTTAAACTCTTCTTCAAAAGTATTGCCAAAGTCTTCATCAAATTCATCTTCTCTTTGGCTGAGCTTATTAAAATTTTGTTCCTCTTCAACAGACATTTGTTTGAATTTGTCACAATCAATAAATTCAAGAAATCCTTGTGGTGGATCAGGAAAAGTAGCTTCGGTATTAAAATTGATAATTGAATCTTCTTCTACAGCTTTTAGGAATTTTTGAACAATAGGTCTTGCCATTACATAACCTTGTCCATTTTCAAGTGATAAAAAACGGATCCATTTATCATCTCCACCTACCCAAGTTCCAGTAACAAGATCTGGAGTAATTGACATAAACCAACCATCAGAATAATCATTGGTTGTTCCTGTTTTACCTCCGGCTTCTGACTTGATACCTAGACCATATCCACTCTGCACATTGTTTTTTAGCATATCCACCATAACCCCGTTATACAACGAATTGATAGCACGTCGACTTTCAGGAATAGTAGTATAAATAATTTTACCTGACTTGTCTTCTATACGTGAAATAAAAACAGGCTCTGTATAAATTCCATCGTTTGCAAATGTTGTGTAAGCACCTGCCATCTCGCGTAAGCTTAAATCAACGGCACCTAAGCAAATCGAAGGCACTCTTGGGATAACGTATTGGCCATTGGACAATTCTGCAGTTTTACTTATACCAGCATTGTCTAACAACTCTCTTATTACATCGACGTTACCCATTTCCTTGACAAGACGGATAGTAATTGAGTTTTTAGAGTAAAAAAGTCCTTGATATAAATTGTAGAGGTTGTTTGTAAACTTACCATTGGCATTTGATGGAGACCATTCTTTATCAACTAAAAAACTTTCATCTCCTGGTGCAATTGTGTATTGAATGTCTTGATATGTTTGACATGGCGATATGCCCATTAGACTGATCGCAGTGGCATATACAAATGGCTTGATGGTGGAACCCACTTGCCTTCTTGAGTTGACATGATCGTATTTGAAGAAATTAAATCCAGAGCCACCGACCCATGCTTTTATATGGCCGGTACGTGGATGCATAGCCAAAAGACTTGTTTGTAAATGTTGATTGTGATATCTAACGGAATCCAAGGGGCTCATTGTAATCTCTTTGAATCCAGTTTCTGAATAATCAAAAACGAGCATAGGAGTTTCCGTTTTGAATTCTTCTTTATAATCTTTCTGTAATGCTTCGTATTTCCCTTTAACTTCGTTGAATACACTCTTGCCTTTTAGAAGATTTTTGTAATCGTCTATTTTGTCGTTCTTGAGAAGATTTTTGGATTCTGCATGACTCCATGATATTTTTTTATTATAAATATCAATCAAGGTTTTAATGACATTTTCATTCAAAGCTATGTCATTATAATCCTGTTGTGCCTTGGTTTTTATCGCACCTAAATATCTGTTGTGAATACTCAAGTACCGATCACTTTCCTTGATTTTTCTTTCAAGAACATTTTTTCTAATTCTCCTTTGTTGAGCATCAGTATCATAAGTCCAAGGATCTCTGTTTTTCCAAACATCCCAGTATCTATCCTGCAACCACTCCATGTGTTCTGCAACTGCAGCTTCAGCGTGTTTTTGATAATTTAAATCAATGGTTGTGTATATCTTTAAACCATCTGTATAAATATTATATTCAGATCCATCTGCTTTCTTAATATCCTTTTCATCCAGTATGTTTTTCAACCACTTTGTCAATTCTGCTCTAAAGTATGGCGCTGGTCCGGTGTCGTGTGCTTCTCTATTAAAGCGACTCATGTCTACAACAGTTTGCCGGATAGAATCTATGCCAGTTGTATCTATATCAAAATGCTTTTGCAATTGAGTCATAACCACATTTCTTCGATTTGTAGCATTTTCAGGAAACCTTAATGGATTGTAAAGACTTGGATTTTTTAACATTCCCACCAATAATGCTGCTTGTGGGATTTTTAAGTTTTTTTGATTTACACCAAAATATGTTTGAGATGCTGCTTGAATCCCGTGTGCGCCATTTATAAACTCAAATTTATTGAGATACATGGCAATAATTTCTTCTTTCGTATAGCTTCTTTCCAGTCGTACCGCAGTAATCCACTCCTTTACCTTGGTACGAATTAAAGCAATTGCTCTACTTACTTTTGAAAGATTCGAAAAGGATTGCCTTTTATAAAGCAATTTTGCCAATTGTTGACTGATTGTACTTCCACCTCCAGAACTGTCATCACCTAGAGCCACCGTTTTTATAGCAACTCTAAACAAGGCTTTTAAATCAATTCCTGAATGTTTGTGAAAACGAATATCTTCAGTAGCCAATAATGAATTAAGCACAAGAGGCGAAATATCCTCGTAATTGATAATTTCTCTATTTTCTATATAATACTTGCCAAAAGACTCACCATTTGTATCATATATTATACTGGCCTCATCAAATGTTGGATTTTCGAGATCTGCAAAAGATGGCAAGTCGCCATCGGCAGTATTGCTTATAAATCTAGCAACAATAACGAATGATAAGAGCATAATTGCCCATAAAACATAGGTAATCCGCTTCAAAAACTTGTATTGTTTCGATTCATTCATTCTGATCCTCCAGATTTGAGCCCTAAATTAAACTTTATTGGCTTATTTAAAAAGCAACGAACTAGTTAACCCTTACAGTTAATCCAATAAAATGTTAAAATTGACTTCATTTTCCCAAGCAAAGGTCTCTGACCACCTGCAGAATCAACCGACTTTTCCTGAGCATAGGTCTCCGACCACTTGCGGAACGACTCCTTAAAACTTTCTACTGGCTTCCTTAATCATCATGCCATTGATAATCCACTGATATGCAAATATCCCAAAAGCAGACACGTAAAAGACAAAGGCATTACCTGTAAATACCAATGTCGCCAATCCTAAAATACCAGTGATAAAAATTGCTAGAGTCAGTTTTGTAGCAATACTCTGATTCTTTTTATTCATAGGTTTATACATCGTCCCTAAAGGAATGAGCATCGCAATAAAGAAGATCAACGCTAAAAAGTGGAATTCCATTCTTGTAAAGAAATAGATAATACCAAAACCAAGAGCAACCAACAAAGTTATTGCTGAATATTGAGCAGATCTTTTTGCCACATCTGATAACAGAAATCGACCATATTTATTTGTAAGCAGATACACATTCATAATTGGGTCTAATATCCAAGTAGATAAAAACAAGAGAGCTACCATAATTAGCAAGGGATTTAAAATGGGTTGCAACGCAGGGTTATTCTCAGCAACAGAGCTAAGAACCCTAAATCCAATATAGGTTCCAATAATGAACACCCACATATTTTTACCACTCAATCGTCCTAGTAATAGACCATATTTATATAGTAATTTATACGGCCAAAATTTGGACTTCATTGCTTCCTGCATGCCGTATTGCGCTATGTCATTGTTAGGATTTAATGAAAGCGATTCTTTAAATTTTTCCAAGGCAGGATTTACCTTTCCTTCATTCAATAAAGTTAAGCCATGATTGGCAATTGTATATGGGCTTTCAGGATTGCGTTGAAGGGCATCCTTCACACTTTGTCTGGCATCTTCAACATTTCCCAATTGACTGTTGATCGTCATGTTGAGATTTAGAGCACCTAGGTTGTCAGGGTTTAATGATAGAGCCAGCTTTGTGTTTTCAAGTGCCTTGTCGTAATATCTTTGGCTGTACTTTATACGCGCCATGAGAAAAAAATAGTCATCATTTTCTGCATCAGAAGCTATCAGATGTGATACTGTATTTTCTGCCAACTCTATGCGATTACTTGCAATTTCGATTTCAGCCTTCAGTTCTAAATATTCTAAAGCCCCAGGATTGTTTTCGCACATCAACATTACCAATTCATAAGCTTCTCTATGCTTACCTTGATTGGTTTGTGCAATAGCAAGCATGTATTGTCCATATTCTGAATCAGGATAATTAGACAATAGTTCTTTTAAAAATTGCTCAGCTTCTTTATATCTATTCTGCGAAAAAAGTAGTTTAATACGCTGAATTTGTTGCTCCATTTCCCTCTCCATATCCTTACTTTTTTAAATAGCTGAGAATGTCATCATATAATCCTGATTGATTCGCGAACATCGCATAGTTTTTAGCAGTGGTAAACCAATCTACGGTACTTGCTTTGTGAACCTTAGAGGCTTGAATTAAGTCTCCAGTTTGTAAAGGTTCTGGAATCCCAGTTTCAATAGCTTGCTCTAGTTTTTTTTCAATAGCAATGTCAATCATGGCTTCTATATCGGCACCCGAATATTCTTTTAAATTCTTTGCAACTTTCTTGTAATCTATATCATGAATAGGTTTATCCTTTAATAATATTTTCAGAATTTCTTCTTTACCCACATTGTCTGGAGGAGGTACAAATATTATTCTGTCGAATCTTCCCGGTCTTCTAAAGGCTGGATCTAAATGCCAAGGGCAATTGGTTGCACCTATAATTAAGATACCATCATTTGATGTGTCTACGCCATCTAGCTCAGATAAGAATTGATTGATAACCGTTTTACCTGCACTCTGCTTCATGTCTGAGCGCTTTGCACCTAAAGCGTCGATTTCATCAAAGAATAAAACACAAGGTGTGTTGCGTCTAGCCAATGCAAATATTTCATGTAAATTTTTCTCACTATTCCCAACCCACATATCTAAGATGTCATTCAAACCGACATTGATAAACTTCGCATTTATCTGACCTGCCGTTGCTTTTGATATGTATGTTTTACCGCACCCTGGAGGCCCGTATAATAAAATACCACCGCCTACTTTTTTACCATATTGCTTGTATAAGTCAGCATGCTCAAGTGGCTTGATAATCTTTAAATCAATTTCCCTTTTTACGCTTTCTAATCCACCTACGTCATCAAAATTAATTGAAGGTTTTTCCATGAGACCATCATTCAATTCATCTTCTAAATCAAATTCATCTTCATCGATATTGGTAACTCTAAATGCATCATCGAGAGCCTCATCAGTCAGGTCTGGATTTAATATGATGGCTTCTTGGTAGACATGCTGAGCTTTACTGTGGTTTTCTTCTTTTAAATAAGCTTTTGCTAAAACCAAGTAACCTACTTCTGAAAGTCTTTTGTGTTCGTAAATCTCTTCACCAAGAATTATACAAGCAGATAATTTTCCGTTTTGGAAATAATACCGCATCAGTAATTCCTTTGCTTTAAAATGTTGAGAATCTTGGCTCAACAATATTTGAATATTTTCTTCAAAAGCTTCTTTGTATTCTGGAAGAGTGAATAACTTTTTTACCAGCAAAAATCTAAGTGCTGTATTTTCTGGAGACGCTTTTAAAGCTTCAGCCAATTCATTAAGTTCTGGAATATGATACATATTATATGTCTTGAATTGAATGTTGAATTTGTTTCTTTTTTTTGTATGAAATTGACACGTTATTTATAAAGATGTGGCAGCATTTACAAAATAGTCATCTGACAAAGGAATTCCAATAATTATCGGGATGCAGTCTCTTCTAATCGCAAAGGGAAGCCATAAATCTTCCTTTTATAGAAGTGTCATCAGCTTTAATGTCTAACTGCGCAGTAATTAAGTCATCTCCAATCTCAGAAATTTGGAGAAATCCATCAGTTATAATAATATTTTCTGAAAGATTTTCATCGAAAATAGTAACTGTAAATGCTTCAAAACTACTAGAGTCCAAAAACAGATCTTGTTTTTCTAATGTAGATTTGGCATTGAAGAAAATACGCACAACCTCTGGTAAATCGACACATGGGTCATTACTTGCAAAATCACTGCTGAAGATGTTAAATTGAAGGTCATCATCAAGTACAGAGTAGATGGAGTGCCCAGCCTCAAATACCATGTTATTTATTCTACCTCTGAGTAAATCCACTGTTGGTTCATCCTTGCTGCAAGACATGAATGCTAGAAACAATGACATTAATATTAAATTGTAAAATTTCATAATGAATAGATTTCAATAATTGTATTCAATCTCAAAACCGAATTAGTAAGGCAAAAGTTCAATAGTATAAGACGTTATTGACGACTGGTACTGTTGGGCAAATAGCATAAGTTTTAACAATTATGCGAATTCTGACAGTTCAAGCCACCTGTTTTCTTTTTCTTCAATGTTTTTTTCTATTTCGCCCATTTCCTTAGACAACTCACTAACTTGATCACCACTCATTGATGAGTCCATAAATAAAGCCTCAATTTCTTTCTTGCGCTTTTCCATTTTCTCGATGTCTCCTTCGATGTTTTCCAGCTCCTTTTTTTCATTATAGCTCAACTTGCGCTTTTCAGGCTCTTGCGGTATGGCAGGGGCAGTGGTCGCTTTTGACGTCGACTTGGCGGCTTCAGCAGTAGCTGCGTATTTGGATTCTCTTTGAGCGATTTTATATTCTGAATAAGTACCGTTAAAATCCTTTACTTGGCCGTTTCCTTCTAAAACAAACAAGTGATCTACCAATTTATCCATGAAATAACGATCATGTGATGTGACCAATAAGCATCCTTTGTAATGGGTAAGAAAATCTTCCAATACATTTAATGTAATGATATCTAAGTCATTGGTAGGCTCATCTAAAATTAGAAAATTTGGATTCTTAATAAGTATTCTCAATAGGTGTAATCTTCTTTTTTCACCTCCACTCAATTCAGAAACATAAACCTGTTGTTGTGAACGTGGAAATAGAAAGGTTTCGAGAAGCGCTTCAGCAGTCATTTTGCGACCTTTTGCCAAAGGTATATAATCTGCAATTTCCCTTATAGCATCAATGACTCTGTGTGACTCATTTAGACCTTTATTGTCTTGTGTGTAATGACCAAATACGACAGTGTCACCAACGATGACCTTCCCCCCGTCAGGTTCAATCTCCTTGGTCAACAATTTAATGAAAGTAGTCTTACCTGTTCCATTAGATCCTGCCAATCCAACACGTTCTCCTTTTTTAAATTTATATGAAAATGAATCAACAATGTTTGTGTCACCGTATGCCTTTTTGAGAGAATGCAATTCCAGGATCTTACCTCCTAAACGTGCCATGTCAATTTCCATAGTCAAGTCATCATCATTTAAATTTTGATGTGCCTTTGTTTTTATCTCATCAAAATTGTCAACTCTAGATTTGGCCTTTGTACCTCTTGCTTTAGGTTGTTTTCTTATCCACCCAAGTTCTTTTTTGTATAGCTTTTTATGTTTATCAAGATTTACTTTGTCATTCTGAACCTTCAGACTCTTCTTTTCTAAATAATCAGAATAGTTACCACGATACACATGAAGCTCGCCGCGTTCAAGTTCAACAATTTCATTGCAAACACGTTCAAGAAAATACCTATCGTGAGTCACCATAAATACAGTGACATTCTGAGCTGATAAAAAAGTTTCCAACCATTCAATCATATCGATATCCAAATGATTTGTAGGTTCATCTAATATGAGAAAATCAGGTTCTTCAATTAGAATTTTTGCTAGCGAAACTCTTTTCTTTTGACCACCAGAAAGTGTATTTATTTTTTGACTGAGATCATGAATTTTTAATTTTCCAAGAATCTCTTTAATCCTCGCTTCTATATCCCATGCTTTTAAATCATCAGTAACTTCTACAGCAGCTTGAATTTTTTCCGCATTGCCTAGTAAGGTTGCTAACTCAAGATCCTTGATCGCTCTGATTTTTTTATTTTCAGAATCAAGCGCAGCCTCCAAAACTGTATATTCAGGATTAAAGAATGGATCCTGCTTGAGGTAACCTATTTTGATGTCTTTGTTAACGAGAATTTTTGCTTTTTCACCTTCCGGTGCTTCTTCGAGGCCAATAATCCTTAACAATGTTGTCTTACCCGTTCCATTCTTTGCAATTAAAGCAATTTTTTGGCCCTTGGCTATCGTTAGGTTGAGATCGGCAAACAATACCTTCTCCCCGTACGATTTATTTATATTTTCTAAAGTTAAATAATTCACGACATGAAGGAAAAACAATTTTTGCTAATTACATAGTTAATTTATACTAAGTTGACCAACAAGGCGTTTTGAAAAGACGTCTTTATAATAAATGACCAGATAACTATGAAAAATAACTTAATATGCGCTGCTCTATTTATTGTAATGCTTACTGGATGCTCAAAAGAAAATATTCAAGCTGATGGCTTGAATGGATCTTGGACCTTATTTTCATATTCAAATATAGTAGGTCAATATCATTGTGAGTATGAATCAAAAGACATTGTTTGGGAGTTTGAGAATGATAAATTGGATATTGAAGGAAGACTTGTAGATCCACGTGCTTTTGTACCTTGTTATGAAGTGTCTAAGGAGTTCTTAAATAATGGTTTATCTTTTGAGATAGAAAAAGTAGATAGCTTTGAGTATCTCCGAATTCCAGATATGAACCTTGAAGCAAAAATATTGAAATCAGACAATGAGCTTATTCTTGAAGTAATTACAAGTACTGATTTTAAGCCTGCTTTTGATGGTGTAAAAGTTTTGTTTAATAGGATATAAAAAAAGAGACCTGTCAGTTTTTAAAAGACCTGACAGGTCCCTAGGATTAGTGTTATTAAAAAAGCCACCCCAATCATGGAGTGGCTTTTTAATATTTATCTTCTAGCCGCTTTTGAAGCTTCAGGATAATTGGAATCTTAACGGATAACACTTATTCTCTGACTAATACTTCCTTCCTCATTTGCTATCTTTAATATGTATATGCCATCATTTAAATAAGCCAATGATAATCTCTTTTCAATATTCATTCTGTCGTTGATGATTAATTTTCCATCTAAAGAATACAATTGAACTGACCATTGATTAGAAGAGTTTGAAACATCTCTAATTAGCAACATGTCATTCGTTGGGTTAGGGTAGATTACAAACCTTTCTTGGTCAAGTAAATCCTCGTTGGAAGATAATACGTTTTCATCAATATTGATATCAAAATTAGTTAAACCAATCCATCCACCATTGCCGTCGATAACAGTAAATGTAAATGCATCAGTTTCGTTTTCACTTCCTTCGTGTATATATCTTATAGACGTCTCATTAAGTTGTTGTTGTGTAAATTGATCACCCACAGTCAAAGCTTCACCATTTAAATACAAAGAGCCTTTAGATGTATTTACAACCAAAGTATATGTCAATTCTTCTGGTGAGTTATCATTGTCATCTACGAGTAACTTTGAATTGTTAATACGTGCAGATAATCCAGTAGGGACATCTAAAATTTCATTTGTAACTATAAACGGATTTTCTATTGCGAAACTTGCACAAATTTCTAAATCAAAAGAAGTAAATTGTCCTCCATCTCCACCTTTGTTATCATTCAATTCCAAGATCCATTCTCCATCAATATTCTCACCTTTAAAAATGGCCAAGTCTGAATCTTTGGGTTGTACTGTATTACCAGAATTCAAGGGACAACTAAACTCAAGTGGTGAGTCACTATCAAAGCCTATGTTAAAATCAGCACCACCAAAACAAGTGTTTTCAAATAGAACAGCTTCTGTTCCAGCCGGACTGACCAAAGTTGCAGCCAATTGAAATGCATCAGAATGTTGCCCACGTATATTTGTAACATTAACGTCAGCAACAGTACCTGTCTCAAAAACACGTGCAATACCATCTACTTGAACCAATCCAGATACACTTATGTTTGTCGGTAAATTATCTGCAGTATAATTGTTACATGCCAAAGAAACTGTACCAAAAGTTTTTATTTCACTTTCTGCTTCTATACATTTATTATTTGCTTTTACTCTCCAGTAATAGAACGAATTACTTTCAAAAATAACACCAGGTAAGAATGACGTATCTGGTAAAAACTCTTCAATCACTGTGTTTGTGGCACCAAACTTTGGACTTGTTGAAACCTCAATTGTATAGTTTTCAGCATTCTTTGTATTTGACCATTCAAAGGTTGGTGTTTTGTCTAAACCACTAATTCCATTGCTAGGACTCAAAAGCTCTAAATCATCAAACGAAGTACCCGTAACATGAAATGTAACTTGTTGTTGTATCGGGGTAGCATTTTCAGCACTTCCCTCCAATGTAAATGTAAAACTTTGTGTGTTTTCAACTTCTGTTAGATCTATTAGTAAAGTCGTACTTCCATCTGTTGCAATTGGATTGTCACTGAATGAATAAGAAGCACCTTCAGGTAAAGCAGTTATAACATCTAATTCAATTGGTGTATCAAATTCTTGGAATGATGTCCCATTGACTGCAATCTCAATTTGATTAGGAAGACATACATCATATTCATTGTTTTCTACATCAATGAAAAAACCCGGTGCACTAGGCTCCCTAATTATTATAGTAGATCTGTTTAATTGAAAAAATACATTGTTGCTTGCCTTAACTTTTATTTTCCCGTCATTCGTCAAATTGTTAGGCAGTTTTACGCTTGCTAAGCCATTGTTTGGAACATTGTCTGCCAAAAGAATCTCAAAATTTCTTCCGCCATCCAATGACAAGTAAATATCTACTTCTTGGCAATCAATAACTTCATTATCTGTATTAGCGACATCCCATTCAATGTCAAGAGTTGACCCTACCTCAGCAAAGGTTATAGAAGTTTGCGAAGTAACCCTAAATGGTCCAGCACTGTCATCAGCTCTCAATCTTAAGTCTTCCCAAACTGTAATACCAGCACCTGGGTGATTGTCTCTTACTGTGAATCTGAAATTTAAATTTCTATTATATAGAGGCAAAACTTCTTTATTTGATCCAATCCCTCCAGTAATAAAATTTAATCTAGGAAACAATCTTTTACTTTCAGATGAAGGGGGATAAGACCTAAAGCTTGGAGCACCTCCCATTGGGTTTCCAAGTTGACTAATTGGCCCTGTATCCATTTGCTCCCAATTATAAGTTAATGCATCTCCATCTGGATCAATTGCAGAAGCATCTAATTCAAATGGTGTTGCAATTGGAATAGTTAGATTTTTAGGAATATCCATTGTTATTTCGGGTGTATTATTACCAGAAACAATATTTTCCGAGCACGTTGCTGTATTATTTATAAAACTTAAAAATTGTTCTACATTTCCAACATGAAAATAATCATCATTATTCCCTTGAATATTCTGGTTACCACACGCCCCAGAATAAGAAAGTATAGTTGAACCACTTCCTGGTTCATATGCTGTATTGGCTGATAATTGTGCTAAACTATTTGGACAATTGTTCCAAGAGTGACCTCCGGAAAATTGGTGCCCGATTTCATGAGCACCTGTATCGACCATAAAAGCCGAAATGTTACTGTTACCTACACAACTTACTCCATTTGCCTTTCCGCTCAAACAAATTACTCCAGGATTGGCAACACCACCAACATCACTGCACCTAATTGTAAAAACATGACCTACGTCATATGCCTGTGAGCCAATGATGCTATTTAAGACTTGTCTGTTCTGGCCTAATAACTTCAGACCTTCGCTAGGATCAGTATAAGGATCGGTTTGTCCATCTAAGAAAACCAGTTTATCATTATCGTCAATCAATTCAAATTTAATAGCAATCTCATTCTCAAATATCATATTCAATCTATTAACACCTGTCACTATTCTTGCCATTGTGTTTTCAACAGTTCCAAATATGGCACCCCATTCACCCGTTGTGGCAACAGCTAACCTGTAGGTTCTTTTTGTAACAGGTGCTTTTAAAGCCTTATAATACTCAGCAGGTTCTAGTTGACCATTTTTTTCAGCTTCTGACTGTACATGGTTTGTAGTCACACCGCACGATAGACTTTTATTTTCTGTTCCATCATCAAATTGATGGTCTCTTGTATAATAACTGATGTAGTGCTCATCTGGATTACTAAAGAAAGGATCAATAAATACACGTCCTTCTTTTGTATAAACAACAGCATGAAATCCCATAGGACCGAAGTCAACACGAGCTTGTTTCGTTTTATCTGTCAAGGAGACACCTCTATATGACTTTATAGATGGAAACTTTTTTGACAATATTGGACTCATACACGAGCTTTCATGGAATACGAATGTTTCTAAAACACCATTTGGCATGGGCAAATCAAGGGTTACGCCATTTGCCGCATAGCTATAGTTCTCTCCTGGAGCATTTTTTAAATATTTTTTCATTCTTCCAAAGTCAAGAGCATAGCTTGAATAATGCTCAGGAATAATTTCTCTGTCGTTTACAGATCTATTTGATATTGACATCTCATCTACAGACTTCCATGTAGTTTGAGCAATAACAAGATTAGTTATTAAGAGTATTACAAATGAAATGTATATGCGCATGTATCTAGTTTTTCTGCAAATATAACCAGCTATTTGATTGTCTGTTCAAATTGCCATGTTCTTAAGCGGACAGAGTCAACTTAAATAATTCTGATAATTCAGATTTATAAGAAAAAGATAAAAAGTAAGTATTTTAAGAAAATGTTGAATATTCAGAAAAATGCACATATATTTGTTCCAGAAATTAAAACATTGAGTAAATCTAATTTTTCCATAGAGGCTATTGTAAGCTGCGACGATAGAGGTCAGCTGGTTCTTCCTAAGGATATCAGGAGTAAACTGGATATTCAGCCTGGGGATAAATTAGCACTGCTTAAATGCTCAAATTCAAAAAATGAAAATTGTTTGACTTTGATAAAAGCCAATTCTTTAGAAGACTTGGTAAAGACTTACCTAGGACCGATGTTGAAGGACATTGTACGTTGAGATAGATTGAGATTTTTGAGTAGATCCGAGAAGGCTTGTTTCCCAGCAAGCTTTCTTTTTTTTTATAAGAAAATGAAAGTTGTTATTGTTACTAATTTTTACGATGTCAACAATGATTCAATGTCAATAATGAAATACGGTATATTTTAATTCTTATTCCTAGATCTCAAGTATCTGCCCCTTGGCCCCTGACTCTAACTCTTATTTCAAATATCTGACCCCTGGCCCCTGGTCCCTGACTCTTACCTCTAAAACACAGCCCTCATTTGAACAGCTGCATTATTTACTAACCTACTACCTTTCGACTTTCGGCCATTGTAATTAATTATCATATCAACTGACGAAGAAATTCTTCTTGTATAATTAAGGTTCCACAATAAATTTTGACCATTCTTTAAGCCTTGAAGAATTTCAAATTCAATAGGGGAGTTAGGAGTACCATCAAAGTTGATTAACACATAATTAAATCTGAATTGCAAATTGCTATTTGCGTCTTGCCTCCAAGTTAAATCCAAGCCACCGTCATTTATTGTTGATTTTTCATTGTTTGTGCCAAGGATATTTTTATTGTTTTCAAACTTATATTTCATAACTAGTCTCAGCTTTGTGTTAGGTCTAAAGTTTAATTGAGGAATTATGTTCCAGAAATTCACTTTGAAATTTTGATTTTCTGAGGCTTCTATTGTTCTGGCTCGGCTGCCTAGGTTTGTTTCTAAAATCAGATCAAACTTTTTCTCAATGCTATACCTTGACCTTGTATAATAAGTATTGTTAGACCTTTGATCATCTCCACTGATTTGCAATATTTTATTGTTAATTGTTCTATAAGAAAATTGACTGTCAAAAGTTGTATTGCCACGATTAAAAAAGATACTGTGATCAAACGAAGAATTGAAGGCAACAAACCCTTCAGCATTGAAGTCGAAATTTACAAATTGAAACAAAGAACCTCCATCTTCATTCAACCTTTTTTGGTCAATTCTATAGCGGCTAAAAATTTGCCATTTGTTGATAAAATGGGTTTTGTTAGAAGTGAATTTCTTAGGATTTATTTTCAGTGACTGATTTAAAATAATTCTATTCGTACTTATAAATTCATTGTTAAAAATTGTAATTTTTTCATAGGCTGCTTGATCAGAAAAAGGAGATATTTCAAACTCATTTATTTGTTGAATGCTATCCTGATTGTAATCATTCCAAATGTATGACCCTTCACCAACTTGTACCTTTATAAATTGAAATTCAATTTTAGGTTCTTGACCTGAATTGGACTCATAAAACGTATTTAAAGTGATACCTTTTTTGAATAAATTTAGCTTATGATTAAGGGTGCCAATAAATGCTTTATTAGGTGATTTTGATGACTGAAAAGCATCTTCTATTTTGAAATTTCGAAGTACAAATTTCCAATTAAGTTGTGATGTGAATTCTGTATTCCAAGTGCCTCCAAACTCAATATTTGTAGATGTTGTAGAAGGAATTAGCGTGTTGGTATCTTTTGTTACTTCTAAGTCTTTTCTTTGACTTACGCCTACAAGAAAGGAAAGATTCTCACTGCTTTTATTTTCTATATAAATACGATTGTATTCATAATCAAAACTCAAAGAATTTAAAGAATCTTGTCTTGTAAATTGTCTCGTGTTTTTTTCTTTTTCAAAGTTGTAACCTATAAGCCATTTGTTGTTAAATAAAGCCTGAGTCAAATTTAGTTTAGGTCTAAAAAAGGATAAATCTTCTTCACTGAATAAGTTTTCAGATTGCATCCAGTTTCCTATAGCGGTGATTCGCAAACCGTTAATAAGGGTGTTGAGTTCAGCTAGGTGTCTTGTCCCCTTGTAAATGAACCTATCGCTGAATTTTGATAATTTATACTTTACACTATTATTATCTTTTAGTAATTCAAATCCTAAATTGAATATCTGTTGGTTGTTTTTGAAAGTATTGCTTTCAAGATTCCAGTCTCTTGTAAATTCTGCATTTCTGTAAGGGTTTAGAGAAATAAAATCCTTTTCACTGAATTCAAAATTAGCAGTTGTTTTTAATAGAATATTAGATTTTTGAAGAATGATCCTTTTGTCTTCTATTTCTCCAAAAAATGAATAACCTATATTGTCATCATTGTTGATGTTGGAAAAACGATTCTTATCATTATTGCTCATTGCTGATTCTAAATAAATAGATGTACTGTCACTGACTTGATATCTGGCATTGATACTTGTCATCTGCCTTTTCTCTGGCGCTGTTAAAGGGATTTCAGGTCGATAACTGCCTTGTCCTTCTCCTACATATTTGTAAACTCTTCCATTGGCACGAGCGAGTGGATCGATTTCGTAGTTTCCATTGTTGGATCCAAAGTTTGAAAAAATTGCACCAAAAACATCTGTTGTGTCTTTGACCGCATAGTTTAAAATGCCATTGTCCTGTGTGTATAAAATTAGATTTTCTCTGGCGCCCTCGCTGGGAACAAAGATTCCATTTCTAAAAATATCTTCATCTCCCTGAGCTCTCAAATTGGCAAGGTCAGTACTGTCAAGTTGAACATTACTACTCAATGATTTACTATCTTGTTCGTTGTAAAAATTAAGTCCAAAAGACCATTTGTCATTTTCTATTCTTGACTCTGTGGCATACAATGATCTCAAATAACTTTGTACAGCATATTCAAACTCAACTATTATTCTACGATTGGCTGTAATTATCGAGTTGGCCGTAAATCTGATTTCTCCACGGTTATAATCGATAACATAATCTTCGCTCTCACCTCTTTTTAACAATAGGCCATCAGAAAACACCTTTTCGGTACCGGAAAGGACTTGTAAAAATAATTCACCATTGCCACCTTGTAATTTATAAGGTCCTTGATTTCCATCTATAACATCCAACTGTTGCCGTCTAAATTTCCCTCGGCTAATTGCAAAGCTTCCTCTATTTGTTAATTTCCAATTATTCTTAAGAACTTGATTCTGACTTACTGATAATCCTTTCAGTTTTTTATAATAATTGATAAAGTAACTATTGGGTCTGGAAAGCTCATAGTCTCCAGCGATTATGGTCGTGTTACCCTTTTTTACTTCCATAAATACTTTGTCAAACTCTTACAATACTTGGGTGTTTCCTTCCGGTTGTATGGGTATGTTTTCATCAGAAATGGCGGCACGAATGAATAAATCATTGCCCAAATCACCCCTCATTTGGAGATTGAAATTTGAATTTAAAACTACATCTTGGGTGTTTCCAAATGATACACCTCTTGAAAAACTTCCCGTGTATTCCAATTTCTTAGAATCAATAAGCAGTCGATCTTTCAATGATTCTTTGCTATAATCCCTCTGAATTGGAGTAGCTCTTTCTCTTAGTTCTATTTCGGAGGAGTCTATTGCTGGTTTGTTATAGCCCAAATTGATATTTAGCATTCGAAATGAAATGATTAAACTATCAATTTCTCCTTGAAATGTGAACTTCAGCTTGTTATTGGAAATTTTGGGCGCATAACGAAACCCTTTTTTCGATTTGATGAGAACACTTTTTGTAACGATAGTTTTGTTAACGATTATTGTCGTATCGCTTGAAAGGATGATTGTTTTTTGATAATTGTTGCCTAGAGCTTCTTGTGAAATTATATCCTCACATATAGAAAAGCTAACAGTCAACAAGCAGACAAGTCTGAATATGATTGATTTGAACGAAGTAATATGTGGTTTAAAAAAATTCAATGCCTATTTTGTCTAAATTAAATCAATCAATGAGCCATTTTGCTTTTAGTGTCAAATTTTATTAAAAAAATAAACGTATTTATCAGAGTTTGACATATAGCCGATAAAAATGGTGGTAATATGAAAAAAATAACAAATTAATTCATTTTGTATAAATAATGATTTGTTAATAAATATAATACATATATTAATTTAATTTAATATGAAAATCGTTATAAAGCATTTATAACATTGATTTTAAATATAGTTAGTCGAAATGAAAGAATAACAGTCACAATTCAACTTTTGGGCTCATTTCTTGTATAGAAATCCATTGTTATTTCTACTCATTTTAATATATTTGCTGTCGAATTATATAAAAACCAACTTATGTAATTTAATCCTTGAGCAAAAACAACGTGCAGAATGTTAAGAAAGATTTTGGGAAGTACCGTAATGTTACTTTTGTGTTTTAACCTAATCGGACAAGAAAATAGGTCTATTTCTGGGTATGGTAACAACCTCCTTAACAAAGAATGGGGGGCAGCCCATAGTCAAGTATTACGTATTTCTTCTGTAAATTATGCAGACGGAATCTCCAAAGTCAACGATTCTAATCTCCCTATTCCACGAGAAATCAGCAACAAGCTTTTCGAACAAAATGAAAGTATAAAGGATTTAACCAACTTAAGTGACTTCATTTGGGTGTTTGGTCAATTCATTGATCATGATATCACACTTGTAGAAGGCAACGAATTGGAACAAGTTGTATTGGATATTCCAGCGGATGATGAATATTTTCCAACCGATGCGCATATTTTTACTTCAAGAAATTTATCAGATCCAGGAACAGGAACATCAATAGATAACCCAAGACAGTATATCAATGCAATATCTTCTTTTGTTGATGGTTCGGCTATTTATGGAAGTTCAGAAAAAAGAGCAAACTGGTTAAGATCATTCAACAATGGGAAATTAAAAGTTTCAGATGGTGACCTTCTTCCTTGGAATACTGTTACCGGTAACCCAAATGATGAAGTGGATTTAGATTCTCCTTTTATGGCAGATGATACAAGATCACTAAATAAGTATTTTGTTGCGGGTGATGTTAGAGCCAATGAAAATCCTTTACTTACTGGACTTCACACCGTATTTGTTCGAGAGCACAACAGACTTTGTGATAAAATATTATCTGAGCACTCTACGTGGAACGATGAACGAATATACCAAAGGGCAAGGAAAATTCTTGGTGCTTATATTCAGAATATTTTATTTTATGAATTTCTTCCTGCTTTAGGTGTTTATCTACCAGAATATCAAGGATATAGCAATCGAATGAATCCAGGGATTTCAAATGTCTTTTCAGCAGCTGCATTCCGAATAGGTCATACTCTAATCAATTCTGATCTCCTAAGAATGGATAATGATGGAGAGGATATCTCAAGTGGGTCAATCAGATTAAAAGATGCTTTTTTCAACCCACAAGCTATTTTACTTGCAGGTGGAATTGACCCATTCTTTAAAGGTATGGGAACACAAGTAATGCAAAAGATGGATTGTAAAGTCATCAGTGATTTGCGAAATTTCTTATTCGGTGGCCCTGGAAGTGGAGGATTGGATCTTGCATCTATCAATATTTATAGAGGAAGAGATAGAGGTATTAGTGACTATAATACCCTAAGACAAGACTTCGGATTGCCAACAGCAAATGATTTTGAAGATTTCGTAAGTACTTCAGAAGACGCCCAAACATTAAGAGAAATTTATGGCTCTGTAGATAATATAGATGCATGGGTTGGAATGTTGGCTGAAGAGCATCTTAACAATGCCACTTTTGGTCAATTGGTTATGCGTATTATGGAAAATCAATTTCAAAGCCTCAGAGACGGTGATAGATTTTATTTTGAAAATGATCCTGCATTTACACTAAATGAAAGAAAAGGCATTAAGCATACTAAATTATATGATATTCTGATGCGCAATACCTCATTGTCCATAATGCAGAAAGACTTATTCTTTGCTATGCCACATAGCGATATTCCTGACGGTCCACAAATTGGTACTGAACTTTTATCTGCAAGTCTTTTTCCAAATCCGGCATTGTCTTCAACTACAATGAAGTTGTATGCTGATCAAGATGTAGATGTTACAGTTAGTATTTTCAATAACATTGGTCAATTGATGAGTTCTAATGAATATTCCGTACTGGAAGGTAATAATAGTATTGAAATCCCCATAGAGGAAAATTGGCCGCTTGGTTTCTATAATATTTTAATTGAAACTGGAGATGCTTATAATATTCTTCGTTTGATCAAAGAATAAACTAAGCTTTAATCATTTTCAACTATTCTTATTTATAATCAATCTCCAGTACTAAGAATTGTGTTTCATGTTGAAGTATTTCCAACTTGAATAATTAAAACAAAATGGAATGATTAATAGAAGGAGCTTTAATAAGGTTTTAAGTGCTTTGGCTGGCTCAGCTTTTTTAAGCGCTTGTCAAAATAATTCATCAAAAAAAACCCCATTTTACAAAGGAGACGTTATTATAAGCACTTGGGCAAATACAAATGCCAATGAAGTCGCAAAATCTATCTTAAATAAGAATGGATCCCTCTTAGATGCTATTGAAAAAGGGATAAACTCTGTTGAAGAAGATCCTAAGGATACATCAGTTGGATTTGGTGGAAGGCCTGATAATTCAGGAGAAGTTACACTTGATGCCTGTATAATGGATGAAAAAGGCAATGCTGGATCTGTAACCTGCCTTAAAGAAGTTGTAAATGCTGTTTCAGTGGCTAGAAAAGTGATGGAAGAGACCCCGCATGTTATTTTGACTGGGCAAGGGGCTCATAACTTTGCTATGGATCAAGGGTTCAAAAAGACCAACCTACTTACTGAAGATTCAAAAATAGCCTATGATAAGTGGTTGCAAAAATCTATTTACAATCCCGAGATTAATATTGAAAGACACGATACAATTGGTATGATTGCTCGTAATGCTAAAGGGACAATAAGTGGTGCCTGCTCCACAAGTGGTTTGGCTTATAAAATCCCTGGAAGAGTTGGCGATTCACCTATAATTGGCTCTGGACTTTTTGTAGATAATGAAGTTGGAGCAGCAACAGCAACTGGTCTCGGTGAAATTGTATTAAAGTCGTGCAGTACCTTTTTAGTGGTTGAATTAATGCGCAACGGTATGTCCCCCGCTCAAGCGTGTAAAGAAGCTGTTACCAGAATTAATAATAAATACGACATCAAAGATCTCCAAGTCGGTTTGATAGCCATCAATAAAGCAGGCGAACATGGCGCTTATAGCATTCAGCCAGGATTCGTATATGCTGTAACAAACAATGAGAAAACAACTGTTATAGACTCTAAATCATTGACTTAATTATAAATAGACCCTCAAATTGCTTTCTCTATAATAAAATTGATTTTTTATTAAAGTCACTCAAACTACCGTCTTAATTGAGCTCTTCATGGGCTTAAAATCCTCATCTATATATATAATATTTATATAATACAAAGTTGGCACTAGTTTTGCATTCTGACCTATGAACTATACCATTTAGGGTATATGCATTATTTGATTTTTTATAATATTTAATCTAAATGTCAGCAATTAATAGTGTTTTGGTGGATATTCAAGCCATTTTCACGGCAGGGCTAAAAGCTTTTTTCAATGAAGGTAATCCACTGGATATTAATATTATTGGTGAGGAAAGAAGTGCAGAAGGCCTTATGCTGTTTCTGAATAAAAACTTGAATACTGATTTGGTAATAATGGACTTAAATCTGCCTGATGAGGATGGATTAGAGCTTATTCCTCAAATAAGAAAGCAATTTAAAAATATTAGAATTTTAGTTTTGACTTCCTACGGTGATTACAAATTTGTAGGTCAAGCCCTCAAAACAGGCGCTGATGGATATATTCTAAAATCAAATGAACCTGAAGAGCTTCTAAAAGGAATTGAAGAGGTTTTAACTGGTAATACTTACTTGGCGCCAGGACTTCATATAACTCCTCCTAATGGCAAAAGACTTCTAGGAAATAAAAAATCAAATTACGAAGATCGCTTTGTAATCAAGCAAAAACTCACAACTAGAGAACATGAAGTTTTAGAATTGATTACCCAAGCCAAAAACAATAAAGAAATCGCTAAAGAATTATTCATTAGTGATCAAACAGTTGGTGTTCATAGAAAGAATATTATGAGAAAATTGGGAGTAAGAAACACAATCAATCTCATAAAATTTGCTCTCGAAAATCAATTGGTATAAATAAAATTTAAGTTTTGAAGCAGTCCCCTCGCTTCTATATCTGAACAAAAAAAATAGTTTAATCCAAAAACTTTGGCTCTGCCAAAAACTGATTTACTTATGGTTAATAATTATTCATCAAGGTTAAAAGATTTAGGAGCTTACAGAATTTTTTCTGTGGCTTTGTTTTGTTTGTTGATGCAGTTTAATGCATCAGCTCAATGTCCTCAATCTTTGGGATGTAATGACAGGATCCAAATTTCACTTGATTATCAATGTTTTGCGGAGTTAAATCCCGACTTGATTCTTGAAGATGAAAGAGACGCTTGTGATTACATGGTTACTATCTCATCCGCTAGCGATGTTATACTTTTAGAATCTACAGTTGATATTAGTGGTGAGATACATTATCCAGTTATAGATGGCTCTTTTGTGGGCGCTGACTATAAAGCTAGTGTATCTTTTCTAGATGATAACGGAACAACAATATCTTGTTGGGGATGGTTTACAGTTGAAGATAAATTGCCTCCAACTGTAACTTGTATTGACGACTTTACAGTTGATTGTTCTAAGGATCTTTCACAGATTTTAACATCTATGAATACATTAACCTATTGTACTGGTTCTGGTTCTACGGATATAGATATGGATCCCAATACCATCAGTTTACTTATGACACCTTTGACAGGATCTGGAAGTTGTGAGCAATGGGAAGTTATTGACTTTGTGGACATTAATGTTCCATTAACAACAATGACAGGATCTGGTTCAGGTATTATAATGACAAGTGGTGATACATATTCTTTTAATGAGGATCCAGTAAATACAGATGTATACACTGGAGAAGTTCAAGGGGTCCAGGCTCTTAATACAAACCTTGGAGCCTCTGTAACTTTAGTAATTGAGAATACACCCGCAAATCAAGCGGCTATTGCTGCTGGTGTCTGCATGGAATTTAATACAGTTTCTTTTTACAAATTCCAACAAAGTGATAATTGTGATCCAAATGTTGAAGTTATTATCAACAGGGATGAAACAAATAGTATTGAATGTATAGATGGGATTACTGCACAAAGAGATATTGAATACTTTACAAGGGATGATGCAGGATTAAGTACTGACCTCTGTGACTTCTCAATTTATTTTGAAAAGAAAGAATTGTCAGAAGTTGAATTTCCTGTCAATATGGATTTTTCATGCACAGATCCAAGTATCTTAACCAATGGTCTTTTGGACTTGAGCCCTGCCAATACAGGACAACCTTTATTGGATGGTTTATATATTGAAGACGAAGGCCTTTGCAGAATGAATGTGACCTTTGCTGATGATACTTTTAGTTTATGTGGTATCAACACAATTAAAATATTAAGACGTTGGACAGTTCTTGATTGGTGTACTGCCGAATATGCTCAAAGTTACCAAACAATAAAAGTTGAAGATAATGTTGCTCCTTCGTTCATGGTGCCAGATGATAGCTTAGTGTTTAGTACGGACAGGGATTGTAAAGGTGTTGTTGATTTTATGCCACTTGATACTTCTCATATAACTGGTGTAAAGGACCTTTCCGATTGTTCGGATTTAAGTAATCTTACTATAAATGTAATTTACTTGCCTGGTTTGGAATCAGATCCTCAAAATTTTGATCCTGATTACCTAAATGCTGAAAATAGAGGAAACAATGTTTTCAGAGCTGATCAGTTGCAAAGTGGGAACAACACAATAAAATATATTTTCACAGATGAATGTGGAAATGAAACTGAAGAAACATTCATAATTATTGTGAGAGATGATGCAGCTCCTGTGATAGTTTGTGATCAATTCACTGCTGTATCAATTGCTGATAATGGATGGGGTAGACTTTATCCAGAAGCGATAGATGATGGGTCTTATGATGAATGTGGTGGACCTGTTACTTTGTCCTTGAAAAAAGATACAACGTATTGTGCTGATCTTCCTGAGTACAGTAATAATGATTTGGAATTCAGTGATTTCATTTCTTTCTGCTGCCAAGAAGGTGGTTTAACGATGGGTGTTACACTTAGAGTTACGGATGAAAGTGGCTTGACAAATACGTGTTCTGTAGTAGTACTTGTTCAAGATAAAACGGGCTTGGCTATTGAATCTTGCCCTCAGTTGGTTTGGAATTTTAATTGTACAGAAGCTGCAATGATTGATTCAACAGATGTTACTGGAATACCAATTGTTGAAGGAGGATGTGGTAATATAGAATTGAGATACGAAGATTCTGGGAGTATAAATGATATTTGTGGTGATGGTGTTATTACAAGGCGATGGTTTGCTGATCTGCCTGGTGTAACTTCAGAATTGACATCTTGTGAACAAACATTCAACTTTACAAGTGATGCTGTGCTTACCAGCAATAGTTTTACATGGCCTGCTGATAGAGATGATGCATCGTGTTCGAATTATGCAACTGATCTTAATGATGCGGTGCTATACAATGGAGTGCCAGTAGATGAAGCACCAATTTGTGCACAGCTATCTTATTCATATAAGGATAGAATTTTTGATGATGTGTCTGGCTACTGTATAAAAGTTATCAGAACATGGACTGTTATTGATTTCTGTTTATATGACTCTAACAACAATCCAGGACAAGGAATTTGGTCAAGAAATCAAATTATAAAAGTTCAAAGTATAGAAGGTCCTGAGTTGACAAATTGCCAACAGGATACAACCTTTGGAGTAGTGACAAATAATTGCGAATATATAGCCAATTTTGAAGCTCCAACTGCATTTGATTTGTGTCTTCAAGAAGAAATTGAAGCGTCAGAAGTGGCGTATGAAATTACTTTAAATGGGTTAGTTACTTCATCAGGATATGGCAATATTACAAATGAAACTTTAACAGCTGGAGTCTATACAATTACTTGGGCAGCCGAAGGATTATGTGGTAATTTATCAACATGCAGTTTCGATGTTACTATTGAGGACAACAAATCGCCTGTTCCTTATTGTCGATCTGGTATTTCAACAGCATTGACTCCTCCGGTGAATGTATTAGATGAACCATTTTTGGAAATATGGGCGAACGATTTTGATTTAGGAACTCAAGATAATTGTGATTCAAATCTCGATATATCATTTGATCCAATTGATTTGTCTGCAACTTCAATGCGTTTTACTTGTGATGATTTAGGAGAGCAAACATTTAGAATATGGTTTACTGATGACTCTGGGAATCAAGACTTCTGTGTTACAACTATGGTTATCCAGGCGAATAATGATATTTGCCCTGATACTTCAGGAATGATGATAGCAGGAAATGTCAAAACTGAGTTTAATGAGATCCTACAAAATGTGGAAGTATCATTGCTGAAAATGAGTGATGAAACTAGATCATTTTCCAGTACAGATTCTAATGGAGACTACGTATTTAGAAACCAAGAGGAGGCTAATAGTTACAGACTAAATATTGTAAGTAAAGACGATTATTTAAATGGAGTATCAACTCTTGATTTAGTATTAATACAAAGACATATACTAGGCTTACAGCCGCTAAATTCTGCATATCAAATGGTGGCTGCCGATGCCAATAACAGTCAGGATGTCACGGCTATTGATTTGATCGAATTGAGAAAACTTATCCTGGGTATTTATAGTGAACTTCCCCAAAATGAAAGTTGGAAATATATTGATAAATCTCAAACTTTTGTAGATATTCTAAATCCTTGGCCTATCCGAGAAAAGCTCGAAATCAATAGTCTTGAAAGTGATATGGTAAATAACAATTTTATTGGAGTAAAAGTAGGTGATGTGAACAATACATATGTATTGTCAAGCAGTTCTGCAGATATTAATTCAAGAAGCTTTGATAATGTAACGTTAGCACATGATGTTATAAACACAAATCAAAGCAAAGAATATAGAATACCATTCTACTTTGAAGATAACCAATCGATAGCAGGTATGCAATTGGCGTTGTCATTGTATTATAATGATATTGAAATAGTTGATGTGGAATCTGGTATCTTGGATGTCAGTTCAGATATATATAACTTAACTGAAGATGGTGTATTGAAAATATCTTGGGTAGGTGAGCAAGCCATAAATGCACAAGAAGGTGAGGTATTATTTTACTTGACAGTTAGGTCCGGTTCTGACATTCAAAACAATGCATTTATAGTAAATAAGGAAGTTTTCAATTCAGAAATGTATACAGATAATCTTGATGTTCTAAATATAGATCTTGATCGTAAGGCTTTGAATCTTGAAAACAAATTGTATCAAAATGCACCGAATCCATTTAATGGTGCCACAAGTATAGAGTTTGAGTTTGTTGAAAAATCTGATGCAAGCGTAACCATTTATGACCCAAGTGGAAAAGTAGTTAAAGTATATAGAAACACTTACGATAAAGGAATCAATAGAGTCATGGTAAATGCCAATGATCTTAATGGAAACGGAATCTATTATTATCAATTAAACTCTGAATATTTTTCTTCTACGAAAAAGATGATTTTAATAAAATAATAATTGATCAAAACTATATAAAAAGGCTGAGTCATTTGTTTGACTTCAGCCTTTTTTCTTTTAGGGTCAATTGATCTCTATGTTTACTTAATCCTTAATCTAATTCTAAAATGTCCGGGAAATCATTGTTGTTTGCTACGATGATAATTTTCTTATTATTACTATTTAGCAATGCAATGCGTTTTGCATCTTTAGGACAAAAAACACCAGATTCTTGTATGGTTAATCCTTTAAACTGACCTTTTTTATTATTGATTAACACCAAACCATTACCTGCATCTAATCTAGGCGTTTCATATTCAGTATTGTAATCATTTCCGACTATAAGTAGATCTTCATATCCGTCCTTATTGATATCAATAACCTCTATGTCATTGATTGGGGAAATCTGTGCAAGCGCAGGAAGTTTTTCAAATTCAAACGAGCTCCCGTTGTTGCGCAAGATATATGAATAAAAAGTATTCGCTTTAAGCTTGATGCCTGCATCCAATTTTTCTTTACCATAAATATCTTCAACACTTGCCGAGGCAAATGCAGCATAGGTTTCAAATTTTTCACTGACAAATGGCATCTGCTGAGTACTACATTCTTTCCCCCTTGCCGGAACTACTTTGCCTTTGTAGGGTTTTGCCAAAACACAATCAAGTGTTCCATTGTTATCAAAATCATTAGAGTATAAATATAGTGGATAGTCTTTTGACGCTTTTTGTTTAAAGTTTTTACCCACGTTTCCGATGATAAAATCGATATCGCCATCTTTGTCAAAATCTCCCGAACTAACTGATCGCCACCATCCATTATGATCAGTTAAATTCCATTCTTCAGATTTATTTACATACGTTCCGTTTTCATAAAGAAACAATTGTGGGTTTTGCCATTCACCAACGGTTATTAAATCTTTTTTACCGTCGCCATTGACATCTGACCAGCTTGCAGACCTAATCAAACCGCTTGTTTTGTTTAAGTCAGGTACAATTTTATCTGTTATATCAACGTATGTGTTTTTTACATAATCATAGATGATTGTGTTTTCTTTTTGTGGGTATTTTCCTGCTTTGGCGGCTCCTATTATCATGATCTCCAATTGAGGATCATCATCTATGTTTTCTACAATAATGTCATATGAGGCAGTATTGGATTCTGGCAAAACATTACCTATCCTAAAAAATGCACCTTTACCATTATTGGCATAAAATCTATCTAGCAATAAATGTGGTTGATTTTCGAAATCACCTGATCCGCCACTTAAAACAATTAGATCCTTAAAGCCATCCGTGTTTACATCTAAAAACACAGCAGAAACATCTTCACTCGCAGCCTCATTTGTCCAAGGTTGACTTGGATAAAGAGAAAAACTTCCGTCTTTCCCTTGTAAATAAAGTTGGCCAGCCTGACCTTTTGCACCGCCAATAAATACATCATCTAGACCATCGTTGTTTATATCAGCTGATGCCAATGCCGGTCCAAATGCAGTTTGTCTTTGAGGTAATAAAATTTCTTTTATAAAGTCATCGAAATTGTTTTCAATGTGTTTGAAGTTAATACCTTTTTCTTTTGACGTACTCTGGGTAAATAGTTTTTTTGGCAATGTTTCTTCAGTGATGTTTTTTTCCTTTTTGTACTTAATTTTTAAATGCTGATTAACATCAATGTTAGTCAATGTTTGTAAGTTTCCATCTGGCCACTCAATAGTAAGTTTGTCAATTTTACTTACATCTGATAGTCCAAAGTTTAGACATTCTTGCATTGTTGATTCATATCCTCTGACGAAGCTATATTCTTGCATCTGCTGCTTATCTCCATAAAATATACGAATTTTCGAATATTGTTTTTTTGGAACGCTAGTTTCGACCAATGATATTTTTAAATAGTTATTATTTGTACTCTCTCTTGCGTTGTTTTTTAAGAACAATACAGGTTGATCTATATTGCTAACAATTAAGTCCATGTCTCCGTCATTGTCAAAATCTCCTTGCGCTACACCATATGAATAAGTTGACAACTTTGGATGACTAAATGATTCGTCATTATCATTGAAGTGTAAATTTCCGTCATTTATATATAACTTATTATTAAGTTTTATTTCGGGCATCATGTTATATAACTCCGTTCTTTTATCCATTGGAATTACTCCATTGTTTTCCTTCCTGGTCTTACCCATTGCTATCATAAAATCATTGTCACGGGAGTATCTTCTGAAACCGTTACATACATAGTAGTCCTTAAATCCATCTAGATTAAAGTCTGAGAATAGAGCTGCCCAACTCCAATCTGACTTGAGTACTCCAGCCATTGCGGCAATGTTTGAGAAGGTTCCATTGCCATTGTTTAATTGCAAGCTATTAAACATATATTGCAGCTGGTATTTTCTTTCATTAAAGTAATAGTGAAATAAATCTATGTCCATTCCAGCCATAAGTGTTTTGTCTCTTAAGTGGTCTTCTGCAGCCATGTCAACTACCCCAATGTCCACAAGGCCGTCATTATTAATATCTGCAACGTCGCATCCCATTCCAAAATAAGACAATTGTCTGGTGTAGTCTTTTATTGACTCCTTGAATGTTCCATCTCTTTGGTTTATGTACATAAAATCAGGTACTGTATAATCATTGGCAACATAAATATCTGGCCAATTATCATTGTTGAAGTCAGAAACAGCTATTCCCAAACCGTAACCGTAGTTAAGCACTCCTGAATCTTTGGTAATATCCGTAAATTTTAAATTTCCGTCATTCCTGAAAAGTTTGCCGCTTGCTTTTCTCAAATTGCCTTCTTCTTTTAAATCTTCATATACGGTTTTTAAAATGACACCTGCATATTTTGACTCGTTAAGAATGTAACAATCTAAATCACCGTCTTTGTCAAAGTCAAGAAAGACAGCTTGTGTACTATAGTTTCCATCGTCTAAACCCATTTCCTTTGCAGATTCAGTAAATGTTAAATCTCCATTGTTGATATAGAATAGATTTTTTCTTTCACTTTCTTGATATGGTCCTTGTTGGCATACATATATATCTTGAAAGCCATCAGAGTTAATATCGATGATTGACACGCCTGATGACCATACCTTATTTTTGTTTAAACCTGCATTTTCTCCAAGCTTTTCGAATTTCAGATCACCTTTGTTAATGTATAATTCATTTTTAGCTTCATTACCTGTAAAAAAGACATCTTGTAGACCATCATTGTTGAAGTCTGCAACACCGACACCAGCACCATTGAAGTAGTGCCTGTAGGAAAGTACATTCTTGTCCGAAAGGGGGTCGTCGCTTAATTTGTTTTGAAATGTAATACCTGTTTTTGAAGAGCCTATTATATCAAATCCTTCATTCGATTCTGTTTTAGCAATCGAAGAATCTGAGTGGCTCTCCTTTTCATTTCCACAGCCATAAAAAAATAAAATACCAAGCAGTGTTAAATACTTAAAAGTTAATTTATTCATATCAAAAGTCTAATATTAATGGCACAAAAATAGAAGTTATCTTCAGCAAAGTTAAGTCTCAAGGGGAATAATTAGTTCATATTTCTTATTATTTATTTGACTAATAAGTTAAGACAGCGGCTTAGTAATTTTTTTCGTTTAGGTTGATATGCAATGCTAATAACAATTTACATATTGAAATAGGATTAATTTGGTATGATTTATGGATGTTTTCGAAGTATTAGTTGTAATTAGATTTCTTTGATAAGTAACTTTAGGATCATATAATTATATATTTATTTTTTTTAATGTTTAAAGTTGCTGTCTAGTAATTGGTTACGTACGTTTTTTTATTTAAAAAAATTATATATTTTGACAGTGAAAATTAGGTATTCATTGTTTATAAACCTTATTTTTGCAGTCTCTGTCAATTTAATAGTTATTACCACCCCAATACATGGGGATATTATTAACTTTGCACATTACTTAAAACTCTACACATGATAAAGAGGTACAGTTTCTACATATTTTTTGCTTTTTTCTTTTTGCAAGGGATTGCTCTTCAATCTCAATTGCAAGTGCAATACGATGCTAATTCAGAACCAATGGCTGGGCAACCTTACGATATTGATGTAAGAGCGTCTGATTTTAATGGACTTTTTAGTGTACAATTTGCTGTTGCATGGGATTCACTAGTGCTGGAAGTTGATAGCCTCTTTAATGTTTCAACATCTTTGTTGGACTTTAGTAGATCCTCTTTGACGCTTCCAAGTGAAACGATGACTGGCACAAAAGGGCGTGTAAATCTCTCATGGTTCACAAGTGCAGGACAATCATTACCTGATGACCATCTTTTATTTACAATGAGGTTTAATCAAGTCGGTAGCGAGTGCGATGAGACAGAGATTATATTAACAAATCCTGAAAATCTTTCTATAGAGGTAATTGATTCTAATTTTAGTGATATTGGCGCTAGTGCAAACACTGTCCCAGTAATGTTACCTGGTGCCGGTTGTGTAAGCTCAGGAAATGACATTGGTCTTATCTTCAGTGATTCTACTGTGGAAGCTGGTTCTTCTATATGTATACCATTGACAGTAACCAACTTTACAGATGTTGAAACCTTTCAAGGTAGTTTTATGTGGGACCCAGCAGTAATCTCCTATTCGGGGTTACAAAACTTCGGACTTATGGGCCTTTCTGCAGCTACTTTTAATGTTTCAATGGCGACTGATGGTACAATTTCTTTTCTTTGGTTTGACAATACAGGTTCTACTCCAGCAAATATAGCTGATGGAGGAACTGCTTTTGAAATATGTTTTGATGTAGTTGGTTCAGATGGGGATATGACTATTTTAAAGCCGTTTGATGGAATTGTTCCAATTCAAATTTCGTCTCCTTCTCCTGTTGGAGTACGTGAAGTAGACTTATTTGATGGTAAAATAACTATTGGTACAGAAGTTGGTCCCAGAGATTTATTTTCTATTGAAGCTGAAAATGTGACTGTAAGCTCAATGGATACAGAGGTTTGTGTTGATTTTTCTACACAAAACTTTACAGATATTGCTGGTATGCAATACACTATGCAATGGGATCCTAATGTGTTGACTTACAATAGAGTAGAGACTACAGATAGTGAATTTGCTTCTTCTTTTGCGGCGGCAGATAATGATAAACTGAGATATGTTTGGACACATTCAAACGGAACTGGTCTATCTCAAGCTGATGGTACAGTTATTTATTCAGTATGTTTTGATATTGTTGCAGATTGTGATAATACGACAGATGATTCAATTGTTTCTGACATTGCATTTATTGCAGAACCATCAAGACCAATTGAAATAACCGATAATACATTTACAGCTTTGGCTGATAGCGATGTGAATTTAGTTGATGGCAGTGTTACCATATCATGTAATGCTGGATGTGTAGAAACTATTACTGACGTAAGGTGCTTTGGAGAAAGCAATGGCGCTATAAACTTAAATATATTTGGGGGTTCTTCTCCTTATTCAGTGGATTGGGATCCTGGCGCAACAGAAAATGGTGTCATATCTAATACATTACTAGTTGGACAATCTTCCGGAATTTATACTGCATTTATTACTGACAATAGTGGTAATGCATTCGAATGTGGACCTTATACAATATCACAACCTGATGAGCTAATATTAACAGTTAATGTTGGAACTACAGTAACGACAAGTGTTTCAGGTGGCAATGGTGGCGAAACTATTTCTTACAGCGATTCTAATTTCGATCCAAACAATCCGCAAGATGGTACATATACTGTAACAGCAACGGATTCAAGAGGTTGTACTGATATACAAAATTTTACTATTGGTGATCCACCATGTGATATAGCAATTTCTAACATTACTATTTTCTCTGCAAGTTGTATTGCTGACGGTAGAATTATAGTAACATGTACAGGAGGATCAGGTGATTATGAGATTACGAGTAATCCACAATTGACATTTGACGCCTCTGGTGAAGCTACAGCTCCTGCAGGAACTTATGTTATTACATGTACAGATAGTAACGATTCTGCTTGCTTTGTATCTGAAACAAGAACTGTATTATCAGTTCCTGTACCTCTAGTTGCAAGTGTAACGGGTACAATGCCTGCGACTTGTAATCAAGCAAATGGTATGATTAGTACCATGATTTCTGGAGGATGTCCTCCTTTTACGATATCTGTAGAGCTTAATGGTTCTAACAATGTCCAGCCTCACAATGACAGTAATAAATATGAAGCAGGTACATATACAGTTAGATTTACGGATTCAGCAGGTGGTTTGGTTGAGGCAACAGCTGTTATAACTTCCTCTGCTGGAAATGATATTGATATTTCTAATATCACAGTGGATCCTTCACCTTGTTCAGGAATGGATGGACAAGCAACATTTACTGTTACCGGTGGATGTGGTTCTACAACTTGTCAAGTTTCTATAAATGGTGGAGCACCTCAGGCATGTAACTTAGTAACCAATAATACCGGAACATTAACAGGTACCTTCCCTATTGGTAATCATACTATAACTTTTACAGACACTGAAACTGGGTCTTCTGATACGCAGCCGTTTAGCATTGTTGCCTCACCAAATGGTTTGGTGGTAACAGTAGCTTCTGCTCAATTGCCTACTATAGATATTAACGTATCTGGAGGAGCTGGTGGATATGTTTATCAATGGTTTTATAATGGAAACTTAATAGCAACTACTCAGGATTTATCAGGGTTACAAGATGCAGGAGCTTATACGGTGATTGTTCAAGATGCAAATGGATGTACAGTCAATTTAGAAATTACAATATTTACTTCGGGTGATCTGGGGTTAATTGTTGATCTTGTTAGGACACCCTTTTCTGGTTTTGCAACGCCATGTGCAGAAGGTGATTGTATGGGTGTTATTAGCGGAATTATACAAGCGCCAGCACCTGCGTCTCCACCATTTACAATAACATTGACAGATTCTGGAGCAAATTCTACTGAATTTATTTTTAACAACGATGGAGATTTTACAATAGATGGTTTATGTGCTGATAGTTACGATATTTCTCTTGTTGATAATGCAGGTGGAATATTTTCAGTTGAAAATTCAACCGTTATTACTGCACCTCCTGCTATTTCGATTGGAGCAGATCCTAACGATCTGGTGTGTCCAGATGATGGACAGAGCAATGGATCTATACTTGCTGCAGTTTCGGGTGGGGCAGGAAATTATACATTGAACTGGTCACCAGATGCATTGAATGACCCATTCCCAACTTTCTTAGTTGAAGATTTAAGTCCTGGAATGTATACCTTATCAGTAACAGATGATAATAGTTGTGAAGCTGAATTCACATTTGATTTGCTCACCACTTGTACTGGAGCTGAGTGTTTCCAAGGCAGACGTGTTATAACGCCAAACGGTGACGGAGCAAATGAAGCTTTAACAATTGGCTGTTCTGAAAATGCTCAAATTGCAATTTTTGATAGATATAGTCGACTTGTTTTCGAATCATCAAATTATGCCAATAATTGGAATGGAATTGACATGGATAATATAGAATTGCCACAAGGCGCTTATTATTGGGTTCTGAGAACAAGCACAAATACATATAAAGGAACTGTAACTTTATTAAGAGACTAACAAGTAATGATAAATTCTACATTATTAATATTAAGAAAGCAAGCCATGAAAAATATTTATATCCTTCTTTTTATAGTATTTGGTGCAAGTAGTTTATTTGGTCAGAATGACAGATATTTTGATGAAAGATATATTTCTGATATGGCCTTTATGAATCAAGTTCTTGTAAACCCAGGTGCAACCGGGCATGATCTAAACCATAGCTTGTTTTTATCGTATAAAAATACATGGGCTACTTTTGAAGGTACTCCAAAATCATTAATTATAAGTTATGATGGCCCAATTGCGGATAGATTAGGGTTTGGAGGATTGATTTTGACTGATTCTAATGGGGATTTAAAAACAACAAAGCTTCAGGGCTCGGTTTCTTATACTATAGATACCCCAACAAATAGAATAGGTTTTGGATTGTCAGCAGAATACATACAACATGGTTTATCAGCTGATGTTTTTTCTGGACCGGCATTAGATCCAGACGAAGTAATTAACCAAAATATAGTTGGAACAAACTTTTTTGATGTTTCTTTTGGCGTTTTTGGTGTCTTTAATAGTAAACTAACTTACGGTTTGTCTTTGCCTTCTCTTGTTAGCACAAGAATAGATGATGGCGATAGCACAACTGAACGTGAGATAGGGTATATTCTTTCATTAGGGTATAAATTAGATAACTTAGATGCAAATATGGTTTTAGAACCATCAATAATGGTTAAAAAACTAATGAACGTACCTTTTCATGCAGATATTAACCTTTTAGCTAGGTTCTTAGATGATAAGTTAAGAGGTGGTGTAACATATACTGTAGGAGCCGATGAAACATTAGGCTTTATAATTGGTACACGCATAAATTCAATGAACTTTACGTATTCTTATGGTGCAAGTCGCCTTGAGTTTCAGACATATAACAACGGAACACACGAATTAGCAGTCCGATTTGATATTGGAGGCAATAAAAAAAGTGTGGGAATGCAGAAAGTAACAGAAGATAAAATAATGAATAAATAAATACAATATTAATTTGAGCAAAGTGTTTATTATGGGGACTTTATATATTAGAAAATATGTATATATGAAATATACCAAAGCGACGGTACTAAATCCCTGAATTGAAAAACTATCTTTGTACAGATTAATAGTTTGCTTACAGCAGATTGTTAGTGTTTTTTATTTGTTACTGGAGTCCTTTTAGGAAAAAGACGAAATCACTTAAAAGTCTCCATATAATATAGATTACAAGGTAAAACCGTGGTCTCGACAATGGTCGATGCCAATATTAGTATTATTTGATTATTAAAATTTATTTAAACTCAATCTCATGAAAAAGGCGTACAACGTTTATTCTACAAAAATGACTCTCAAAAGCTACAAGGCTTTGTCAGTGTCTTTCATTTTTGCTCTCTTTTTCTTAGGAATGTCTTCAAATGTAAATGCCCAATTAGCTACTTCTCGTGCAGACGTAGGTAATGCAGTAGATGCAGATTACTCTATCACTCAAAAAGCAAATGTTTCTTTGACTGATGAAGCAGCGATGACAATTCTAGAAGCAGAGCTACAAAACTCTAGATTAGGAGCAAGGGATGCGACTGATCAAGTTGAAGAAGCTAGGTTCTCGGCTAGAACAACATTTTTAGACAAAACCATTATGGAAATGACATTTAGAGATGCTACTATCAATGAAGCACTATTTAGAGGTCATGCTGCAATGGCAATGCAAATTTCTCGTTACAGCGATTCCACACAATTGCGTGTAAAAGCTGACGATATCGCTAAAGATGTCGTTGAACGTCTTAAATAAACGATTACTCAATTTCTTATTTTTTGAAAATTCGATTATAACAAACTCAATCTTATCTTATTATGAAAAAGATTTTTAATTTATTTACTAAACTAATACCATGTCTTCTTATGATGACTGTGGTTGTACAAACGGCTTCTAGTCAATGTGCAACTGGTGAAACTCTACTAGAGGTTACTTATGTAGCTGGTGGTTTCAATGGTGAAAACTCATGGGTACTATGGGATGCTACTGCAGATGCAGAAGTTCTTTGTGGTGGCCAAAACCCAGCCGGTGGAACAACCACGGCTTGTGTAAATGATGCTAATACCATTGAATTGCACACTTTTGAAACTTTTGGAGACGGATGGTGTCCTCCAGCAATGATTACATTGTCTACGGAATTACCTCCTAACTGTCCAGGTCAAGACCCTATTGAAGTTGTATTTTACAGCGGAGATGGAGGGGCATCTGGTAATGGAGCTTATGCTTGTGGTTCTGGAACACCAAGCGGACAAGTTGTAGCTAGTATTGTTACTGGTGGCGGCGGAGATTGTACAATAGTTTGTCCATGTGACGAAACTGTAGGTACTGATCCAGGCGTATGTGAAGCTGTATTTACTATTCCTAACCCATCTGTTGATGGATCTACTGGTACTGGTTCTGGTGCTATGGATTGTATAATTCTTCCTTCTCCTGGAGATTTTGTTACCGTTGTTGGGGCTGAAACTCCATTTAATTTTAACAATTTAGGTCTTATTGATACACCTTTTGAAATTGCTGGTGTCGTTCAAGTTCCAGCTTCGGCTGACTGTGTGACTGAAGTATGTATCGACTTTGACATGCGAGGTGATTTCTCATTTTTCACAGAGCAACCTTTTATTGCTGATGAAAATGGCAATACTATTGGTCAAGTGATTAACCCAGGTGGTGTTGGTGACTGTAATGGAGCTGGTGCTATAGTTATAACAGTTTGCGTTCCTGTAGCTGACTATAATGGTTGGGCTGCTGATGGCGTTTTAGGGTTTACTTTGTTGGCTGATGCTGATGTAGATAACTTCTGTGCAGTTAGTTCAGTTACTGGTTCAGTTAGTGTTGCTACTGCTTGTGTTGACTTCTTAAACTCATTTACTGGTTTAGCAAATGGTCCTGCCACTTACCCACTAGGTACGACTTGTGTTAATATTACTGGTACTGGTTCTGGTTCTGGTGCTTCTTTCCCTATCGACTGTGAAGTTAAAGTAACAGTTGAGGATGTTGAGCCACCAGTATTGACTTGTCCAGGTGATTTTACTTTCAACCTACAAGGTGGTGAGTGTGAGCAAATATATGATTATGAAGTTCTAGTTTCTGATAACTGTCCGGTAGGAGAGCAGGAAATTACTGGAACATTTGGTTCTATTGGTAACTGTCCAGGTCAAGGTGCAACTTTGTCTTGTGGTGGTTTTCAAACATCTCAAGTACAGGAATTTGATATTTCAGGTTTCCCTACTGGTGCTGATGTTCAAATAAATGAAGGATGTTTCATCTTTGATAACACTGCTTGGGGTCAAACTATGGCAACTGTTAACTTTTATGAAGCTCCAGCTGGTGCAACTGCAGCACATACTGCAATGCCTTGTATTTTAACTGCAACTCCTGTAGCTACTTCAGGTTTGGTTGACGTTACTGTATTTGCTACAAATCCAGGTGAGGAAGCTTGTATTCCAGTATTTGATATGAATGGTGATCCTTACTTAGTAACAGATGCTTCTCCAGGTTTATACATGGAAGTATTGACTGTAGGTGGTGCAATTTCTTGGAATGGTCCTGCTTGTAATGGTATTACTTCTACAGGTGGAAACACTTACCTGTGTTCTGTACAATGTGGTTCTGGATACTTTAATGATTTTGGATTTACTATTGATGCATTCTTCTCTTTCACTGGTGAAGTTGTGGCTCCTCCAGCTCCAATGTTGCCTGGTTTAAATGAGTTTGCTTCTGGTGAAGCTTTACCTATAGGTGTTCACTGTTTTGATTTCAGTGCAATTGATTTTGCTGGAAACATCACATCATGTGATTGGTGTATAACAGTAAATGAATTCCCTTCTGACCAAGTTGTTACTTCTTTAGCTTGTAATGATTTAGTTAATGTATCGTTGAATGAAGATTGTGAAGCGTTTATTTCTGCTGATATGTTCTTGGAAGGTGGTCCTTATGGATGTTACTTCAACGGATATGAAGTATATATAGAGGGTGTAAATAATGGAGCTGATGTTAATGGTCAATCATTAGCACTTGATCCAGGTACTTACACTGTAACTGTAAATGATGTAATTAGAGATAATTCTTGTTGGGGTGAAATGGTAATTGAAGATAAATTACCTCCTGTATTTGCTGTTGAAGATTTGACTGTGACTTGTAAGCAAGATATTCCTAATTTTATTGAGGTAGCTACTGATGTAAATGGAATTATTGCCTTACCAATTGAAGGTGAAGCGATTACTTCTGCTGAACCTGAGCAATTCTTATCATTTGAAGTTGATGCTCCTGAATGTCTTGTTGAAGATATAAATGTTGCTATTAACTTAGAGCATACATGGGTTGGTGATATTGAATTAGAATTGATTGCTCCATCTGGTGCTTCGGTTGATCTAGTTGATAATCAATGTGGAATCAATGATGACATGAATGTTGTTTTTGATGATGAAGGTGCTGCATGGTCATGTGCTGCCGCTGTACCAGGAACTGGTGCTAGCTTGCAATTACCTATGGGTCAGTTAGCTGATCTTAATGGTGAAGAGCTTTCAGGAACATGGATGTTAAGATGGGACGATACTGTAGGTGGTGATCAAGGAGAATTTATATCAGCTTCTGTGATATTTAATAATGGTCAAATCGTTTGTGGTAACAATGTAACTGCTGATGATTATTTATCTGCAAATGGTTCACCTTGTAATATAGTTGATTTAGTAGTTGTTCAAGAAGAGTCAATTGGTAACGATTGTGATGGTGGAACAGTATTGAGAACGTGGGTTGCAACTGATGCAGCTGGAAACACTTCTTCTCAAGTTCAGACTATTACAAGAGAAAGAATTGGTGTTGAGGCATTGGGAACTGAATGGTTCTGGCCTGCAAACATTGTAACAATGACTTGTGGAGCTGAAACTACTCCTGATGCAATTTATGCTTATTTCAGAGCTCAATGGGAGGCAGTTAATCCTTGTCCTCTACCTACTTGTGATGCTACTGACGGTCATAACTATGATCCAGTATTCGTTGCAAACTGGGAATGTAATGCAAACGCTGCTGGTGTAAGAAATGCTTACCCACTATGTTTCAATGATAAAGGACTGCAACAAGAGTTTGAAGGTCAAGCTTGTAATGTATTCTTTACTTATGATGATCAAGTATTACCTGCTTGTGGTGACAATTGTAATGGTAACAGTAAAGTTATCAGAACATGGACTGCTTTAGATTGGTGTACTGGAGAGACTGCTAATGGTGTACAAGTTATACATGCTAAAGATACTGAAGGTCCTACTGCTAGTCCTCTAGCTCCTATGACTGTAAGTGCTAATCCTTGGGGTTGTGCTGCTAACTTTAGATTACCAGTGCCTGATCACTTATATGATAACTGTTCTTCTGACGTAACTTATAGAATTTACGGTCAGCCAGGTACAGTTACTGAAATCGTTGCTGGTCCTAAAGTAATGTTAGACAGCGATGATAACCCTGTATTAGATGCAAACGGATTTCCAATTTGGATAGTAGAAGGTTTACCTAAAGCTATGGACTCTTACACTTATACTTATGAGTTAAGCGACTGTTGTGGTAATGTTTCTTATGTTGAGTTAGTTGTAACTGTTGTTGATGGTTCTGCTCCTGTAGCAATTGCTAAGCAAAACATCGTAATCAGTTTAACAAGTTCTCCAACTGATCCATCTGGTGGTTCTGCTAAATTATATGTAACAAGTGTTGATAATGGTTCACATGATGGTGATTGTGGTCCTGTAAGAGTTGCAATCAGAAGAACTGATGCTGACGACGATCCTGAAGATAACATTGGTTTCTGTGGAAACTTGGGTGATGATCATAATAACAACTCATCATTCTTTAACTTCAATGATTTGGCAAACTCTTCTCAGCCTGCTGGGCATGATAGAGATGATACTGATGAGGGTGCATTTGTTAAATTCTGTTGTCAAGATTTAATTGACGGAACTGGTGGTGATACTGACGGTGATGGAATTAATGATTATGTATTAATCGAGGTAGAATTAGGTGTATGGGATGATGCTAACATGGATGGTATACCAGGAACTCCTGGTGATCAATTTGGTATCACTTGGGCTACAGTAAGAGTAGAGGCTAAATTGGCTCCTTCTTTAGCATGTCCTCCTTTAGTTAAGATTACATGTGAAATGGATGAAAAAGATCTTGCTGTAACAGGTGGTTCTGCTCATGCTTCTTCAACTTGTGGTAACCTTGATGTTACTTACACTGACTTATGTGGATTAGATATCAACCAAGATGGTGTGATAGCTAGTTTCACTGTTACTAATCCGAATGGTATGTTAATCAACGAAGTTGGTATGTGTACAGATGTAGATGGTAACGGAAGACTTGAAAATTATACTGCTGCTTGGTGGAGTGAAGTTGATGAAGACTTATTTAATAAGGCTTGTCACTATGGTCCAATTACAAGATGGTGGTCAATTGCAGGAACTGAGGTTTCATGTAGACAATTAATTATTATTGAAAGACCAGCTTCTGTGCAACAATTTGACGGTTCTGTATCTATTGATTGGCCTTACTCTGAGGATGAATTCATCAGATTGGCTGACAATGATGGTGATGACTGTGGATTGATGGAAGTAAGTGGTTCTGATATAGAGCAAATTGATACTAATGATGACGATATTCCTGATTATGCAGAAGTTAGATTAAGCTGTATTGATGGTTTATGTGATGAGCCTGTATGGGTTGACGCAAACTGTAGCTTAGTAGGTTGGTCTATGGAAAGTGATACATTCTTCTTTGAAGGTGACGCTTGTAGAAAAATCATTAATACTTATACAGTAATTGACTGGTGTCAATATGAGCCTAACAATCCTAGCACTGGAGGAATCTGGACTTGGACTGTAATTGGTAAATTAATTGATACTTATGCTCCTGTAGTTGTTGCTCAAGACAGTATGTTTGAGGCGGTACCTGGATCAGGTGGATCTGGAACTACAGTTGATAATAGTTCTTGTGTAGGTGTAGGTATTCAAATGTCTGCAACTGGTAATGATACAAATGTTGACTCTGATGGTAACATCATTGATAATGCTTGTCCTTCACAATGGTTGAAGTGGAATGTATATGTAGATATCAACAACGACTGGACTTTCGATAGAGAATGGTCATCTTTTGTTGCTGAAGATAGAAATACATCAACTGATCCATTATGGTCAGAAGATAATGCTGCTGATAACTTAAATGTATATGGTTACTTGATTCCTGATGTTAGAGTAGGAAACAGAGGTGGAGTTGATAATAACGAGGGTGACTTCGCTACTGCTCCAGGTTTTGAATATACTATTAACATTCCAGATCAAATTCCTGCTGACTGTGGAGAGACTACTCACAGAGTTGTTTGGAAGATTTATGATGGTTGTGGTAACGTAAGTTCTACTACATCTTACTTCACTGTTCAAGATAAGAAAGCACCAACTCCTTACTGTATTAACTTAAGTACTGCACTTATGGCTGATCCTGATGGCGCTGGTCCTGAAACTTCAATGGTTGAATTATGGGCTATTGACTTTGATAGAGGTTCATTTGATAACTGTACTGAGGCTGATGACTTATGTTTCACATTTAGTGATGTAGCTCCTGAAAATGATCCTACTTACAATGCTGCTTTAAGATCTTCTGCAAGAATTTTCAACTGTGATGATTTGGCAGCTGCTTCTAACTCTGTATTACCAATAGGTGTATATGTTTGGGATAAGTGTGGTAATTATGATTTCTGTCAAGTTAACTTGAGATTGGTTGATAACTTTAATGGTTGTCAAGACACAATCGGATCAGGAAGTATGATTGCTGGTAACTTCGCAACAGAATTTGGTGAGTTAATTGAAAATGTTGAAGTTTCTAACATGGAAATGATCAACGAGAATGAAGCTAGTTACATGGCTAATGCCGGTGAGTATGTGTTCAACAATAACGTAACGAATTTAGATTACGCTGTAACAGCTAGTAAAGATGGTGATTACCTTAATGGTATCTCAACTTTAGATTTAGTATTGATCCAAAGACATATCTTAGGATTAGCTAATCTTGATAGCCCTTACAAATTAATCGCTGCTGATGTTAATAATGATGGTGCAGTTACTGCAATTGATTTAATTGAGTTGAGAAAATTAATCTTAGGAATAAACAGTGAGTTTTCTAATAATTCTAGCTGGAGATTCGCAGATGCTTCTCAAACATTAGATATTAACAACCCTTGGAACTTTGATGAGACTATTGATATTTACAACTTGACAACTGATATGATGGATGAAAACTTCATAGGTATCAAGATTGGAGATGTTAATCAGAGTGTAGTTGCTAATTTAACTAGCGGTACAACTGAAGACAGATCTTCTGCTACTATCAATATCGATTTTGAAGATATGCAAGTTGAAGCTGGTCAAACTGTTGATTTAACAGTATCTGGAGATAACTTTAATAATGTATTCGGTTACCAATTCACATTAAACGCTCAAGGTCTTGAGTTAGTAAGTGTTCAAGCTGGTGCTGTAAATGTTACTGAAGATAACTTCGGAGTTGTAGGAAACTCTGTGACTACTTCTTGGAATAGCAATGAGGCACTAAATGCAACAGGTGATTTATTCACTATGACATTTAAAGCTAATACTACTGGTAAGTTATCTGATATAATCAATCTTAACAGTGATGTTACAACAGCTGAGGCTTATGTAGGATCTAACTTAGACATCGTTAATATCGTACTTAACAATGCAAGAGATGCAGATGCTACATTTGCTCTTAATCAGAATGAGCCTAACCCATTCAGTGCTAACACTGTAATTGGTTTTGATATGCCTCAATCTGCTGATGCTACATTAACAATCACTGACGTAACTGGTAAAGTTGTTAAGACTATTACTGGTAACTATGCAGCTGGTTCTAATAGAATAGAATTGAGTAAATCCGATTTTGGAGTTGCTGGAGTATACTACTACCGTTTAGATAGTGGAGATTTCACAGCTACTAAGAAGATGATTATAATCGAATAGTACTAGAATAAAATCGGTTTTTGGGATGGCCTCTCTTCATTAATTTGAAGGGGGGCTTTTTTTATGATATATCTTTGCTATTATATTTATCTATAAATAGATCGTTCTCTGATGGCTATCTGAATTTTAGTTAGAGTTTCATATGTTGAAATCTATCCAGAGCAAAATTGTTAGCCTTTCGCATATTTTCAATTCATTACTTAAGGACTCGCAAAACATTAGATAGATCATTATTAAAGATATGTTGACTTCCTTTTCCTCTATACCTATTGAAGATTTTTTAGGATTTTGTGTAATTGTGGATTTACTTGCTTTATATATTTCGTATATCATTCGAAGAAAACCTATTTAGTTTATGATCTGTAATCTAAGACATTCTTCAATAGTTTAGTTAAAGTCCTAAAAAGAATAGTGTTTAAAATGTCTAGAGTGAGGGAGGTCACTAGCCTCATAAAGAGTTGAAATTTGTCTCTGGGATTTTTATGGCTGTCTAAATTATTCCAGTTTCATTCTAATTTTTTTAAGAATCTGTGTTGAATATATATCTATAGCAAGAATTGCAAGTTCGTGAGTTCTTAAATGGACCAATCCAATTAATTTTGTGTGGTAATATTTTAAAAATATTGTATTGTAAAGAATTGCAATGCTTGAATTCTTTATACTTTCTGTTTTGTACCTCACAAAAGGTTAGAAAGATCTTATTCTAGAGTGTGTTGATTCTGGTAGATTGTTAAATTATTGTGTGTTATTCTATTTTTTAGATGGTTTATTGATTGAGGAGCTACCTTGTTGCATTGGTTTTGATTTGGGTGTTTATATTTTATTTTAATTCTGTATCTGACGTTATTTCACATTTTTATAAGGGTATTCGCCTTTGTTATTCCTTTTATTATACTTTTTCATGCATTTAATTTTTTAAATATGTAATATACCTATTGAAGGTTACAACAACATATTATAATTTTATTACATTTGTATTCGATTATGTATGAATTAGTTGTGAAGGACTGATAAGTACTAGAGCCACAACCTTGAGTACTAATAGATCCAAAAGAAATAAGTAAACTATTTTTTATTAAGTGGGAATTGAAGTCTCCCGAACAGTAAAAATTTAAAACGGATCTCATGAAGTATTTTAATTCGACTATCAACCGATGGTTAAGAAATTGCACTTGTGTAATTGTACTAGCTTTTTTTGGTGGAACCATAGCTAACACCCAATGCTCATTGGCTTGTAATGGTTCAACACAAGTTTCTATTGATATTAACTGTCAGGCTAATATTACAGCTGATATGATATTAAATGATCAAGCATCCTCTTGCCCTCCGCCTCCAGGTGGTGTAGTTAATTTTGTAGTGACAGTATCAAATCAATATGGTGATATTGGAAACCCAATAATAGATGCGTCTTATATAGGACAAGATTTATATGCTAAGGTAACTGATATGAATAGTGGTAATTCGTGTTGGGGGGAAATTATTCTAGAAGACAAATTAGGTCCATTATTGGAGGTGTGTCCTACAGCTCCTGTTAATTTGAGTTGTAATGATTTTAGCATTCTTGAAGGTCCTGTTTATATGGATGCTTGTGAGGGATTAGCTGTACCGATTTTATTATCGGAATCTATAGATCCAATATGTGATCCTACTTATATAAAAGTAATAACAAGAGAGTATACTGCAGTAGATTCTAAGGGTAATGAGGCTCCAGTTTGTAAAATAATATATAGACTAGAGCGAATTAATTTTGGCGATGTTACTTGCCCAATTAGCTATTCAGCTGATAGTGGTAATGCATTATCATGTGATGGACTTTGGAGTTCGGATCAGTTGTGTGAGAAGTCTGACTTGTTTTCGGTATTAGATACTGATTCAGATGGTGATGGTGTTTTAGATGTTGACCTTCGTTGGGATGACAACAATAACGGTTATCCAGACCCAGAAGAAGTAGGTGCGCCTACAATATTGACTACAGTTAATGGAGAGCCAGCTGTTGTTAGTTTATACCCTTTCCCAGATATTTATTGTAATTCAACTGTTTTGTTTACTGACATTGAATTACCTCAGGTAGGATGTTCAAGAAAGATCATGAGAACTTGGACATTAAGAGAATGGCACTGTGATGGAGAACAAACATATACATGCCCTTCACCTCAGATATTAGAAATATTGGATAATACGCCACCAGTTGTTTCTTGTCCAGAATCTTTACAGTTGAGCACTAATACACTTATGGGTGCTACAAATACTGTATATGGATCAGTAACATGTGGGGCCAGTTTATCATTGCCTTTACCAGATGCAACAGATAATTGTTCTTCTAATTTGCGTATTGATTTAAAATATGAGGGTGGAATTGAGATAGATTATAATGGCACAGCTTCTGTTATTCTTCCTATGGGTCTGAATAATGTTGAGTTTGTTGTTTATGATGAATGTTATAAAAGTTCTTCATGTTTTGTGTTAGTGGAGGTTGTAGATAATACACCACCAATTGCAATTTGTGATCAATTTACTGCTGTAAGTTTAACTACTGGTGGCTCTGCCATTGTAAATGCAACTTCATTTGATGATGGTTCTTATGATGACTGTAAACAACATTGTATGTTGGCAAGAAGAATGACGTCTGATCCAGACAATTGTGCTTGTAAAATACCTGAGTTCTGTGGTTTAAATTATGTTGGTGAGAATAACGGTAGTTATTACTATATCTCAAATTATTCAACATCAGCTACAATTGCTAAGAAACGAGCTGAAGCTTATGGCGGAACATTGGCTACTTTTGATAATCAAACAGAAGAGGATTGGTTGGTTTCAAAAGTAAGACAAAGCTATGGAGATAGATTTTGGTTAGGTATGAAGAGATTTGGCAATTCATTCTTATGGGATGATCATGAAAGTCTTTCTTATGAAAACTGGAAAAATGGTAGGCCTTTGCCTAATGAAACTTCAGCAGTATTAGGTCCAAATTCTGTTAATAGTAACGTAGTATTATTACAGGATGGAGCGTATGCTGACAATTCCGGTGATATGGCTTCCAATTTAACTATTAAGCAAGGTCCTACTAGCTCTTCTTTTGATGTTAGTTGGAATTGGATTGCTCCTAGTACAGGAAATTTTACTGCAGAAAATGGAATTAACTTTAAGCTTTTATACTATAATGGTTCTGTTTGGGAGGCACTATATTCTGAGAGGTATACAGGGTCTAATACTTCGAATACAATTGAGCCATTATTGGATATAACTCAATCAAGTTCGTTTAGATTTAATTTGCCAGCGAACTCACCATGTGGTACTCATTATTTTAGAGTTGCTATTGAAGATAATGCTTTTGCTTCAGATGTAATAATTGGGGACTTTGCAACAGATAATTGTGATTCACACTATGATAATGTTGATGCATCGTTTGAAGTATCTAGTGGTCAATGTGCTGGAGATTGCGTTATGATGACGCCAGCTCCATACAATGAATGGAATGATGCAGATTGTTTGACAGAGGTTCCTTATATATTGGAGATCAAAGATATATGTGGATTCAGTCAGGCTGTGAATTTCTGTTGCGCTGATGTAGGAACAGAGCAAATGGTTATATTTAGAGTTGTTGATATATTTGGTAACTACAATGAGTGTATGGTAAGTGTTGACGTTCAAGATAAACTAGCACCTACATTGTTATGTCCTCCTAATGAAGTAGTCGATTGTGATGCTGCATTTAATGCAAGTAACTTAACGCCTCAATTTGGATTTCCAACAGTCTTAGATGATTGTGGAGCTGATGTAACTGAAGAAGGTATAAATGAAATTACGTCATGTAATTTAGGAACATATACGAGAGTATTTACAGCAACAGATAGCGGGGGAAGAACTTCGACTTGTAAGCAAATAATTACATTTGAAAACCCAGACGTGGTTAATGTTAGTACAAATTTTGTATGTCCAAGAGATACCATTATGATTGGTTGTATGTTGATGGCAGATTTGAGTCCTGAAGAAGTGGGCTATCCTGAATTTGACAATACGAGATGTGGAATGATAGCCTCTAATTATGATGATGAAGTATTTACATTCAACGGAACAAATGGGGATGCTTGTTTTAAAGTGCTAAGACATTGGGAAGTAATTGACTGGTGTCAATCATCACTACCTATTTCATCTTGTGTACAAGTTCTAAAAGTCACATATGATGTTGCCCCTGAATTAGTAGTTGGGGATTCAATTGAAATGTGTACTTATGATTCTGAATGTCAGGATGGTTTTATAGAATTAACGGCAAGTGGATCTTCAACATGTACTGCTCTTGAAGATATGAGATGGAAGTATTCTGTATATGCTGGTGAGTTAGGTGTAGGGCCAAATACATTTACAAACCCTGTTACAGAAGACTCAGGAAATGGAGGAGAAACTGGATTTAGTGGTGACTTCCCAATAGGTACACACGTAGTTGTTTGGACATTCTATGATAGATGTGGAAATGCAACTTCCAGGAATCAAACATTTACAATATACAACTGTAAAGCTCCAACGGCTTATTGTATAAATGGAATTGCAGTTGATTTAATGCCAATGGATTTTGACAATGATGGCACACCTGATTTTGGTATGGTTGAACTTTGGGCTTCTGATTTTAATGCTGGAAGTTCACACCCCTGTGGAGATGATGTTATCTTGTCTTTTTCAGACGATCCTTCAGACAGATTAATTCAGTTTGATTGTACTTCTCGAGGAGATACAATGGTTGAAATTTGGGCATCAGTTGTAGGATATAACGGTACGCTTAATCAATCTTACTGTACATCTTTGGTGAATGTTCAAGATAATAATAATGCTTGTCAGGGTCAGAGAGAAGAAACAGTTAATGTTGGTGGATCTGTATTTACTGAAACATTAGAAAATATTGGTGATGTTCATATTACACTTGAAGGAAGCCCACTTGCGGAAATGACAAATCAGGATGGCGAATATGCTTTTCCAGATATGCCAATGGGTGGTGATTATTTAATTAATCCTGCAAGTAGTCAGAATCCTTTGAACGGGGTGTCTACTTTAGATTTGGTAGAAATTCAGAGACATGTTTTAGGAATGCAAAGATTTGACAGTCCATACAAGATAATTGCTTCGGATATCAATAGAGACAATAAATTGACTTCGATAGATTTACTAGAATTGAGAAAATTAATCTTAGGAGTTTATAATAACTTTCCAAACAATGATTCATGGAGATTTGTTGACAGTGAGTTTAAGTTTGTAGATCCTACAGATCCATTGTCTGAAAAATTCACTGAGGACTACTATATTTCTAATCTTGAGTCAGACATGGAAGTAGATTTCATAGCGGTAAAGATAGGGGATGTAAATGGTACAGCGACGGCTTCTTTAAATGGAAATGGAGTTGAGAGCAGAAGCATTGATGTAACTTCTTTAGAAATTGAAGACAAATCATTTGAAGTTGGAGAATCGGTTCAAATTCCAGTTATAATCAACAACGCAAATGTTGAAGGATTCCAGTTGACGATGAATTATGATAATTCTAAATTGATTGTAGAATCAATCGAGGGTACAAATAATGCATTTTCTAAATCTAATTACAGATTGCTAGATAATGCTGTAGCTATGAGTTGGAACAATTCATCAACTGAACAGACTCAAAACTTTGTTATTAATGCATTTGCTATTGAAAGCGGTAAAATAAGTGAAGTATTGTCAATATCAAATGATGTTGTAAAATCGGAACTATACAAAGATGGTGGTCAAGTAAGTACACCAAAGCTTGACTTTGGAAATGATCAATTGGCTCAAACTTTTGAATTGTATCAGAATACTCCGAATCCATTTACAGATGAAACAAAAGTCAATTTTGTACTTGCAAACCAGGACTATGTTGAAATTTCGGTAACTGATATTCAAGGAAGGCAAGTGAAAAGAATATTTGGAACATTCAACAAAGGAATGAATAGCATTTCACTTAGTGCTGAAGAATTAGGTCATGGTGGAGTTTACTACCTGACATTAAAAACAAATAACAATATCGCTACTGTAAAAATGGTAGCTATTAGATAAGATATATAAGATTTACTGTTTTTGGGATGGGGCCCTTCTTTGGTACAGACTGAAGAGGGGTCTTTTTTTTGAACTAATACGAGTACATTTGCATTTAAATAAGTGATGGCAAGAATTTTAGGAATAGATTATGGTATTAAACGCGTAGGCGTTGCAGCTACAGATGAATTGCAAATCATTGTAAATCCTGTAAAAACTGTGAATACTAATACTTTTTTAGAATTTCTTAAAATGTATTTGAAGGAAGAAGAAGTAGAAAAAATAGTTTTTGGATTCCCAACACATAAAGATGGAAACCCTACTTACGTAGTTGATGAGATAAGAATCTTTGTTAAGAAATTTGAAAAGCTATTTCCAAACATTGCTATTGATTACCAAGACGAGAACTATACTTCTGTACAAGCTTTAGATATTATGATTCAATCTGGATTGTCAAAAAAACAAAGAAAAGATAAGGCCCGTTTGGATAAATTGAGTGCAGTGTTAATTTTGCAAAGATATTTGAAACATATATGATTTTACCAATTTACGCATACGGACAACCTGTTTTGAAAAAAAAGGGAATTGAGATTACTCCAGATTATAAAAACCTAAAGGAGATTATTGAAAATATGTGGGAGACAATGTACAATGCAAAAGGTATTGGACTGGCAGCGCCACAAGTAGGGAAGGCAATCAGATTATTTTTGGTTGATACACAGCAAATGCAAGAAGAAGAAAATGATATTTTAGGTATAAAGCAAGTCTTTATAAATGCTCAAATTATTGAAGAAAGAGGTACTGAAGCTTCCTATGAGGAGGGTTGTTTGAGTATTCCTGATATAAGGGGTGATGTAGATCGACTCAATACAATTGTAATTAAATACATGGATGAGAACTTTGTTGAGCATAAAAAAACTTTCGATGGAATGGCAGCAAGAGTAATTCAACATGAATATGATCACATTGAGGGAAAGCTTTTTACAGAAAAACTACCACCTTTAAGGAAAAGGCTTATTAAGAGAAAGTTGGAAAATATAAAAAAAGGTAAAATTCGATCTGATTACAGAATGCGATTTGTAAAATAAAACTGTGGTTATTTTCGGCCAAAATCTGCAGGTATTTCTCCCCAGTTTTTAGTATCCCATTTTATTATCTTATTACTGAAAGTATTGTTGTTGACCCAATGAATGGCTCTGCTTAGTAAAGCAAATACTTTTTTGTTTTTACTTGTTTGCTTAAGTGTGGTCTTTACTTTTTTATTTCTAATCCAGCTCATAGCAGTTCTTGAATCTGTGTAAATAGCGGTTTTAGTATCTTTTGCTTGCTTGAGCATTGCCAAGGCATGTACCAAAGCCAAATACTCTCCAACATTATTAGTGCCTTCTTCAAATGGCCCCATTCTGAATATTTGCTTGTAGCTGATGGTTTCAACACAACGGTATTCCATTAATCCAGGATTACCACTGCAAGCGGCATCTACAGAAATACTTTCTTTTACTATTTGATCGGCGAATGCGGATATATCTTTTGGTTGAGAAGGTGATTTTTTCTTTTCAATAAAATGAACAGCAGATCCTCCAAAGGCCAATTTTGCTTCTTCTAAGGTTTTAAATGATTTGTATTTGGCATTGGGAAATCCTTTTATTTGAACTTGACAATCAGTCCAGGAATTATAAATTCCCGGATTTTGCCCTACCCAAACTACATAATATTTACTTTTGTTGTTTTTAGCCATTTTAAAATTAGTCGATGTATATAGACACACATGCACATTTATACTTAGAACAATTTGACGAAGATATAGATGTTGTTATTAATAGCGCTATAAATGCAAATGTCTTAAAAATTTATTTGCCAAATATAGATTTAGAGTCTATAAATAATATGCATGTTTTGGCCAAGAACTATCCTGACAATTGTTTTCCAATGATGGGACTGCACCCGTGTTCTGTTAAAGATGACTTTGAGAGCACTTTGGATATTATGAAGGAGTACCTTGATCAAGGCGTTTATTATGGAATAGGGGAGACTGGTGTCGATTTGTATTGGGATGTTACATTTAAAAAAGAACAGGTTGCCGCTTTTGAAAGACAAATCGAATGGGCAAAGAACTATAAACTGCCAATAATCATCCATTCAAGGGAATCATTGGATTTGACAATTGAAATAATTGAAAAACATAAGGGAGATGACCTCACTGGAATATTTCACTGTTTTAATGGTACCATTGATCAATGTCGACGAATTGTTGAAACTAACTTTATGATGGGTTTAGGTGGTGTAACAACATTTAAAAAAGCAAATTTGGATGAAGTGATTCAGTATATGCCAATGGATACAATGTTATTGGAAACAGATGCACCTTATTTGGCACCTACGCCATTTAGAGGAAAAAGAAATGAAAGTTGCTACATTCCTTTGGTTGCGAAGAAGATTGCAGAGGTCAGAAATGTTGAAATTTCTAAGATAATGAATGTCACTACAGCAAATGCTAATCGAATATTTAGTAAAGCTGATAATTGATTCCTATTTTGTGCCCGATGGTTGAATAAATCATTTTGGAGAATTGGCCGAGTGGCTTAAGGCGCACGCTTGGAAAGCGTGTATACCTCAAAAGGGTATCGAGGGTTCGAATCCCTCATTCTCCGCTTTTAAAGTTTTTAGTTAAGTGGTATTTTTTACATTATGATTCCTTATATATAAGATCATAATGAAGAAAATGAAATTTGAAATTATTTTTAAATCGAAGGAAAAAATCTGTTGTTGACAGCAATACAACGCTTTTAAGTGAATAATTTAAAAGAAAGTGGTAATTCAATAAGAAATATTATGATTTCACACCACTAAGAATGTAATTTACATCTGTATTAAAGAATCTAAAAAATGTAAACAAAGGTTTGGTAAAACGTATCAGTTGGAAAATATGATGTCGATAATTACACAACTAATGCAAATATTTATATTTTAGGGCTTTAAACCAAATATTAATATTATACTGATTATTTAGAAAAAGAATTATCATGCGAAAAATCGTTCTTGTAGGTTTTGTTATGCTAGGTATGTGTTTCCTAGGATTTTCTGAGCTAGTTGCTCAAGATGCTGCTGCCGATGAAGGTGGAGTATTCCAAATGTTAAAAGAAAAATTCATAGAGGGAGATTGGTTCTTCATGAGTTTTGTATTGATTACCTTAATCTTGGGGTTAGCATTCTGTATTGAAAGAATAATTACTTTAAATATCGCAACAACTAATACATCGAAATTGCTTAACAGCATTGACGAGAAATTAGGAGAGGGAGATTTAGAAGGTGCTAAAGAGGTAGCAAGATCTACACCAGGTCCAACTGCTAGCGTTCTTTATGAAGGCCTAAGAAATGCCAAAGATGGACCAGAAGCAGTTGAAAAGGCTATTGTTTCTTACGGTTCAGTTCAAATGGGTCTTTTGGAAAAAGGATTAGTTTGGATTTCATTATTCATAGCAATTGCACCAATGTTAGGTTTCATGGGTACAGTAATTGGTATGATCCAAGCTTTTGATAGAATTGAAGCAGTGGGTGATTTATCACCTTCAGTAGTTGCCGGTGGTATTAAGGTGGCACTATTGACAACTGTATTTGGTCTTATCGTAGCAATTATCCTTCAGATCTTTTATAATTACATCGTTTCTAAGATTGATGGTATTGTAAATAAAATGGAAGAGACTTCAATCGGACTTGTTGATGTAATGGCTAAAAACGGCCTTTTCAAATAATAACAACCAAGTCTTTTAAGTATTTGGCTTTATATTTTTTTATGGAGTAGATACTTATAATTCGAATTTTAATATTAAAAAAAAAACGAATGAAGTCACTATATAATATTTTAAACAGTAAAGGGCAAATGGGGTCCTTAATACTAGCAGTCGTTTGTATTGTTATTGTGTTAGGAAGTATCTTCAATGGCTTAAGTGGTGCAGGTTATGATGCTGGAACGGACTTAGTTCAAATCCTTAAGGATAAAGAAAGTACGCAGACATTTGACTTTTTTAATCCAGTTATTACTATACCAATAATATTGCTTGCAGTTGCAGCTTTCTTTATGGTTGTATTTGCTGGAAAATCTGTGTTTTCAGATTTAAAGGGTTCTATCAAACCTTTAGCAGGAGTTATTTTAGTACTTGTAATATTCTTTATATTCAAGTCAATGTCAAATGCAGATCTAGCTGGTAAAGCTGCTGAAATTGCAGGTAAACAAAACTTAAGCGCTGACACGATTAGATGGATAGGAGGTGGAATTAGAACAACTGTTGTAATGATTGGACTATCAATACTAGCTGCTGTTGTAGGTGGAATTTTAAACATATTTAAATAGGAAATTATGCCGAAAAAACGCGCAAAAGATAGAATGAAGCCCGAAGTTAATGCGGGTTCTATGGCTGATATTGCCTTCCTATTATTGATTTTCTTTCTTGTAACTACTACTATTGATGTAGATAAGGGGGTTTACGTAAAGTTACCACCTTGGTCAAATGAACCACCTCCAGAAATGAGGTTAAATTCTAGAAACGTATATTCAATACTGGTGAATGCCAATAATGAATTGCTTGTTAGAGGTGAACCTAAGGACATAAAAAATTTGAGAGAGGATACGAAAGAATTCATTATGAATCCTCGTAGGCTTGAAAATATGTCTCAAGATCCAACGAAAGCAATTATTTCATTCAAAAATGATAGAGGTACCAATTACAAAACGTACTTGGCGATTTATAATGAATTGAAAGCTGCTTACAATGAATTAAGAGAGGAAGAGGCTCAAAAAAAGTATGGAAAATCGTTTGAGTTTTTGGATAAAGTTGACCAAAAGGAAATTAGATCTAGAATTCCTTTGGTTATTTCAGAAGCTGAACCAACTAATTTCGGAGAAGAAAATTAATAAAAATGGCAAAATTTACTAAAAAGAGAGGAAAGGCAAACCCAGAGGTATCTACTGCATCATTGCCTGATATTATTTTCATGCTTCTGTTCTTTTTTATGGTTGTAACAGTTTTGAGAGACGCTGAGCTTAAGGTTAGTAACAATGTACCTTCCGCTACAGAGTTGACAAAATTGGAAAAGAAATCTTTGGTTAATTTCATGTATATGGGAAAACCAATGATTAACTATCAATCAACTTATGGAACTAAGCCTAGATTACAATTAGGAGATAAATTTGCAAATATCAGTGATATTCCATTGTTTTTGGAAAAGCACAGAAGTACAGTGCAAGAAGTACAAAGACCAGGTATAAGTACATCTTTGAGAGTTGATGGAGATGTTACGATGGGTATTGTTTCAGACGTGAAAACTCAATTGAGAAAATCAGGTCAATTAAAAGTTAATTATTCAGCTAAGAAAAGAGTTGATTAATAATAGTTCTAATGTATAAAAAAGGGCTGCTTTGTTAAAAAGTAGCCCTTTTTTAATACCCGAAATTAAGGGTGCTTGAAGGTAAAATAAAATAGCCATATTCATTTTTTTCAAAAGCTAAGTTGAGAAGCTATATACTTTGAATCTTCTTACATAAGCATGAAATAGAAAATTTGATGACTTTAAATTGCTTACCTCAATCTATCAGCTGATCTTACAAGGTTATCATCTTTTTTAATAAAGTAATTGGCCAAAACCACGCAGATAAATGATAACAAAGGCATGTATAGCCCGATATTGTCAGATATATCGATTGTAGAGTCTATTGAAGGAGCTTTACTAAACACAACCCAAAGAGCTACAACTATTAAAAATAATGAAAAGATAATATTCAAAATACCCAGTCTCAGCTGTAATTTTCTGTTATTGAAGAGTAATATAGTAGCTGCTGTAAGCACTCCTCCTAGAATACATAGGACAAGTAGAATGACATGATCATTGATGTTTAACAATTGGTCTTCAAAAAACGGAGACGCTATTTTGTTGCTAGATGCAAACGGTAATTTGAACAAACTCCAAAACCCAAGACTTGCGACTAATAGAAATAAACTTTGTTTACGTTGTATCATAATTTCAAATTTTGATCATAAAATTAAAAAAGTGATCTTTATATAGCCACTTTTAAGACTAGTTTTACAAAATAAGCTTTAATATGTTTAGTTACTGGGAAAAGAATTTTTGGTTTTCAGATTGTGATTTTGCTGTGATAGGATCTGGTATTGTTGGAATTTCTACTTCTATCGAGTTGAAGAAGCGATATCCTAATAAATCCGTAGTGGTCATTGAGTCTGGGATAATGCCTACGGGGGCCAGCACTAAGAATGCAGGATTTGCCTGCTTTGGTACAGTTGGTGAAATTCTTGACGACTTAAAAACCCAAACCAGAGAAGAAGTCAAGCAAACTATTACAATGCGATGGGAAGGGTTAAAACTCTTGAAAGAAGTGGTGAGTCTGAAAGAAATGAACTACAGATCACTTGGAGGTGCTGAAGTATTTGCAGATAAAATTGCCTTTGATCATTGTGAAGCCAATCTAGAAGATATAAATCAGCTTATTTATGAATCCATTGGCGTAGAAGATGTTATTGGATCTTCAAAACAAGATTTTTCTACAGGAATTTATAGCCATATTCTTTTTAACAAATATGAAGGTCAATTGAATCCTGTTTTGATGATGCGGACTTTAATGAAGAAGGCGATCGGTCTAGGCGTGGAAATAATCAATAATTTTAAAGTTGATACCTTTGAAGATTCAGGTGAATATGTAAATATAAAGTTAGATAGAAATATGTCGATGAAGGCTAGGCAATTGATTGTGTGCACAAATGCATTTTCAAAAGCTCTACTTCCTCAAGTAGATGTTATACCTGCTCGAAATCAAGTCTTGGTGACCAAACCAATTGATAATTTGAAGTTTAAAGGGACATTTCATTATGATAGGGGATATGTTTATTTTCGAAATATTGGCAATAGATTGTTGATAGGCGGGGCAAGAAATTTGGATGAAAAAATAGAGCAGACCCTAGATTTTGGTGAAAATCACCATATTATTAATCATTTGAAGGCCTTTGTTGGAGAAAAACTTAATATCTCAACTTTTGAAGTTGAAAAAAAATGGAGTGGAATAATAGCTACTGGACTTTCCAAAAAACCACACATAGAACGTGTTTCTGAAAATGTATATACTGCTCTAAGGCTAGGAGGAATGGGGGTTGCCATTGGGTCTAAGGTTGCAAATGAAGTTGTGAAAATGATAAATCTCACTTAGTACATATTACAATTTTCTATTATTAGTAAAATATTTTTTTATTAATTACCCATTCGAAATCATATTTCCTTTGTAAAGTCAACTTACATTTGTGTCAGATTTTCCCATCTAATAGATTTTCCCATCTAATTTTCTGAACAAGCGTCTCATGTAGAGGCGCTGCTTTACAATTTATTTTTTTAACCAAAAATTTATCCAATGTCGTGGACTGATTTAATGGGTAAAGGCAAACTGCTGTCTAATTGGCTGCTGTGTTGTACTTTACTTACATTTAGTTTTTTGCCATCCCTATATTCTAGTGGAGAGGCATTTCCTGCGACCCTTGTATGTGATGACCAGATTAATTTAGCATTGAATGGTAATTGCGAGGGTTTAGTAACGGTAGAGATGATTCTGGAGGGAGAATCTACGATTCCAGACTTTTCACCGCTTAACTATGACATTTTACTAGAAGGCCCTAACGGTCCTGTAAGTGATATGTTATTATTAGAAACCGGATTATACACAGTTACAGTGGTCGAGAATGGTACTGGCCCAGCTGCTATGAATCCGCCTTTTAACAGTTGTTGGGGACATATTCTAGTTGAGGACAAGTTGCCTCCTAGTATTTTGTCATGCCCATGTGAAGTAGGCAACACTGATCCAGATTGTGTGCTTCCGATTTTATGTGAAGACCTAGGTGACATTGGTGGCCTAATGGTTGAACAACCACAAGCTATTGATAATTGTAACAACAATTTTACTGTTACATTTACTGATGACATTGATGGTGTTGATTGTGCAACGTCAATTGTAACGAGAACTTGGCGATTAACTGACACTGATGGTAATTATGTTACATGTCAAAGTGAGTATCGTATCGATCCGTTGGCATTGACGTCAGCTATCACTCCACCAAATCAACATGTTGATTTGGATTGTGGTACGGGAACTACTCCTGAAAGTGTTTACACATTTTTTGCAGCAGAATACAGAGCAGATTACCCTTGTGGTGGTACTGATGGTTCTCTTTGTAATCCATTAAGTCCAAATTATGATGAAGACTTCGTGGCTTATTATGAAGCCGCTGTGCATCAATATGCATTGATGTTCTCTTATCCTTCAATCAATGGTGTTAAATTAGATGGTAACATTTGTAATACCGTTACATCTTATTCGGATACAGTAATTCCAATTTGTAGTTCTGAACCAGGATGTTCTGGAAATGCAAAAATTATCAGAACGTGGACAATTTATGATTGGTGTGATCCTAATTTGGAACCAATTAAATTTTCACAAGTTTTGAAAGCGTCTGATACAACTGCACCATCAATTGATGCAATAAGTTTTGGTGCTTCTGTTGATCCTTGGAAGTGTAGTGCAAGAATCATTTTCCCAGATCCAGTTACGATAAGTGACAACTGTGCTCAGTTTGTTTCGTATACAGTTACAGGTTCGGGGACTTCAAGTGACTTTGCAATTGGTTATGATCCAAATATTGGATATTTTGCCAATGATGTTCCAGTAGGAGAGCATACTTTTTATTACAATGCATATGATTGCTGTGACAACACAACTTCAGATGGTATTGTGGTAACAGTTGCAGATAATACTCCTCCAGTTGCTATTACAAAACAAGACATCGTTCTTACATTGGTAGCGAATCCTGGAAATACAGTAGAGCAAGGTTATTCAAAAATGTGGGCCGAAAGTGTTGACAATGGTTCATTTGATGGATGTGGTCCTGTAAAATTAGAGATTAGAAGAGAAACACAAATGTGTGGGGATTCTGCATCTGTAACCTATAACAATGACTTCCACTCCTTTGATGATACATCTGATTACGATGACGGTAGATTTGTAACTTTCTGTTGTCAAGATATTGCTGAATATGGTATCGATGAAAACGGTGATGGTATCAATGACTATGCTCAAATCAAAGTTTGGTTGAGAGTATGGGATGATGGTGATGCTGATGGTGAATTTGGTACTGCAGGTGATAACTATAGTGAAGTTTGGTCTTATGTAAGAGTAGAAGATAAATCAACTCCTATAATTTGGTGTCCACCTGATGTAGTTATTGACTGTATGAGTGATTCTGAGGATTTGACAATTACAGGAATTGCAACAGCTGATGCTGCTTGTGGATATGCAGGTGTAGAGTATGAAGATGAAACACACTTATCTAGCTGTAATCAAGGTTATATATTTAGAACTTGGACTGCTACAGGCTACCCTCACATAAGTTGCATACAAAAAATAACGGTAAGTGGAACAATTGCTGGTGGACCGGTAGTGGTAACATTCCCAAGAGACACAATAATCACATGTCAAGATGTATTAATTGAGACTCCTACATGGAATTCTGCACCTTGTGATATGATGGCTTACAGTGTAGATAGAGATACATTCTATTTTGCTGACGGTGCATGTTTTAAGGTTTTGAATTATTGGACAGTTATTAACTGGTGTACTTACAATCCAAGTCTTGCAAATAGTCCTGGAATATGGTCACAAGTACAGGTAGTTAAGATTTTAGATGATACGGCTCCTACATTCTCGGGATGTGTGGATCAAACAATAGATGCTGGTGCACAATGTATGAGCACTGTAACCTTAACAAATACAGCAGAAGATCTGGGACTTTGTTCTAGTGATAAATTATCATGGACGGTACAAGTTGACCTAAATGGTGACAATACAAACGACTATACGTTATCAAGCACTGCTCCTCAGCTCAGTGGATTGTACATTTCACCGACCCAATCGGGTCAAGAAGTACAAATTACATTGCCTGAAGAAATTGCTGGTAGTATGACCAGTCATATAGTAACGTGGAGAGTTTCTGACGGATGTGGCAATTATGCTTCGTGTCAAAGTAGCTTCATGGTTGTAGATAACATTCCCCCTACACCTTACTGTGTTAATTTGAGTACTGCACTCATGCAAAGTGGACAAGTTGAATTATGGGCTTGTGATTTTGATTTAGGAGCTTTTGACAATTGCTCTGACAACGATAATATAAGATTTACATTTGGAAGTGTGAGACCACAAGATGATCCTTCATACAATCCATTGACACACTGTTCTTCAAAGATTTTTACATGTGATGATTTAATAGATGCTGGAGGTGCTCCAGTAACATTGGATGTATATGTTTGGGATGAAAAAGATAACTATGATTTCTGTACGGTATTTTTGACTTTGGTTGATAATAACGATTCATGCGAGGATATTGGTAATAGCCCTAGTGCTCAAATTGGAGGTCAAATTATGACTGAGATGGGAGAAACGTTGGAAGAGGTAGACATTCAACTCACAAGTGCTCAGGAAGAATATCCTCTTACGAACCAAACTGATAACAGTGGACATTTCATGTTTACTCAAAATACGATGGGAATGGATTATGCATTAGAACCTAGTAAAGATGTTGACCACTTGAATGGGGTTAGTACTTTGGATCTTGTTTTGATGCAAAGACATATCTTAGGATTAAAGGAATTAGATTCTCCTTTCAAATTAGTTGCTGCTGATATAAATAATGACGAAACTATAACAGCAATTGACTTACTTGAATTGAGAAAATTAATCTTAGGAATACACACAGATTTTCCAAATAACAAAAGTTGGAGATTTTTAGATGAATCCGATATTCTTGACCAAAATAATCCTTGGCCAATAACGGAGATCAGAACGATCGACAACTTAGGAAATAATATGATGCAAGAGGATTTCGTTGGTGTTAAAATTGGAGACGTTAACAACAATGTAATCTTAAATGCTCAAGACAATAATGATATCGAATCTCGGACTTCGAAATCATTGGTCTTAAGTTATAATGATGTAAACTTTGAAAAAGGAGAAACAGTTAAAATGGCACTCAATCTAGACGAAATCACAAATCTCTCTGGCCTTCAATTTACATTAGAAACATCAAATCTTGAACTTATCTCAATCAAAGAAGAAGGATTAAATGTTTCAAAAGAAAACTTTGCATCATTAAATAATGGTATTATCACATTTTCGTGGAACGCTGCTGAAATGGTAAATGAATTCGAATTGTTTACGATTAGTTTTAGAGCTAAAGGATCTGGGAAGTTAAGTCAAAACGTAAAGTTATCGTCTAAGGTTACCCAATCTGAAGCATATTTAGGAAAGGATTTTGAAACTACCCCTATTGAACTATTCGGCCGTAATAATTCTGAACGAACATTTACATTGAATCAAAACAATCCTAACCCATTTAATGAGTCCACTAACATAAGCTTTGTCCTTCCAGAATCTTCTGATGCAACTTTAACTGTATTAGATGTAACGGGAAGAATATTGTTTTCAAGTACCAACGAATACGACAAAGGCTTTAATAGCATCGATCTTTCATCAAAAGACCTGAATATTACTGGAGTTCTTTATTATAAGTTGGAAGCAGGATCTATGTCTGCTACGAAAAAGATGATTATTATAAAATAATAACCATGCATATAATATAAGGCGAAATCAATCTTAAGGGTTGCTCTGAATGGAGTAGCCCTTTTTTTATTTCATTAACATCATAAAGTAATTTTGAGTAGGCTCAATAATTATTTATAAATTTAGGTATGGATAATTTTTCTGATCAGGTTCTAAAATATTACAAAGACTTGTCTCCAAAGTGGAAACTGCCACAAGGTATTGAGCTTATTTACCCTTTTTCAAATGAAGGTGTTTGGGATATGATGTCTCAGTTCTACAATAGGTTTTATGGCGATGAAGAGGAGCGTTGTATTTTGTTTGGAATTAATCCTGGAAGATTGGGCGCAGGCATGACTGGCGTGCCATTTACGGACCCTATTCGTCTTGAAGAGGTTTGCGGAATACCAAATGATATTCATAAGCGACAGGAGCTATCCTCCGTTTTTATTTACGATATGATCTCCAAATTTGGCAGTGCTAAAGGTTTTTATTCTAAAATTTATATATCGTCTATATGTCCGTTAGGATTTACAAAGGCAGGTAAAAACTACAACTATTATGACAGTAAAGAGCTGTATGAATCAGTTGAAAAAAAAATAATCAAAGCAATAAAAAAACAATTGACATTTAATTGCCGAAAGGACAAGGCTTTTAGCTTGGGACAAGGCAAAAACTTTAAAGTATTGAAGAACCTTAACAAAAAGTACAAGTGGTTTGATGAGATTGTTCCATTGCCACATCCAAGATGGGTGATGCAATATAAATTGAAAAACAAGGAGCTTTATTTGGATGAGTATATTAGAAAGTTGTCATACTTATTTGAGTAGAATAGGCTACTAGGGAGTGTTGATGCTTGCGAGGAAGAAGTAGCCATTCCGTTGTACACAAAGTCAATTTAGAATAAGTAAATCCAATCATTTTTTATCTCAACTTAGATCATTGTTGGAATTGTAAAACTTAAAAATTTCCACCACCATCGAAACTGCCTTCTGGTCTGCCACCTCTTTTTTTCTTTTGATTAATTCGGTAGCTTGCTGTTAGTGTAATTGTTCTTCCTCTCCATTGAAAATCACTTTGCTGGTAATAATCATCCAGAATAGTTATTCCATTTCTTCTTCGAGAATTAAAGACATCTCTTGCGCTTAAGGTAAGTGTTAAGTTTTTTTCTTTTAAGAAATCTTTACTCCATCCAACATCTAAAGTTGCGATTGCTTGTCTACTGCCTTGTGCACTTTGGCGCGGAGCTCTATAGTTCATTCGAAGTTGTAAATCAGAATCCCAAAAATTAAACTTGGAAGTTACTCTACCATTCCAAGTAAGATTTTCATATTCATTCAATGGCGCATTGAATTGTTGGTTGAATTCACTTTGCGATCCAGTAAAATTGCGGACCATGGTATAGTAACTATAAATTGCGTCTTGGGTTTGAGTCTGATCAAGAGTCAACTTGTTCAAGAATATATTCCAATTGGCGTCGAGTTTCAACCATTTTATACTGCTAAAATTTATGGACAAATCTAGTCCAAGATCTTGAGTTGTTCCTACATTAATTGGTGTTCTTAAAGTAGTAATATCACTTAAATTGATAATGATAATTCTTTGGATTGAGGCATTCGTTTTACGGTAAAAAATGCTAGAGTTAATGGAAAGACCTTCAAAGTATTGAATTTGTCCAATTTCATATGAGTCAGTAAATTCGGGATCAATATTAGGATTTCCACTGAAAAAATTTCTGTTGTCAGAAAAGGTAAAAAATGGATTCAAATCCCAAAATCGCGGTCTGTTTACCCGCCTGCTGTAACTGGCTTGAATTGCACTACGTTCTGAGAAATTATAGTTTAAAAAGCCACTTGGAAATAAATTGAAATAGTCTCTCTCGTTTTCAATGTTCTCCTGCTTTAAAGTTGTATTTATAAAGGAGTATTCACCTCGAAGTCCTATTTGATAACTAAACTTGTTGATTTTGTTCCCATAAGTTCCATAAGCGGCATGAATGTTTTCATCATAAATAAAGTTGTTTGTAAATGCGCTTAAAGCTTGGAATTCTCCGTTTATTTCTTCTTGAACAATGTAGTCATTTGAGATGTCTCTAAAAGAACTTCTTAAACCTGCTTCGAACTTGTGATCTTCCCCAAATGGGTGGACATAATCAGTTTGAAACAACCATGATTTTTGACTCTCATCGTTTGATGAATTCTGAATAAGGTCTGCTTCTGTTCCTGGTAAATTTTGTTGAAATAAACTTTTTAAGTCGGAAGATTCTACTTCGCTTTTTTCATTAAACTGTATAGAAGCGTTTAGGCTATGTTTTGGAGATGAAAATGTTTTTCTATAATTCAGACTATATTCTAAGTTTTTTGAATCTTCAATTTCATCATCTGTCCTTTTAATCTTATTGAACAAATTGTCTGATGATAATGAATTTGAAAAATCATCTACATTTAGAAGTTTTTTATTCTCGTCTTCTTGTACTTCCCACAAAGGAGATAAACCGAAATTGTTATTTTCACCAATATAGTCATCAAAGAAAACATAGTTGTTATTGTTGTTGTCAGATTTCCGGTATAAAAATGATCCAGTAAGTTGTTCTTTTTCCGACAAGAAATAATCCATTCCAAAACGAAAACTATTAGAAATACTTTTACGATTTCTATTACTATTCTGAATTGTCAGTTGCCTTGAAACAATACTCGTTGAAGTATTATTTATCAACCTATCTTGAATTTGTTGACCTCCGCCTTTGTTTTCGTCGTAGTTTAGTCCATAGTTTGCAAACCAATTTATTTTGCCCTTTCTATAGTTTAAATTAGCAGATAGCCCGCTTCTTAATGGGTAGCCTCCAGACAAATCAAAAGATCCATTGAAACCACCAGCTTGATTTTTCTTTAGAATAATATTGATAATACCTGCCATGCCTTCTGCTTCATATCTGGCAGAAGGGTTTGTAATAACTTCTACTTTTTCAATAAGGTTGGCTGCAATACTTTTTAGTCCATTTACACCCGTTAGCCCAGAAGGCCTTCCATCTATTAGAATTCTTACGCCTTCACTACCTCTTAAACTTACGTTGCCATCAATGTCTACAGAAACAGAAGGAACATTGTCTAATATATCTTCTGCTGAGCCACCTCGATTCGCCAGATCTTTGCCTACCGTAAAAATCTTTTTATCAAGAGCAAAGATGGTTTCACTTTTTTCAGCTGTTATCTCAATATCGTCAAGCATTTGACTATTGGGCTGGAGTAATATTTTACCGAGATTTATGACATTACCAGTATTAAAATCTAAAGGATCTATTATTTTGGGAGAAAATGAAATAAATTCCGCTTTCAAATAATATGAACCCTTTTTGAGAGTGAGTTTAAATTTTCCTTCTGCCTCAGATAATGTACCCTCTACAATTTTGTCATCCGACTTGTTGAATATTGAGACTGTGGCAAATTCCAGAGCATTTCCAGTTTGTTCTTCAATTATTTGTCCTGTAACGGTAAAAGTAACTGCGTTTTGAAGACTATTTGGTCTTTGGGAAATTCCATAGTTTGATAATCCCCAAAATATCAAAAAAGTCAAAGTATATCTCATTTCTATGTTTTATGGCAGTTAAAGAAGTAAAACGTAAAACTGCAAATTTAGTTCGCAATAAAATAGAATTGGAATGATATATTGTGTGAGTTTTTGACTATGTCCCAATAAAAAACTGAATAGTCTTATATTTCTCTTAAATAATATCAAATTCGCATCAATTAGTGCATAGATTGCGTTATATTTTCGAACTTAAACATATGCATAGACTAGTCTTAATATTATTGCCTTTGATAATGATACTTTCATGTCAAATTCCTTTGTTATCGAAAAGAGCAAAAACCACTCTTAATGTATCAAAGGATTATGCACTTCAACGCGTAAATGAAATAAGGGCTAAAGGTTGTAAATGTGGTAATAAGTATTACCGACCTGTTGGAAAATTAACATGGAATGAAGTTTTGGAAAAAACAGCAGTCAGTCATGCATTTGAAATGAATAAGTATGATTTCTTCTCGCATAAGTCTAGAAAAGGCGAAGATGTTGGTGATCGATTTTCAATTGCAGGTTATAAATGGCAATATGCTGGGGAAAACTTGGCCGTTGGACAAAAGACTTTTGACGAAGCACTAAAGGATTGGGTTAAGAGCTCAACGCATTGTAAAATGTTGATGAATTCTGATATGAAAGAAATGGGAATCTCTCGTTATGGGAAGTATTGGGTTCAGCACTTTGGAAAAAAATTACCTCCTAAAACTAGGCGAAAAAATGTTAGGTATCGAGAGGGCTAGTTTTTTATATTTATTTTCATTTTTGTGTATTCAATTGCTTTTCAATACACATCTTCTTTCTCAAACCGAAAAGGATACTTCTACATCTGAAAGAGTCTTAGTTGAAAATGCTGACAATTCAATTACTGAAGTCATTGATGATGTTCACACACAATTCTTAAGAAAAAACGTTAGGCTTGTTCATGACAGTATTTATATGATGTGCGATTCTGCCCGTATCCAAGAAAACGAACTGATTGCTGTTGGGAAAGTTTTAATCATTCAGGATGACACTATCCATGTATTTTCAGACTCTCTTATTTATAATAGCGATAATAAAATTTCTGAACTATTTTATGGTGTAGTATTAGAAAATGGAGGTAAGCAATTGTTTACAGAGCATCTTATTTATGAATTAGAAGTTAAGAAGGCATTTTTTTATGATACAACTACATTGGTTGATGGGACGATGCTGCTGAGTAGTTTGAGAGGTAATTATGATGTGGAAAAGAAAAGTGCAAAATTTTATGATGAGGTTTCAATAGTAGATGGAGAGCTTAGTTTGAAAACAGATTCGTTATTATTTGATACAAGTATTGATCGTGCATATTTTTTAGGTCCAACATTTATTAATCAAGGAGAAAATAAAATTTATTGTGAAGATGGGTTTTATGATATAAAGGCCAAGCGTGCTTATTTTTCAGCGAATGCTATTTTATATAACAGTACACAGACTGTTAAGGGTGATAACATTAGATATGACGGAGTCGATAGTTTGTTTGTTGTTTCTGGGCAGGCAGAAGTTCAGGATTCTTTGTCCTTTGCAAAAGGAGATGTTATTACCAAAAATGAACGTAATGGAGATGTACTTATAGAGGGAAATGGGTACTATAAAAATGAGGGAAAAACAATAACGGGACCATATATAAAATTTAATGAAAAGACAGAGTCAATCTTATTAGAAGGAAGGAGCACTGTTATGAATGAAAAAGGTACAATCGAAGGAGACACAATTAGCTACGATAAAGCTTTAGATTTTGGAAGGGCAATCGGTGATGTGATATGGAGGGATACTGTAGAAAATATTCGCGTAGAAGCCGATATATTGGAGTATAAAGAATCATCGTCTTATTATAAGGCTTTAGTAAAGGACATACGCCCTGTCTTTATGCAGCAAGTAGAAGAGGATACAATGTTTTTAAGTGCAGATACATTAATTAATGCTACAATAGGGGATTCAATAAATTATTTGCAAGCGATAAGTGCGGTTAAGATATTTAAATCTGACTTGCAAGCTGTTTGCGATTCTTTATATTACAGTGATGTAGATTCAATATTTAGATTGTTTGATAGCCCCATAAGTTGGTCAGATACAACCCAGTTTTTAGGCGATACAATGACTATTAAATTGACAAATGACAGTGTAAGTGATTTAGTTGCTTTAAATAATGCCTTTATCTCTTCAGTAGATTTTGATAAATATTACAACCAAATAAAAGGGCGATACATACATTCCTATTTGGATTCTAATGTATTGCAGCGCATGTTGATAAAAGGGAATGCAGAATCTTTATACATGATTAAAGATGGGGATGATAAATATATTGGAGCAAATTATACGGCATGTAGTCACATGATGTTCTATTTTGTAAATGATGAATTAGATAATGTTAAATATTACACTGAGCCAACTTCAGTAATGACACCAATGAAAAAAGCTGGTGATTCTGATTTGTATTTAAAGGGTTTTAAATGGCGTGGCGAATTGCGTCCCAAAAATAGATATGACATCAGAGTACCAGTTAAAAGACAGGTATCTAAGAAAAATGAAAAAACTGATGACGATGTGTTTGAGCAAGACGTAAAAGATGCTATTTTTAATAAGGAGAAGCCTTTGGAGAAGAATGTAAAAAAGAAACGAAATAAAAAGCAGTAATGAGAATTCTATTAACACTAAGCTTCATTTTTAGTTTGACTTTTGGATTTGCTCATGATAGTAATCCCGCAGAGTTGTTTGAGCAAGCGAATAAGTTGAGTGCAGAAGGTAAATTAAGTGAAGCGCTATCAAAGTATAAGTCGATTGAAGACATGGGGTTGGCATCTTCAGATTTGCATTTTAATATGGGAACTACATATCTGTTTTCAAATAATATTTCACATGCCGTTTTGTATCTGGAAAAAGCCCACAAGGCTGACCCTTCAAATACTGATTTAAAGCATAATTTAGAAATTGCAAGATCTCAAATTGATTCAGATATTATTGAGGTTCCTGATTTTGTTTTGTTGCGAGTCTGGAGAGGTGTATCTAAATTATTTTCACCTTTACTTTGGTTCATTCTTCAGGTCATATTTGGATTGATATTGATCTATGGGATTTACAATTGGAAACTTAAAGATACAAGTGCTTTAAAATTGAGAGGGTTTTCTATGAGTATAGTCGCTTTGACATTGTTGATATTTTGTATTTGTGCAGGTTTTACTGCGGATAAAATGGCTAACAAAAAGGATACTGCTATTTTGATGAATTCTGGTGATCTAAAATCAGGTGCAGATGATAGATCAGACACATTAACGCGCTTGTCCGAAGGTGTTAAATTAAAAATCAACGACCAAATTGGTGATTGGTATAAAGTACAACTGATAAACAAAGAAGAAGGCTGGGTGAAAAAAAGTGAAGTCGATTTAATTTAAACTTGATTCAATTACTCTTTCTTTTTCAGTAGATTTAGGTGCAAATCTAAATTGATTAATCTTCTACACTTTCGACTTCCTATGATTTTTAAAAATCCTTTAGCGTTCTTTGTTATATTTTTTACGTTCCAAGTTATTTCAGTTTCAGGACAGATGGAATGTGATAGCCTGATAAACAACTATGGACAATTAAATTTCAATGCAGTTTTTAATTCTGATTCTATTGCTGTTGGTGATGAATTCTGTGTCACTCTTCAAAGTGAAAATTTTACTGATATTGCTGGATTGCAATTTACCTTGGGATTTAACCCTAGTGAATTGATATATGTTTCACAAGAAGTTGGTGATCTCATAGGTCCAAACATAGTAAATGAAGACCTGATTGATAAAGGGTTAATTGGTAATGTTTTTTTTAGTGCAACAGGTGATGGAGTTACATTGGCTGATAATACTGACCTAATTACTTATTGTTTTGAGTTAAGGACATTTACAGATGAATGTGTTGGAATTGAACTTCTTGAGAATGTGATTCAGAGCCCTTCTTCTGAGATTATATACCTAGAAGGAGAAGATAATATTTGCACTTCAAATCTATTGAAACTTAATAGAGGATCAAAAGCTTGTTTACCAATCACTTGTACTAATTTGACACTGCTTGAAAAATCTGTATGTAATTCATTGACGGGCAACGGTTCAGCTGAATTGTTTGCTTGTGGAGGAATGCCACCATATGATTTTAATGTTTTAAAGGATGGAGTAATTATTTATTCTGAGATAACAAATGAGGATTTTAGTTCAGTCGAAGTTGAGAATTTAGAGAATGGCGATTATTCAGCTATGGTATTTGATGTAGCAGGTGCTGAAACAGTAGTTACATTTGAAATTGAGCAGTTGCCTACTATAAGTTATTTTGAACCTTCTATTGTTGATCCAAGGTGTGCAACAGCTTTTAATGGATCTATAGGCATAGAAGGTATAGAAAGTGGGGATGGCGAAAATGTCGATGTCTACTTTTCAAATGGATTTAATTACTTAGATGTTGAGGGTGCTGTTGTTATGTCAGTATTAGCAAATGGAGAATACCAAATTACCGTAGAGGATTCTAAAGGATGTCAAGTTTTAGATACTTTTATTTTGAATACACCTCCATTGGCTTTAGATATTGTTGCTATACCATGTTGTCTAAGTAACTCGATGGCTGGTTATATAAAAGTCACAGTAAGAGGCGGTACGCCATTTAGTGATGGGAGTTATAATATCAACAGCACATTCGCACAGTTTATTGAGAGTAATTCTCCATGTGATGATGATGCCTTCGATTCAACAATCGATGTTTACAATTTACGTGTTGAGGATGCAAATGGATGTATTTTATCTCAAAGTATTCCTTTTGCAGATCTAAGTAGTAATGTTCCTGGTTTTATTGAAAATCCAAAAGATATTTCGATTTCTTGTGATGACCAAAAGCTGATGGTCTTTGATGAATGGTATGAAAGTTTTGGCTATGGAGAAATCAATTTAGGGAATTCTAACGTGGCAGATTATACTTTTATTACTATGCCTAATTATGAAGTCCTCTTAGCTAAAGTAGAAAATTGTTTCGAGAATGAGGAAGTTGAAATGGAAGTATGGATAGAAGATGTTTGTGGCAATATAAGTCCAAGTTTATCTTTAAAATTGAAATTGTTAGAGTTGATAGAATTTGTGGGATGTTCTGAAAGTTGTAATACAGAATCAGAAGGCTGTCATTCGTGTAATGTTCAAGAATTGCTGGATGGGTTTAAATCTTTTACAAAACCTTATGATGGAAATACAGTTGATTGGCCATTGGTATTATGTGGGGGTGGTGCACCAGAAAATATTTCTTGGTTTTCATTTATCGCTGGAGCGCCCGAATTAAATGTGCGTATTTCAACTTCAAATTGCACAACATCTGGCACTTTTTTAGGATTGGAGTCTGGTATATTCGACGGTTGTAAAGATGAGGGGGGAACATGTATTGGAGGCAGTAATAATTGTGATTCTACATCTACTGATTTTAGCTATGTCATTGACAACCTTCTAGTTGGAAAGAAATATTATTTATATGTTGATGGTTGTGATGGTTCTGAATGTGATTATGAAATTATAATTGATAAAGGGTTAGAATTTGTTCTTGATACACCACAAGAAATTACAATCAACGGTTGTCAGGTGGTGGGATCCACAGCGTATATTTTTTGTCCACAAGCAGAACTGCAGTTTGGGGTTCTTCATGCTGGAGATAGTCCTTCAGATTTTGGAGTTTATGATGGTCCAGGGCCATATAATCCAACTATTTGTTGTGATTATTATTGGACGATTAGCCCGCCAATCAATGGATTGACAGAAGGATCATGGAATCCGTGTGAAGGAGGTGAAATTGCACCAACCATAAATTTCGATGTTGTTACAGTCGAAACAATATTTGAGATTTGTCTTACTGATATTGTGTCAGAATGTTCTGAAGTAGAATGTGACGATTGTTGCTTGGAATTCATAATAAAGCCCTTGGATCAAGAAATTTTTGGTTCTTATGATGTCTGTGTTTCTGAGCTTTTAGAAAGTTGGGATTTTGCTCAGTTGGGAGTTGATCCTAATGGCGATGGAGTAGGTTGGTTGTCATCACCTATTGAATTGAGTCAAGTTGAAAATGCTATTCTAAATTCTAATGGACTGATTGTAAATACCGTGATTGATTCGATGTGTGGGTGTGAATATGATCAAATAGTTCAAATTAATCCGAAGGGTAACTTAGAAAGGGGTGTATTAGATGTAAAAATGTTTGATTGTCAATTTAGAGATGGTGATAATAATTTGGTTGGTTATGTTTTTGATGTAAATGGGAGTGAGCAAGTTCTAAGTGTTGATTATGATAGTACAGAAGCCACATGGCATTCATCTTCGAGTGACATTGATTGGCAAAATATGTCTTGTGACTCCTTGGTGATAATCACTGTTGATACTGCAATTGTAAATGGGCAATTGTATGAAAATGTTGCGGCTGGAACTTATAACTTATATGAGTTTATTATAGATACAGTGAGACTTGAGTTACATCATCCCAATCATCCTAAGATCACTCCAGATTATAAAAACATGAGGTGGATAGATTCAGATGATATGATTCAATTTGTAGGCAATTCTTATGAGTCGACGGCAACTAAATCAGGAGAATATTTTATTGAAGTTGATTATACCTTTGACGATGTTGTTTTCAATAGTGGAGATAGGTTTAATTGTTCTAAGCGATTCGGTCCTTATCAATTGTCATTTTTGTCGGGTACTGAGGATGTGATTTTGGGAATTGATCATAAGATTATTCCAAATCCCAATAAAGGCCTTTTTAGATTGCAGTTGGAAAGTGGGCCAAATGGTCAAATGGTAATTGAAATCTATAATATAAGCGGTCAAAAGATAGCCACAAGAACTTTTGATGGAAGTAACTTTGATTTTAATATATCAGAACAACCAAGAGGAACCTATATTTATAAAATCTTAGATCAGTCTGGTCGACATGGTTATGGAAGATTGATTCTTATTTGATTTCTTTTCTGAATTCAGGTTAATAATTCAGGTAAATAAAACGAAATAGTGACTGGCTGCAAAATGCAATTGTAAGCTTGATGTTAAATTGATGCTTGAGTATTCCTACTTATTGTGTATTTGAATAAAGGACATAAAAAAAAGCGATTCAAAATGAATCGCTTTTACTCAATATCTTCTTAATTTCTTATCTTCTTTATTCTTATTCAGAACCAACGCATTTATATCCGTCGGGTCTATCATGTAAATCTTTTAATTCATCCAATTTACCGATTGCAGCCAAATCAGCTTGCATAGCCTGATTTCTGCGGTTATAAATTGAATATTTTTCTAGCATTATCTAACACCTCTTAAAATGACAGATAACTCAGTTTTAGCCAATAAAGCAAAAGTTATAATTCCAGTTGCATTAAGATGATCAGCTATTTTTGCACCTTTAGCAGTCATTTTAGTAGGCTTATTTGTTTTGCCTGCATCAATAGATAAGCTGCTTTTGGCTGGTGTTGCTTTCGGTTACTCTGCAATAGGAGCAGCATCAGTAGCTACAGCTGCTGCCTTAGGCGCCTCTGCTTTTTTAACTGGAGCTGGTTTCGTTGCAATAACAGAATCAAGAGGAAGTATATTAATAAATGTTCTTCCTAATCTTTTCTTTTTGAAATCAACATGACCTTCAATTTTAGCATGGATTGTAAAGTCTTTACCCATGTATACATTTTCACCTGGGTGAAATTTTGTACCACGTTGTCTAACTATGATGTTACCAGCTTTTGCATACTGGCCACCAAATAATTTTACGCCTAGTCTTTTACTATTACTATCACGTCCATTATCCGTACTACCTACACCTTTCTTATGTGCCATTTCTTAAGTATTTCTTAGTTGAGAATTATGCTACGATTGAATCAATCATGATTTTCGTAAATTGTTGTCTGTGACCGTTTTTCACTCTGTAACCTTTTCTTCTTTTCTTTTTGAAAACGATTACTTTATCACCTTTTACATGTTCTAATATAGTTGCGCTTACTTTTGCACCACTTACAGAAGGAGCTCCAACAGTAGTGCTGCCGTCATTTTCTGTTAATAAAACATTATCAAAGCTAACTGAATCTCCTTCACTTCCTTGTAACTTATTTACAAAGTAATGCTTTTTAGATTCTACTTTTACTTGACTTCCTGCTATTTCTACTATCGCAAACATGCTATATTATTAGGTTTAAAAATTAGGATTGCAAAGATATATTTTTTTTATAGTAAAAGCAAATAGAAATTCGCCATTTTTCATAAGATAATCAAGGAGTTACCTTTAACATATCCCTTAAAATCATATGTGTTTTGTACCGAACACCCTTCCTTTCCAAAGTTAGTTTGTACTTACGTCCTTCCTTTTTTTCAAATTTCTTTGAAATATCACCTAAAGTATAAAAATGAGAAGGCCAAAATCCTATTTTCTTGAGCATATCTCCTTTCTTGATCCCAGCTATATCCGCAGGGGATCCTTCGATAATATCTTTAATGTAGAACTCATCTAAATTCTCCCCGATAGCATAAATTGTTAATCCACTCTTGTCGTAGTTGAATGTTTTATCATATTTTTTATTTGGACGCAAATACATTTCGTTTTTAACAAAGTCAATCATCACTCTAAACCTTGATAATATTGGATTTCCAATTAATCCATTTCTATATTGAAATATTTTTTTATCAATATTGTCTGGAATAGCTTGAAATCTCGTTATTAAGCTGCTAAATTGATAAGCATCAAGATTGAGTAATCGTACTTTACCTAAAAAACCTTCTAATTCACCTCCTATTCCTTTTCCAAGATTACCTTTTATAAAATTTTCAGGTAGTTGTAGAGAAGGATGCGAGTCAATAAAAATCAGAAAAGGAAGTGCTGAACCCGTATCGATCAATAAGTTGGCACTAATTGTATCGCCTGTTGAATTTATAATATATGATTCTATATAGGGTTTGTGACCAGAAAATTTCAAATCTATTTTCTTGAATATTTTTTCAGATGGAGGAGTAAATAGAGCAGAATTGATAAGAGACAGTTTTTGTTTTCTATAATCTATATCTAAGACCAGACCTCTTAGAAACCTGCTTCCAAGTATTCCATGAATAGGTTTTCCTGTTATTTCTTCCAAATGCAGAAAATCTTCTTCAAGAATGATGATATCTCTCAATACAGTTTTGCATTCTTCAAGTTGAATTGGGATGTTTCTTGAAATATAGGCTAGTACTTCTTTATCTAAATCAGATCCGACCAGGCTAATCTTTTTTTCGTATTCAAAACCAAATATGTCTGTGATTGTCTTGTTGAATATAATTATATGTTCTGCTCCTGTATCAAGTATAAATGTAAGAGGTAGGGAATTGTTAAATCGTACATCTAGTAGGATAAAACCTTGTTCATAATTGAATTTGATATCAACACGAGGCTTTCCTTCAAGTAACTCAAGGCCTAATATTTGAGCATTTATAGTTGGGGTATAAACATAAAAGGCTGTTAATAAAAAAAGTAATGTGTGTAAGAGTTTTTTCAAATTGTACCTATTGACTTTTACTGATATCTAAATATAGTAAAATAATCAAATTCTTCTGCCAATTTGTTTCTTGCCTTTTGAACAGTTTGGTAATATCGGAAGTATGAGACAAAAAAATCCCGATGCAAAAAGATGCATCGGGATAAGATTGTCTTTCGATCACTTACTTAAGAATAGTCACTTCAATTCTGCGGTTTTCCGTACGACCTTTTTCAGTGTTATTCGAGGCAACAGGTTCAGCAGGGCCTTTGCCTTCAGTAGCTATACGGCTGCCAACAATTGACTGTTGGATTAATCTTCCTTTTACAGATACCGCTCTTGCTTGAGACAATTGCTGATTGTTCGCAGCGTCTCCTGTGTTATATGTATAACCTGTAACTTGTATTTTCAAATCAGGGTATGCTTTCATAATAGCAGCCAGGTTGTCAATTTCAACTCTTGACGCTGCATCTATTACAGCAGAACCTGTAGCAAAATTTAGATTGTTGAATCTAAATCTGGCATCTCCTTTCATTCCACCTGATATGAATTTTGTCATTTGATCACCAACTGATCCAACAGTGAGCTTGATATTGTCCAGTAATTTCTTTGCTGTTGCATCAATATTTCCAAAAGCTGAAGCAAGTATGCTTCCTGCTTTTGAAGCGGCATCTCCTGCTGCATCTCCAGCCTTTGTTGCTCCTTCTTTTACGACATCAGTTGTCGTTTCTGAAACCTTAGCAGCTGTATTATCTACTGCATTACATCCACTTTTTCCAAAATATCCCAAAAGTAGCAATGCAAGAAGTGAAGGCAATAACCACTTTAACAATGAACCACCTGCTTTGACGGCTGTATCTGTTGCATCTCCAGCCTTTTCAGCAGCGCCTGCCATTGCTTTTTTAGCTAAATCAGTAGCTTCACCTGCAACATTGATTGCTTCTGTAACTGCATCTTTTCCTGTTCCAACAGCATCACCAGCCAGGCCAGCAGCTTCTGAGAATATGCTCTTTCCAGCATTTATTCCATTATTGGCTAAGCCCATTACAGCACCCATATCTTTTCCTAGGAATCCAGCTCCTAAAGCAGATAACAATCCATCAGTCATCGCATTTTTAACAGATGACTTCTGAGTGCCTAAAAATTTACCAAGACCACCTGCATCTAATGCTTCTTCTTTGACATATTTTCCAACTGCAGACATTAAAAACGGGGCAGCCATTTTAGTTAAAGAAGAAGCTGCACTTCCTTTTAGACCCGCAAATTCTTCAATTTTCTCAATTAGGTCACCAGTATTGTTTCCTAAAAGAAGGTTAAGTACTCCCGACCCTGAGTTCATCAGCTTGGCAACATTAGCAGCGCCTCCGCCAAATAAATCACCAATGTTATCCAGAAATCCTGCATCCATATTAGATGCCATGTCAAAGATTTTTTGAGCACCTCCTGTTTCTTCTGATCCGCTAATCATTTTACCCAATAAAGCAGGGAAGATTCCATCAACAGCTTTGCTGATGTTAGATTCGTCAGCACCCAAAAATCTTGATGCTTGTGATACTAAAGATCCGCTAACCTGGTCTTTTAGAATATCCAATAAATTCATATTATTTATATAGTTTAGTTATTAGTAGTTAATTACAATATAAGAAGAGATTCAAAGCATTCAAACAATTCATTTTAAATCATTGTTTTGTGGATTGTCACCATATGTGCCTAAATGACTTTGTAACTTTTTGACGAATAAATAAAAATTAAGTCACCCTTTTTATATTTATATTTTAAAATATGATCTCTAATGAAGTATAAAGTGCTCATTTGGGGGTTAAGGCATCATGTTTTGCTAATTTTTTATTCAATAATTAGCATTTCTGATATATTTTATAAAAATTGTACATTCGAAAGCTTGTTGACCAATAATAAGAATTCTTATTAGTTCAACTTAAAATGTAATAACATTGAAGACATACAATCAAGACCAACTTGATGCTTTAATCGTAAGCTTTCAAAAGGTTCAAAATGTAAACTGTACACGGAAAGAAGAATTGTATTTTCTCTTTCAACTGTATTCCCTATTTTTTGAGAGTATTACGAATCATCAAAATATCAGTTTTACAACTTTATTTTCGAGACTTGCATTTTCAAGTGTACATTATAATATAAAGGGTAAGCTCATTCGCGACAACCATATTTTTAGAAGGTATGTTGAGAAAGGTGGAATTCTTGAAGAGGATCTGTCACCAATTTACAAATTGGGTGTCTTTGTATTGTGGTCCAACATCCATCATGTTACGGGTAAGGAAATTCCTAATGGTGTTGAAAGGCCAATAATAAAAGAAGACTTAAAGCAAGTTGATTCTGTTTCTTCATTTAATAGAATTATTAAAGCTTATGTTGTCGAGTTGGAAAAAGTAGGTGAAGAGATTAGGTTAATTTATTTTGATGAAGACAAACCTTATATTAAGCAAACTATAGTCCTTGATGATCCTGACTTTGTGAGGCAATTGTTGAAAATAGAAAAGCACATCTCACTTCCTGTTGTTGTAAATTTGGTTGATGTCAATATTTATAAATCCAAAGAAAGTACTGCCAAGGCTTTTGTATATAAACCAGATTTACTGATTGGTGTAACTTCAATTAGTGAATGCTTTCAAAGTGATGGTGCATCTTCATTATTTTACTTAGCAAAAAAACTTTTGCCAAATGATTTCAGTGTGCACATGCTGGTTGGAAATATTGTAAATTTTTGTTTAGATGAATTGGTCCATGACAGTGAGTTGTCTTTCAAAGAACTTTTGTTGCAAATCTTTCAGTTGGCGCCTTTGGATTTTGCAAGGTTATCAGATGATGATTTGCGGGCTTTATTGTCTAAAGTAGAGTTGCATTTTGACAATTTGAAAAATGTTGTAAAAAATGAATTGGCCGAAACCGGTATAACAAAAGATAAAGCATATTTAGAACCCAGTTTTTATTCACCTGAATATGGAATCCAAGGACGTTTGGATATGTATCATTTTGATCAAGCCAAGCAGCAATCCGATATTATAGAATTGAAAAGTGGCAAATTGTTTAAAGCAAATGGTTATGGTTTAAATGAAAATCACTACGTACAAACATTGTTATATGATTTGATAATGGAGTCAGTTTATAATGGCAAGGTGAAGTCTAACAATTATATACTTTACTCAAGTTTGGATGGAAAGAGATTGCGTTATGCACCACGTGTACGAACCAAACAATATAAGGCCTTAGAAATTCGAAATGATATTGTTTTGTTGGAAGATTTATTATCAGATCAATCTTCGGATATTTTTCTCAAAGTTTTGGATGCTTTAAATCCTGAACGTATTCCAAAGAATTATAACTTTCTTAAACGAGATGGTAAATTGTTTTATGAAACATATTCTAAAGTTAGCGATGTAGAAAAATCATATTACAATTCCTTTTTAGCTTTTATAAACCGAGAGTTTCAAAATTCTAAAATTGGGCGACATGGTGTATATCAATCCAACGGGTTGGCTTCATTGTGGTTGGATCCATTGAATGAAAAAATAGACAATTTCAGGATACTGTCATATTTAAAAATAGTGGAAAATTTTTCCAAAGAAAAATTGCCAACCATTGATTTGGAGTTTACAGAAAAGTCTTCTCAATTGAGTCGGTTCCGTGTTGGTGATATTGCTGTTTTTTATCCTGATGATGGAAGAGAACGCGCAGCTCTTAGAAGTCAATTGTTTAAATGTACGATAATTGAATTGAGTTCTGAACGGATTTGTATACGATTGCGAGCACGACAAAAGAATCTTGATATTTTTGATCAATTTGAAACATGGCACTTGGAATCTGATGTTTTGGACAGTGGATTTCATTTGCAATTGAATGGATTGTATAGGTTTTTGAAGAGTCCTGACATTTATAAAAAGCAAATACTTGGTGAGGTAGCACCTCTACAAACGGAATCGGAGATTCATTACAACAATGATAAACTAACTGACGAACAGTCTCAAGTGCTTAATCAAGCTATAAGCAGTCAGGATTATTATCTGCTTTGGGGGCCTCCTGGGACAGGGAAGACGAGTGTGATGATTCGTAGTTTTGTGGATTACTATTACAAGCAAACCGATCTTAATATTATTTTATTGGCATATACCAATAGAGCGGTCGATGAAATCTGTGAGGCTGTTGATGATGTTTTAGGCGGTAACTTTATTCGTATTGGATCTAGATATTCCACCCAAGATAAGTTTAAAGGAAAGCTGCTTTCTCAAACAATTGACACGATATCATCAAGACGGATTTTACAAAAAAAACTGTCAGAAAATCGTGTGTTTATTTCTACGATCAGTTCTTTTCAAGGGCGTACAGACTTGACAGGAATTGCTGATTTTGATTTGGTTATTATTGATGAAGCTTCACAGTTGCTCGAACCTATGCTGGTAGGTTTCTTGTCAAAGTTTAAAAAATTCATCTTGATTGGAGATCATAAACAATTGCCAGCAGTAGTAGGTCAGGATGAGGCAAAGACTATTGTTGACAGTAAGCTACTTCTTGAAAGCACCAACATAAGAAACATGTCAACATCACTGTTTGAGCGAATGTATATGCAGAGTCAGGACAAAGGCTGGAATTGGACTTATGGAGGACTCAGTCACCAAGGAAGAATGCATACTGATATCTTAAATTTTGTGAGTCCTAATTTTTATGAAGGGCAATTGAAAGTAATGGCTGGAATTGACAGGTTGATTGATGCGCCAAAACTGAAATCTCAAGATGAATTGCAAACACAATTGATCAACAGCCGAGTGTTGTTTATTGACACTCCTATTGATGAAGCATTGATGAAAAAGACGAATAGAGTTGAGGCGAAAATTACTGCCAAATTGATTGAAATTTGGAAAGATATTTACAAGAAAAATGAAGTGGTAATGAATCGTAATTCACTTGGGGTTATCACACCATTTAGAAGTCAAATTGCTATGATAGGAGAGGAGCTGGATGATGAAACTCTCAAATATGTGACTTTGGATACAATTGAACGTTATCAAGGTGGGTCACGAAATCAAATTGTTATTTCGTTGGCAGTGAGCCAGGCACAGTTGTTGGATTCAATCAGCAATGAATCTTCAGAAGGCATAGATAGGAAGCTGAATGTAGCCTTGACGAGAGCCAAGGAAAATATTGTGATATTGGGTGCGAAAGAGATATTATCTAGGAAGCCGATATACAAATCGTTGATAGAGTATTGTGATACAATAGAATTTAAACGAATATTGGAGTATAGTAGCGAGAGTAAAAAATCAGATATTGAATAATTTGACAAAGTAAATTTAATATGAAAGTACTAATGGTTTGTTTGGGTAATATTTGTCGCTCTCCAATGGCACATGGTGTTTTGCAAAAAGAGATCGACAATCAATCTTTGAACTGGTCGGTAGATAGCTCAGGCACAAGTTCTTTCCATTCAGGTGATTTACCAGATAGTCGATCTATAGATGTGGCACGTAAAAATGGAATAGATATTTCCAAGCAGCGGTCTAGACTGTTTGTTAAAAGCGATTTCAATGATTTTGATTTGATTTTGGCAATGGACAGTTCTAACTATCAAAATATTCTTAAGCTTGCTACTTCAGATGAAGATCGTAATAAAGTCAAACTTCTCTTAAATTATGCCTACCCTGGTGAAAACCGCGCAGTCCCTGATCCTTACTACGAAGGTGGTTTTCAATCCGTTTACAATATGATCGAAACTGCTGTTTTTAAATTGGTTGAAACTCATAAATAATGAAAGTAGGATACCGAATAAATTGTGTAGGTATTGTACAAGGTGTGGGATTTAGGTTCTTCACCAAGCAAGAAGCAGATAGATTGGGTCTATTTGGTTCGGTTAAAAATTTGGGAGATGGTTCTGTTGAAATTCATGTTTACGGAGACAATGCACCAGTTTTAAAATTCCTAAAATGGTGTCACAAAGGTCCAAAGACTGGTAATGTTTCCATAATGGAATACGATGAAATTGAATATGACTCAAATCAGATGGAGGAATTTAGAATTGAGCGGCGGTAGTAAAGTTTCATATTTGTTCGAGTGAAAGACTTTAATTTAATCCTTCGCGAGTGTCTTTGACCTCGCGATCTTGAGTATTAGTGAGCTATGTCAAAGACAAAAGCACCAGAGTTGGTTTTATTACACGTAACAAAACATGACAGATTTTGCCTTGTTATCTTTGCTTGAATTTTATTTATATTTTAGGTAATATTAAGTATTACTACAAATGAAAGAGTCAAAATTGTAGAAATTAACAAAAGAGGAGCTTGTCAATAAGCAGAAAGGAACCAAAACTTTGATGGGTATTTTTGTGCCTTTAATATTAGCACTGGGTTTCTTTGTAATGCAAGATTATTTAAAGCCGAATGAAATGGATATGCCAACTTTGATAATTACCATTTGTTTAATTCGTGGTTTGGCTTCATTTTTTCCAGAATTGAAAAATATCAAAGAAGAATTGAAGGAAAGAGAGTAGACTGGAAACACTGGTTGTGAATTTCCAATCTTACTTAAGAACCTCAGACCAAACTCTCATTAAATTGGCACCGCATACTTTTTCAATATCAGATTCAGTGAATCCACGATCTAACAATTCTCTGATCAAATTTGGATAATCTGAAACATCTTTTAAACCTTTCGGAAGACTGTCACCCACACCGTCAAAATCAGAACCAAATCCTACATGCTCAACTCCAACGAGGTTTTTTACATGTTCAACGTGATCGGCTACAACTTTTACATCACTCCACATGGCTGGATTGTTTTCGAAGTAACTGTCTAGAATTACTTTGGCTTCGTCATCTCCATCCTTCAGATTATTTTCTTTTAGTTGGGCACGGTAAGCAACTCCCATACTGTCGCGAGCCGCTTGTATTTTCATATCAATAAAACTAGATCCAAAATTGATCATTATGACTCCATTGTTTTTGGCAAGCTCCTTTATCATGTCGTCGTTCATGTTACGTTCAAAACCTGGCGTAAAATGTCTGCATGATGAATGAGATGCAATTACAGGTTTTGATGTAAGCTTCATAACATCATAAAACGTACTGTCTGATACGTGAGAAATATCGACCATGATTCCCACTCTGTTCATTTCTTTAACCACATCTTCTCCAAATGCACTTAGGCCGTTATGAATTCTAACTGTGTCATACGAAGAATCACAAATTCTATTGTTGAGAGAATGGGTGAGCGTGATGTATGAAATACCTCTGTTTTTAAAATGTTGGATGTTTTTTAAATTATCTTCAATTGGAGATCCATTCTCCATGCCCATTGGCAAGGAGACAATTTTCTTTTTAAAATTAGTTTTTAAATCATCTGGTGATTTTGCAATTCTGAAATTATTGGGATGGATGTCACAAATGCCTGCAACCATGTCAATCAATGAATCTGCAAGTGCTTTAGATTCTCCAGCTTCTGTTTGCAGTCGTGCAGGTACATAGATAGACATAAACGGTGCATCCAAGCCACCTTCTCTAGCACGTTCAAAATCAAAATCTCCTTTTTCTGATGAAATAGGAATACCTAAATATTCTTTTTGAAATCTAAAATTTAAAATCTTTAAACGGTAAGGCAGGTCGACGTGTCCATCAGTGATTATGTACTTTTGTGCCATTATATTGGCTCTAGCCTCGTTTGATAAGACAGTTTGCTTTGATGTTGAGCAAGAAGCAAGAAATAGAACAATGATGAATAAAATAAATGAATTTTTCATAGTCTGTATTTACCGATTAAATGGGATTTCGTTTATAAAATTAAACTTACGTTTGTTCAAAGGTAGGTCTATAATGTTTGTTCGAAGTGTTTTTATGTGTAAAGAGTCCCCTTGCCACTGGCCTTGAAAATTAAAAGTATCATTAATTGTAGAATACCTTAATAGTCCATCAGAGGTATCATTGATTATTTTAGTAATTGTATCAATACTTATTTCTTCAAAATTCCTTTTACCTTTTTCATTTTCTATCAACCAACCATCATCTTCATAAATAATAATTTGACGCCATTTTTCATCAGCACTACGGTATAAATGTTTTCCATTTTTTTCGAAGCTTAAAACACGGTGCATACCTTCAGCATCTGTTTGAACTTTATGTGGTTTTTTGATGAAGTTGCTCAAACCAAAGAATGAGCCGAGAATCACTAGCAAGATAATACCTACAAATATTTTCTTTAATATCAAGAGGGCTTTAGTCTCGTATTCATTGAAATTGAATCCAGGAAATACAATAGTGGTAGTACCTTTATTGAATATGAAAAAATTTAGTAACGTTTTATAATTGTAACCAATAATGAAAATACTGAACATTAGTAAATGTCCAGAGAATAGCTTTACAGGTACATCATAAAATAGGTTTAGTAAAAAGACATTTAGGATGACTCCAAATGCAATCAATGCACCAAGTAAAGTAGTTTTTCTAAAGAGGAGAAACAATCCAGCTATAACTTCTGAAAGACCAGCAAAGATGGTGTATGGTCTTGAGTATCCCATAAATGTCCACAATAGATTCATGGGAGAGGATTCTCCATATGTTTTGCTCAAAGTATATGCGTGAATACCATTGCCAAATTGAAGAGGGAATACCTTGCTTAAACCATAAATTAAAAGGTAGAGTGCTAAAAAATATCTTAAAACGATAAAAGTCAAGTTCCTTAATTTTGTATTGTCAAACGATCTGTTCTTTAGATATAAACCAAGAAAGATTAATAGGCTTGAAAAAAGGAGAATACAAATCTTACAATAATCATATGTAGTATCACCAGATCCACCACTAAATGTTTCGATATTTATTCCAAATATTTTTGAAGCTGAGACAGTTAATGGTTTTACAATAATTTTTTCCATGAGATAACCCCAAGGAGACATTTGCAACGTGAGTGCATATGCTAAAATGTATATGTAGATGAATCTTTTGAGAGGCGAAAAGAAGGGGTGTTTTTGGCTGTTTAGAATATCCATTGAATGAATATAATAAACCTTCTAGATTTCTAAAAACCTAGAAGGTTTAATTTTTACAATTTTACAAATGATGATTTGTAGAATTTTTTATTTTGATTGATAATTACGTTGTACATTCCTGTATTTAAGTCTTGTACGTCAATCAATATTTTGTTACTATTTGTGTTGATATTTCTTACAATTTGTCCAGTCAGATTGACAATTGTAATTGATGTTTCAGTGGCAGTTTCAAGATCAATGTTAATTTGATCTATCGTTGGGTTTGGATATGCACTTACAACTGGAGCTTCCAAAATCTCTTTGTTACTAGTTGAAATGTCAAGCGTTGTAAAGTTGTCCATACAAAAGTATCCAGGTGTGTTCATTCCATAAGCACCTACGTCCGTAGATGTCAATGAAAAAGATAAACTGTCAACATCACCTAATGGTTTGAGGTCAACAAATGTCCAATCATTGACAATGAAATCTTCGTTGTTGTCAGCAAATCTAAAGTCAGCCAGATAGAAATTTAAACTGTCATTTGATAGTTGACCATCAAGATATTTTTTAATTGTTAAAAGAAAGTAATCAGGATCGTCACCTGATTCTCCGCCAAACTTTTTTGCAAATGAATCCCCTTCCAACATGCTTAAGTATGCATATGTAGAATTGTTGATGTAAAAACCATCTGCTGTTTTGCCAGCTGCAGTGTTTATCAATTCAATATGTGATTGATTGAATGAAACAGCATAGGCAATTGAGTTGTCATAACCAGATCCTGAGATACAGCTGTATTGATTAGAAAATCCAGCTGTTGTATTGTCAGTTATTCCTGAAAGCGACCATCCTCCCCATGAGGTGAAAGTACCAAAGTCAGTAAATGTATTCGGAAAGAATACCGTTTCAGCAGTAAATCCCCCAGAGAAATCCGAGCCATTGTTGAAAGAGTCAATTTCGATATTGAAATTTTCAAAGTCTGTTGTTGTTTGGGCGAAAACACCAAGTCCCGCAACCAATAATAATAATGTAAAAATTGATTTCATAAATTATATCGTTTGTATATTCTAGGATAAACTAAAACTTAAGCCAATATCAAAATGGCGACCTGGCATTGGTCGTCTTTCAATGACTCTATATTGTTTATTTAATAAATTATTTATAGAGATGAAAAGATTCACATTGTGATTTTTAATGTTGACTGATTTTTTAACATTCAAATTAAGTAGTTCATAGCCTGCTAGATCTCCCAATGTGCCAATTGTCGAGCTAACATATTGACCATTAATATTAAAATGCAAGTTGTCAATACTTGCGGTATAGTCAAGCGTAATTTTGTGTTTGGGTTTGTAGAAAAGTTGGCTTCCTTTATTGATAATTGGACTAGAAACTGACTTTAAATTTTCAGCTATAACATAGGCATAATTTCCTATAACTGTATGTATTGTTTTGGAAGTTTGGAACTGATATACATTGCTTATGTCAATGCCATAACTGCGAACACTGGCTATATTGGTGGCTTGATAAAACTGTGAATCATTTAAAGTCCATAAAACCCAATTCTCAATTTTTCTATGAAATAGACTTGCTGTTAACTTATTGTTTTTCTTCCCTTTTTGTGTAAAGGTTATTTCTTGACTCCATGCTATTTCAGGTTTCAAGTCACCGTTGCCACCAGGTCTCCAGAATAATTCATTGGCAGTAGGTGCTCTAAATTCTTTCGATATTTTAAACGTAATATTTCTTTTGTCATTTAGTTCATGTCCATATGAAATAGATGGGGCAAATGGTAATTTAGATTCACTATGCCATTCTTGTCTAAAAATCAAATTGAATGTGCTCCGGTCATGTTGGTAATTAATTCCTGAATATAACCCTGTATTGACTAAGACCTGATCCTTTTCATAGAATGCAGTTTGTGCTGTCGTTCTATTGATGTTATATCCCCAAAGAATTTCGAAATTTGTTTTCGATAAATAATTAAAATCTGTTTTATGAATCAGGCTTTTAAATTTATTGTTTGTAAAAATGAGATTGGTAGAATCTCTAAAGTTATTTTGCTCATCGAGGTAGGCCAGACTGCTTTTAATATTTAAGTTTGATTGGTTGAAATCATATTTAAGGTTGTATCGGTGAATGATATCGTGAAGGTCTGATTTGCTGCGTGTTTGTACAGTTGTTGGTGGAATTTGCCTGAATGTATTCTGATGCCAATAATTAAGCTTTAAGTGTGAACGATGATTTAAAAAGTAGTAGGCAGACAATGTCGCCGATTCACTTTTGAAATAGGCATGCGATTGTGCCTTTGTATCTCCAGACAAGGTTTTGTAATTAAAATTATTATCAGAAATTGTATTTTGATATGTGGTTTGGATGGCTAGTTTTTTATGATTGATATCCAGTTTTGCTCCTAGTGATTTTTTATTGAAATTGCCATAGTTGGTGTTGATAGTTGCATTTATATTTTGTGACAGATTATGTTGGTTAGAGACATCGATAATTCCAGTCATTGCACCGTTTCCGTATTTGGCCGTATTTCCACCTTTTATAATCTGAATATTTTGAAAAGCATGTATAGGAATAAGAGATAAGTCATTGAGACCTAACATTGGATTGTTGATGGGGATTCCATTCCACGATATCATAGTTTGAGAAGCTGATCCTCCTCTAAGTGAGATCGTAGATATACTTCCTGCACCATATGTTTTGATGAAAATTCCAGAATGAGATTGTAGAGTTTTATCTAATGATTGGCTTAGACTGTTTATTATTTCTGCCGTCTTAATGATTTGGTTTGTGCTGTTGTTTAGATAATAAGCATTGATACCAATAGTATCCGTAACAATAGTATCAGATTGCGCGTTGGCAAAACTGAATAGTTGGGTCAATAATATAATCAGCGTTATTCTGATAGTAATTTTTTGTAACAGACGCAGGAATGCATAGAAGAGGATTAAACACAAAGGTGCTAACCTTAAGCGGATGCTTCTACTTCAATGCTCCTTTCCTCCGAAGGTCAATTAAGTAATATACTGAGGCAGGTCTTCTGACTTACTTCAACAATTGCACCTTCCCATTATATTAACAGTGGTATATCGCAATTGCCATTGATGAAGCTTACAGCAGCGGGGACTGTCCCGGATTCACACCGGATTCCCTTTTAAGTATCTAAACTGTTTTAGATACACCTAAGTCTTGCAAAAGTAATCATTCTTTTCTAATCTGTAAGTCTAAATTACACCTTTGTCAAATAGACGAAAGGCTCTTTGGTAATTATTCCTTATTTAACATATTTAATCAAAATATAAATAAAGCAACTTCCTTTGGTTTACAGATTTAGTATTACACGATTATTTAGATGCATATTTCTGATTTTGCGGCTGAATTTATTTTCTTGGGTTCTAGTGCTGCACACTAGATGAAAGGCGATATCTTACAAGATATTGAATATTGGTTTTGATTCCTAGCGAAAAAGAAGTGTTCTGTGATGTTAAAGTGTTTGATGGTGATGCTGAAATTGATAATTGGCAACGAGTCGTAAATGGAGACCAAGAGTAGGTATGTGTTGAAAGGTACAATGCAATCGATATTTCATTTATATGAAGGAACGCATACGCTGGAAATTCATAACAAATGTGATGTTCAAAATCTGTCAGGAGTATATGTTTTACAGTTTAAATACGGGGAAAACGTAATTCAGGACAAAATTGTAAGCTATTAGATAAATAATTAATATTTAAAGGCTTAATAATAAAGGGTGTAGATATAATTATATATTTTTATATATAATTAATAAACTACATATGAATTACGATCGAAATTCGCGCATATCTATGCGTTTGCTCATACTTTCATTTTTTACATTGAGCGGATTTTTTGCATTGAAAGGAGAGGGTACGAGAGAATTAGCGCCTAATGGCAATACGATAATTGATGGTACATCGACCAATGATGTTGCCGCTCTTCATATAGGTAATCCCACATTTAACGATTTCGCATCATTTGATAATACCAATGTCAATAGCAGATTACATATTCATATTTCAGATCCATTGGCAGAAAATATCTTACTTGGATTTAGCGAGGGTCATTTAAATGCGACAAGTGCAAACCCTCCAAGAATAGAATTTGTATATAGAATATTAGACCCCAATGGCAATGTTGTTTTTGGTCCTACACGTGTGACAGGAATTTCTGCTAATATCAACAATTGGGATGAAGCAATGGCAGGACCTTCGCAATTGGTAGGTCCAACGGGATACGATGCGACTCAAGTAAATGCCTTAGACTTGACATCCGGCGGGTGGACAACTGCAGGGGATTACTACATTGAGTTTAGTAATTTAGATGGCAGTGGGGCAATTTTAATTGACTATTGGGATATTACTGTTGTTGAAAATTCAGGAACAAGTTTAAATGAAAAGACTGGAAGATTGTGGTCTTACAATTGGGCATTATTTGCGATCAATGATTTTGGTTTTCCAGATAGACCGTTCAATGGTGCGTTTTATGTTTGTGCTCCAGATGTATTGGATCCGGATGCAGCCTTTGTAACTCAAATTGATTTTAATAATTCTGGATTTAGACCAGCTGCTTTTAATATTGCATTCAATAGTTTTGGAACGTTAAATACAGGCGATATTTCTTCAGACCGTCGAAGTCGTGAAGATATAAACTCAGCGATACCAGAATATGCTATTTTCCTAAATGACCCTGTAGACATTTGTAAAACTGCTGAGTCTGGAGACATTAGTATTCTCGGAGTCTCTCGATGTGACATTGGAGATTATTGTATAAAATTCATCAGCACCAGATCAGGTCAAATTGATCTTTTGTTTGATTTTGATGGTCAAGATAATGTCTTTTCACCAGGCACTGCAGACGTAATGATATCACAATTTGTAAGCGCAGTTGATGTCGGTCAGGAAATTTGCTTGCCTTGGGATGGTAGAGATGGTTTGGGCAATCTTTTGCTTGAAGAAACAACAACACAAATTCCTATCTCCTTGTCTTTTGCTCAGGGAATTTATCACTTTCCAATATATGATGCTGAGCTTATGACAAATGGATTTGCTATTACAAACGTGAGACCAGCTGGACCTGAACCATTATTGTTTTATGATGACAGTCAGATTAGTGATGATTCTGGGACTAGTGAACCGAAGGTACAATTGATGGGATGTAGTTTGCCTTGCCATGGGTGGACTAATTTTAATCAACAAAGCGGAGGAGGATTTGGTAATTTAAATACAATTAACTCCTGGTGGTTCTCTCAACAAACCATGAATACAGAAGTGCTTTTCTTGCCTTCTTTTTACTCATGTAGTGTAGCTGGAATAGAAGTAGCTTGTGAGGGAGATGATGTTACTTTGGAATTGATTACCACATTTGGTCCTGATGATACAAACCCTTCAACTATAAATAATTTGACTTGGACAGGTCCAGGCATTGTTTCTGGAAATGGAACAGAGCTTATATCAATTGATGCGAGTGGAAATTATATGGCATCATTTTCTTGGGAGAATGGAATAGGTGAGATTTGTGAAACAACATGTGGTTTTGAATTTGAATTGCAGCCAACTGGGACTTTTACAATTGATACACTTTTAGAATTTGGTCAGACATTGGAAGTAAATAGTATAATTTATGATGTTGATGGTACGTATACTCAATTTCTAACTGCAGCAAATGGTTGTGATAGTATTTTGACAATTATCGTTGATGTTGACATGCCAGAGGTTATGTTGTCTTGTAACTTACAAGGCACTACTGATTGGTGTGAAGGCGAAATGGGCACGTTAAACTTAACCATTAATAAAACACCTTTGGAGGTTCTCGATCCAGAAATTTTAGATATCAGTTGGACTTTAAATGGAGTCAATATTGCCAATAATGTTAATATGGTAAATGTTTCTGAAAGTGGTCAGTACACTGCTACAGTTACTTATGTGAATTTTATGAATGATACAATTTCTGTGATTTGTTCAATTATTGGAAGTGTTTTTCCGACTTATGAAATACAGACAGATACATTAATCGCTGATGGGGAAGTGATTCTTTTTAATGGCTTGTTCATTTCTGGACCAGGTCAGTTTATCGATAGCTTATCGACACAACAAGGCTGTGATAGTATTTTGATTTTAAATGTAACTCAGGAATCATCTGTATTGTACTACAGTTTGGATGATTGTAAATCCTCTAATTATGATTTATTTATTCCTGAGTATCCATCGCCATTGGAGTGTGCAGAATTTAATGCATCGATTCTTTATAGGGCCAATGAGGAATTAAATAGACACTCATGTACTCCAGGGGTTAATGGTGGTGTTGGATTGTGTGTGAGTTCTGTTGATGATTGTAATTATTTGGCAGGAGATGAAAAATCTACGATTATTGAAGTGGTTGTAAATCCAAGTGATCAAGAAGCGATACAGTTAACAAGCTTAAAGTTTTATGAAAGAGCGCCGCAAGAATTTCAGTGGATCGTAGGTACAGAAGGGCTAAATAATTATCCAACAAGATATGCTGTCCGAGTACTTAAAAATGGTCAGGAAATTTATAGAAGGATCGATAATGCTACAACGTTTGATTGGTCATCTGAGATATTTAACTTTGCAGCATTGCCTGAATTTAATGTACAAGTGCCATCAGTATTTAGATTTGAATTTTTGGCTTATTGTTTAGTTGGGAATGAATCTTTAGTCTCTGCTTGGGATATTGATGAAATTTCAATACAAGCTGACTGTTCCAACTATGTTGGCAGTATTGTAGAGGTATCGGGATCTGTTAATAATACAGTTCAAGAGCCTATTGACAATGTACTATTAGATTTGAAATATGGAGAATTTGATTTTCAAAAATTAACAACACTTACAGATGCTGATGGAAGCTACGCTTTCGAAAATGTGTCGAAATTTCAAGATTATAATTTGAAACCAGTTTCTGGAGATGACTACCTTAATGGTGTAAGTACTTTAGATTTGATTCTTATGCAGCGGCATATTTTAGGAATTGAAAAATTTGATTCTCCATATAAAATGATTGCTGCAGATATTGATAAGTCTAGAAGTATTTCAGTTATAGATGTTTTGCAACTTAGAAAATTGATACTGGGCATTTATGATGAATTGCCACAAAATCACAGTTGGAGATTTGTTCAGGCCAATCAAGAGTTGCATGTTTCAAATCCTTGGAATATTAATGAAACTGCTGACTTGATTTCATTGTATGATGATAAGTCGCAATTTTTTGTAGGAATTAAAATAGGTGATGTTTCGGAAGACAACAATAGCTTTAGAAATGATATCGACGTTGAAAAAAGAAATACAGCATCATCAAATGTAAAAGTAGTTAACAAACAATTAAACAAGGATGAATTAACTCAAATTACATTGGATTTTGGAGATATTGATGAAGCACTTGGCTATCAATTGGTATTGAAAGGAGAAGGTGTAGTTTTTGAGGGAATTGAAAATGAAGACCTTGTTGAAGGTGTTGATTATGCTTTAAATGACAATACAATTACCTTCTCAGTTATTGCAGATGAAGTAGGTAGTTTGAATGACATTGTAGTTTCTGTAACACCACTTAAAAATACTTCAGTAGCAAATGTGATTTCAATTGATAATGTGCAGTTAAAATCAGAAGTTTACAAGGGAGAAAATGAGACTTCACCTATAAATGTAGAATTCATTAATGATGTGGTTAGACAAGATAACATAGAGGTGAATTCTTATCCTAATCCATTTACTTCAAGTGTTCAACTTGCGTTTAATGCTCTTGGAAACGAGAATGCTAAAATTAATTTCTTTGATATAACAGGTCAAAAGATTGCAACAAAATCAGTTGATGTAATTACAGGTGAGAATAATATTACATTCAACTCTGAAGACTTAGGGAGTTATTATGGTTTGATTATTTACGAAATCAAATTAAGCTCTAGTGTTCTTTCAGGGCGCATGATTAAAAATTAGAATTATAGTTCATAATTATATAGAAAGCTGATGAAGAAATTCATCAGCTTTTTTAGTTTTCTTTTGGCTAAGTCTTTCTTAATTTGAATAGGTTCATCTTTTATTTTTGTATTCTCTTCTTTTTCTATGTCTACCAATTTTAATTCCTAGTTAGGCACTTCAATTTGATTGGGCACAAATTCATAAGTAAAACCATTAGTTGTTTCTTCAAGAATTAACTCCCTGTCTGTTTCTTTTGATTGGAGTGTCAAAGTTTCCAGTTCGCAAATGCAAACAATTGAGGATAATGACTGCTTTGCTTAATTGAAAGGTGAGTAGTAACAAAAGGAAGAAAATGACTGTAAGGTTTTGGCTGGTCATATTGATGTTATTTGGTTAATGAATTGAATGAAACAATTGAGTTGTATCAATTCAATGAATAATCTTGTCTGGTAATTGTCATTGGGGTATGATAAACAGTACGAAATGGTAATAAAAAGGAGTGAAATAGTATTAATAATTGGAAAAGTCACTTTACAGTGCCGGTAGGTTGCACGGTAAGTCTTTACTTTGAAATTGTATTTGATAGAAAAACCAAAAACTTAAAATTATGGAAGATCAGTATCTGATATTAATGCCAGTACTTTCTGCATTGATTGTAGCCTGCTGTTTGTATTTTTATTTTACGGGACAGGCGAAGTTATTGAAGCGAGAACTTTCACATGTCAATTCTGTAAAAGATATATTGACTTCTGAGATTGCACAAGAACGCACAATTGTCCGGGAAGAAAAAGAAAAGGTAAGTTACTATCTTCAAGAATATTCTATAATCAAAACAGAGTATAAGAATTTGAGAGTTAAGTACGAAGATTTGTTAAGTAACAATGACCAGCAAATTCAGAAGTTTGAAAATATAGCAAATCGTATTTTAAAAACTCAAAGTATCTCGATGGCCGACTATCAAGCCAAGGGAATGAAAGATGTTTTGAGCCCTTTGAAAGAAAGAATAAAAAGATTTGAAGAGAAGGTTGATCAGTCAAATATGGATTCTGTAAAACGTCACCAATCGTTGAAGGAACAAATCACGTACTTGAGTGCAAAAAGTGATAAGGTTGCAAATGATGCCAACAGCCTAGCGAAGGCACTTAAAGGGAATTATAAGCAACAAGGCAATTGGGGAGAGTTGATTTTAGAGTCTATTCTAGATAAGTCAGGACTTCAAAAAGACCGAGAGTACTTTGTGCAAATTTCAGAAAGAACTGATGAAGGGAAGTTGTTGAAACCTGATGTTGTCATAGAATTGCCTGATTCTAAAAAGCTTATTGTCGATTCTAAAGTTTCACTATCTGCCTTTGAACAAATTGTAAATGCGGAATCAGATGAAGAGGCATTGGTTCACAAGCACGCTCACTTATTGGCTGTACGGAATCATATTGATGGCTTGTCAAAGAAGAATTACCATGATCTGTATAAGATAGAGAGCCCAGATTTTGTTATGATGTTTATTCCAATTGATACTGCTTTTATTGCTGCTTTGGAAATGGATAACAATTTGTACAACTATGCATTTGATAAGAATATTGTTATCGTAACATCATCTACGTTGTTGGCTACACTTAAGACAGTAGAAACGATGTGGAGAAACGATAAGCAGAATAAGCATGCGCTGGAAATATCTTCTGAAGCAGGAAAAATGTATGATAAGTTTGTGAATTTTCATGAAGACTTGAAGCGCTTAGGAACCCAAATGCAAACAGCTCAGAATACATACAATGATTCAATGAAGAAATTGAGTAATGGTTCTGGGAATTTGATAAAGCGCGCCGAAAAAGTGCGTGGTCTTGGGGCAAAAACCAATAAGAAAATTGTAGTTGCCAATTGATCGAAACTTCACTGTACGTATTTTATATAAACTTGGAGTTACGATTGAGATTGTAGTAAAAATGGACTTCAAGTTTTTGAGAAAATGAATATCTGAAAAACATAAATGAGCTTCTGATATTTATTGCTAACATATATGTACATTTATAGAAAACAGACACAATGAAATATTTCTTTTTTCTTTCTTTATTATTGTTGACACTTTCTGGTTGTCAAGAGCAAAGCAATTCATCTGAATCAACTCAGGCTACTGTGCCTGTTGAAAAAGGTAGTGCAGATGCTAAATCAAAAACAATAGCTGACAACATCATAACCGCGATGGGAGGACAAGAAAAATGGGACAACACAAATTATTTGTCTTGGACTTTTTTTGGATCTCGAAAATTGGTCTGGGATAAGCAGGGTAGTAGAGCACGTATTGAAAACCCGCGAGATACTTCTCTTTACTTGGTTGACTTAAATACTTTGGAAGGACGGTATTTTAAGAATGGAAATGAAATTACGGATACTGCCATTTTAAATAAAAAGATGACACAAGCCAAGGATATTTGGATCAATGATTCATATTGGCTAGCCATGCCTTTTAAATTAAGAGATCCAGGTGTCAATTTAAAGTATGTAAGAGAAGACACAATACCTGGGGGATTAGATGCTTCTGTATTGCAGCTCACATTTAATGCAGTTGGCAATACACCTGAAAATAAATATGAAGTGTATGTAGATCACAAAGACAATTTGATAAAACAATGGAGTTTTTTCAAATCTGCTGATCAAGCTGATCCTCCAAGATCATGGCCATGGGATAATTATCAAGACTTTAATGGTTTGTTAATGTCCACTGATCGCTCAGATAAAAGTGGTCCGTCTGAAGTAATGGTTTATGACGTAATGGATGAAAAGGTTTTTACTGAATATTAGATTTCAAGGCATTTAGTGTCTTTTATTTAGAAGCTTTCAATTAGAAGTTATAAGCAATTGACCCTTTGATTTTAAAAGGAGTTCCTGGAGTAAAATGAATTTCCTCAACGGCATTAGACTCATTTGCCAATCTTGACGTGGTGGCAAACTGTGTTTCATTCCATTCTGAGTTCATTACATTTTCTATTTGAATTCCAAAATTGAAATGATGGAATTTATAACCTAGATTGACATCAAATATTCCATAACCTTCTGCAACAATAGAATTGTTTTCATTGGCCGGTCTGTTGTCTAAGTATTTGAAATCTACACCTCCATATAAGCCACTGTTAGAAATGTATTTTAAACTAGAGGTGATGGTTAAGTCTGGGGCCAAAGGGATATAATCTTCACCTTTCGTTTCATTGATTGATCTTGCAATTGTATAATTGGCATCCACAGTAAGAAACAATTGATTTAAAGGTTCATACCTTATACTTAAATCTAGACCTTGTCGTTTGGTTTCGCCGCTTAATTCAACAATGCCTTCATCACCAACATATACAAATTCTTGATTCAAATATAAATACCACAATCCGGTATTTACTAATAATTTTGGTCGTGGCTTCCATATTATTCCAGCATCAACATTTAAGGATTTTGGCAAAGTTTCTGTTGCTTCTTGTTGTACTACTACTCTAGAATCATTAGAGTGAAACCCTTGTCCTAATTTGATATATGATTGGAAATTATTATTGTGTTGGTAGACGCCACTTAACTTTGGTGAAAATATTTTAGCTGTATTGGTACTATTGCTATAGGTTTGAGATAAAGCATCTTGATAGTTAAATATAAAATAATCGAACCTTAACCCTGGACTTATTATCAAGTTACCAAATACTATTTCATTTTTGATGTAAAGACCAAGATTTGATTCATTCACATTTCCTAGCTTTATTCTTTCTAAAACGTCTGTTCTATTTGCAGTTCGAGATAGTTCATTATCATTTGAATTGTCGTACCTAAAATTTAAGCCTGCTTTCCAGTTCATATTTACCTGTCCTAGTTCAATGATTTTAGAGTATTCAGAATTTAATCCCCAAATGTTTCTGTCTTCAAATTGCTTGATTTGATCCCCATTGATAGGATCATTTAAAAAGAAAGTAAAATTTGAAAACAATTCAAAATCATAGTGAGTGAAGAATATACTGTTTATAAAAAATGTATTGTTACCAATTGTTTGAGCATATTCTAAAAGTAAATTTGTGCGTGAAGTCTGTCCACCTTCAGTGTCATCGATTGCCCCAAACCTAGTAATACTATTGTCAGCGACTGATCTCCCAGGTATTTGCCCACTGGCATCCCATCTACTGGTAAAATGAGAAGCAGTAAGAGTTAGAGTTTGTTTGTCTGATAGTTTTTCAGATAACTTTCCAAATACATTGGTTCTTCTAAAGTTTTGTGGACTTTCAAAAAAACCATTGTTGGATATGTGTTCTCCTGCGATATATGCAGATGTTTTTTTATTATCAACTAAAGAGTACATTGTCATGATACGCTGCATATCAAATTGGCCGGCCTCTAGTTTAAGTAAATTATGATTTAGTTTTTTCTTTGTATTAAATTCTACAAACCCAGCTGTTGTAAAATTACCTTTATCTGCAGAATAACTGCCTTTTCCAAAGTCTATGTTCTCAATTGTTTCTGGAATTAGAAAATGAAGATCGGCATAACCCTGACCATGAGCATGAGATACCATATTGACGGGTAAGCCATCAACGGATATGCTAATATCAGTACCATGATCGATATCAAATCCTCTTAAAAATATCTGCTCTGCTTTTCCACCTCCGGCATGTTGACCTATAAAAAGGCCTGGAACTTGTGTTAGAACTTCCTGTGATGAGCTGACAGGATTTATACTTGTATTTATGTCTGTGAATAAGTGTAATGCATCAATGGTTGGAGATATAACCACTTCATCAATAGATACAGACTTAACAGCTAATTTTATTTGTAATAGCTTGTCAAATGCTTTCAATTCAAAAGACTGGCTTTTATAACCAAGAAAACTTACCACCAAACTGTCACCTATTGAACAGTTTTTTATTTTGAAATATCCATTTGGTCCACTGTGACTATGTTCGCTCTTTGTATAGTTAATAATATTGGCCCATTCAATTGGGCTGTTATCATAATTGTATATGTATCCTTCCAATTCTTGTGCATCGAGGTTATGCATTAAAAAGGCAAGGAAAAAAAGCGTATAAAATTTCATAAGTATATAATTCAATAACTAGGAATTTTGTTTAAATTTTACTAAAAAATTGTAGTTATAATTATATACTGGTAGTAGATTTGGTTTGGATTGTCTTAAAAAATAGTAAATTGCTTTTACCTCTCACTAAACTTAGGCTCCGACTGCCACAACACATTTACAATCATCCAGGTATCGCCTTCTTTGAATAGACTGATGTAATCTATACCCCAGACTGCAGTTACTTTTGCCACAGCTGTTTTGTCTGATACTTCAAAAATCTCTACTTTTTTGGGAGTGGTTTCATTTGCTGATTTTCCATCTGCATTCCATTTCTTTGCTAAGTTTATCAACGCATCAAATGGCATTTCCAATTGTTTTGAATACTGGCCTTTTTCTTCTGAAAAGTAAAATCCTGTTTTCCTCAAACTAGAATGAATACTTTTATATGCTAAAGTAGTATCGGCTTTATAAAACGTATTTATATAATTCATACAAGCTTCTTTGACGCCATCAATGTCGACTTGATGAGAATTTTGTGTAAATGATATTTGACTTATAAAGCAAAACGAGAGGATAACAAGTAGATTTTTCATAAACTTTTGTTTTTATTCTAAATATAATAAAATTATACCTCTATTGAAGTTACACTGTTATGAGAAAGAAATTATTAAAACGGGTTTAGATGTAAAAATCCAAACTTATCAGAAATCAAGCGGAGAGTAAAAGATCGTTTAGGAAGTTATGAAACCATTTCTTGATTAACCACCAAGCGATAACCAACTCCATGTACACTTTTGATTTGTATTGAAGGGTCATCTTTTAATATCTTTCTAAGACGAGATATAAAGACATCCAAACTACGACCAACAATAATACCTTCTTCTTCCCAAACATTTGCCATAATATCGTCTCGTTTAATAACAATGTTGATGTTCTCACACATGTACTTCAGTAATTTATTTTCCCTAAATGTTAGAGATACAGACTCTGTACGCATTGAGATTGTTTGATTGGTCGGGTCAAAATTAAAATTACCCAGTGCGATTGATTCTTTTTGGGATTGAAGTTGATTTTCAGATGAAGAGGATGTTTGATTAAGCACCTTTTTTCTATTGTTAAAAAGAAAGACTAAAGATCCAATAAGCAAAAAACCAAGAAACAATGGAATATTTGAATTTAGTTTAACTGGTTTCGCTAAAAATGTTACGCCTAAGAAACTACAATCAAGTTCATGTTCTCTAGAGCTACATGTTTGTTCTGTACTACCAAGAGGAACAGAATTGAATCCCAAAACAATCTTATCATCTACACAATCTTTTATTGTGACAATATAGTCTGAGTTCAAATTGTAATCATCTACGGCCTTTTTTATTAAATGTGGAAGTTCTTCATAATTAAGTCGCTTGTCAATCCTTACCTGATAAGTACTGTCGTTAATATTTTCGACTGGTGCAATTCTGGATGTCGAATCACTTTGCAGTAAATATAGGTTATGTGCTACTTGTCTTAGAGCAAGATTATGGGCACCTTCTTCGAATTGCACACTATGCTTGCCTCTTTCTGTAACCGCCTTTAAAAGCCCAAGACTCCCAATTACTATCAAACTTAATCCTAGTATTCTTTTCCACATACTGCTAATTTACAATCATTAATGATTAGAAGATAGCGTTTTACATTTCGTTTACATTGTTTTACAGCAAAAAATGCATGTTTTGGTCATATAAATTGATATTTAGGTATAATGATTAAATAAACTTATACGTGAATTATTTAAAAGTGGTTTGCTTTTTATTGTTGGCTGGTTCATCTCATGCCCAAATTCTTTCATTAAATCTTAATGATGGTGCTCGCCCTTATAGCAATTGTGCTGCTGTGTTGTATAATGGTGAAATGTTGGTTTCTGAATATTCAATTTATGGTGAGTGTAAATTAGAACAAGGACAAAAAGGTATTTTATCTGAATCAACCATTAAATTAACGGCTTATGATAGAAAGCCAATCATGCCCATTGAGTTTAAAGTGGCTGTTAAAAACGAAGGGACAAATACAATTAGAATGTTTGATAATAAAATATATACACAAATCCCATTAGAAAAAGTACTTGAAGGCTTGATTCCTGGAGACAATATAATTTTAATGACGACTGAAAAGGAATATGTCTTAATGCACAATGAAATCAAAATCACTTGGGGATGTTAAAGTATTTCCTAATAATCCACTTATGATTTGTTTTGGGTCAACCCTTGATTTAAATATTGCCCTAAGGCTATCTCTGAAAGAGCTCCTCTCTGACAGAGCTCTTCTCTGACAGAGCTCCGCTCTAGATGGAGGCTTAAGTTGTTTATTATCAGTACTTTAAGGAATATTTAGTAAATGCATCTCAATATTTGATGTGGAGAGCTCCGCTCTGTCAGAGCTCTGCCCTGACAGAGCGGAGCTCTCCTTTTTCTATATTGTTTTAAAAAAAAATAACTTTTTTCCTTAAAACAGAGTACAAATTCAATTTGCTCCTCTTAAGTATTAAATGATCAGAGTGATCTGATTTAAAATTGCTTTTAGTCTCTAAGTCCTACACTACATTCGGCCGAATACTTTGTGATAATTATTTGAATTCTATTATTAGCCTCAAAAAATTATTGGAGTTAATTATTACTTAACTTAAAAAATTAATACTATGCTTATCAAAAAAATGAAATGGGCCTTTCCTGTTTTATTTGTACTTCTTATGTTTTCTTCATGTTCTGAAGATGCAGATTTAAACCTTACTAGCGATGAATCTGATGTTGAGCTGGCGAGTAATTTTAGTGCAAGAGGCGGAGGGCAAAATGGCGGACAAGGTGGTGGCAATACCACTCAGATGAACAACAAAATACTGACCGATTGGAATGATTTGTTTTTAAAGCTTGACCGCTATGCCTATGGAATGAGACCTAATGCAACGGCAAGAGCAATTGCATATATCAATTTAGCAGGTTACGAAACGGCAGTGCCAATGATGCGTGATTTTAAATCTAACAGTCAAAACTTAGAAGGGTTAGATATTGAGCGACGTGAAGTGCCAAGAAATTTCAATTTAGAATTGGCCTTGAATGCTTGTTATGCAGATGTGCTTGATCACTTTATGATGAATGTATCCAACAATGTAAAAGACGAAATTGAAGAATTGGAATTGGTGAAAGAAGAAGAATTGTCTAGAGGTGTGCAGCAAAGAGTTATTCGAGATTCAAGAGAATGGGGAGCTTATGTAGCTCAAACAATAATTGCATACAGTCAAACGGACCTGGCCGCAGAAGAACAAATTCTTGAGCCACAGCCTATATCTTATGTGCCACCAACTGGTGATGGTTTCTGGACTTTTAGTGCAGAGCCAGAAAGAGCGTTGTTTCCATATTGGGGAACTGTAAGAACATTTGTAATTTCTCCTGAAGAAACAACAAGTGTTCCACCTATAGCTTACAATACAAATCCTAATAGCAACTACTTCGCACAAATGCAAGAGGTTAATGACGTAAACAATGCAGCTAAAGAAGAACAAAATGATGATTTGTGGATTGCAGAATTTTGGTCAGATGATGTGGAAGGATTGATGATGAGTCCGCCAGGAAGACAAGTTTCTATTGCCAACCAATTGGTGAAACAAAAGAAAGTTAACCTTCAAGAATCCTTGGTGTTGTTTTTAAAATTAGGATTCTCACTTAATGATGCAGCAGTATCTACTTGGGCTGATAAATATGAACATATGGTTATGAGACCAAACATATTTATCCATGAATTTATTGATGACGGATTCCAAACAAATCTATACAGATTGATTTATTGGGCAAACCCTTCGTTTCCTGGATACCCTTCTGGACACTCTTGTTTTGCGTCTGCTGCATCTGGTGTTTTTCAAGATGCTTTTGGTAACAATACAAGTTTTACGGACAGAAGTCATGAAGACAGAACTGAATTTCTAGGCAAACCAAGATCCTATAATACATTGTCAGATATGGCAAAAGAAGATGCATACTCTCGCATACCGTTAGGTGTGCATGTAAGAATGGATTGTGATGAAGGATACAGATTGGGATATGAAATTTCAGATGCTGTGAATAAGCTGAAATTAAGTAGGGATCCAAGTTGATTAAATTGATTTGATTGGTAAAATAATGTTGACCTTCCAGACTATTAGTTTGGGAGGTTTTACTCATTTGTAGCAGAGCCAGATTTCAGAGCCCAGTCTCTGGCTCCTGACCTCTGGCTCCTCTTTCCCCTGACATCTGCCCCCTAAATCATACTACATAATTTTTTAATTCTATTCGTAATCCATAATCCATAATCCATAATCCATAATTCATAATTCATAATCCGTAATCAATAATCCGTAATCCATAATCAATAATCCATAATCCGTAATCCGTAATCAATAATCCGTAATCCATAATCCGTAATCCGTAATCCATAATCCATAATCAATAATCCATAATTTTTAATTCTTTTCATTATTCATTATTAATCATTCACAGCCCGAACTATGATCAACACTACACGTTATTTAATCACAAGTTATCTATGGCAAAATCTTTACTCTTTATTCCTGATATCTCTGGGTTTACCCAATTTGTGCAATCTACTGAAGTAGAACACAGTGAACATGTAATTTCTGAATTGCTAGAAGTTTTAATTGAGGCGAACTCTGAAGGTTTAGAATTGGCAGAAGTTGAAGGAGATGCATTGTTTTTTTATAAGGAAAACGAAATACTGACAAAAGAAAAATTGTTAAGTCTGGTTGAAAAAATGTACACTGCATTTTACAGCCATTTAAAATTATTAAAGAATAATAGAATTTGCCCGTGTAATGCTTGTGCCAAAGCACCTGACCTTCAGCTTAAAATAGTCGCTCACTGTGGAGACCTTCAGTTTATAAATGTTCAAAATAAACGCAAACCATTTGGTGAGCCGGTTATTGAAGCCCATCGATTATTGAAGAACTCTGTAGATTCAGATAATTACTTTTTGGTAAGTGAATGTTTGTCAGATTTACTTGGCATCAATAAAGAAATGGAAAGCTCATTATATGATTTCAATTCTGGACAAGATGATTATGACAGTAAAAGTATTAAGTACTTATACTCTAAAATTGATAACAATAAATTAAAATTATTGCCTTATCGTATTCCACAGAAAATTGAAATCAACTCAAAACCCAATATAGTTTTTGAAAAGGAATTTCCAGTTTCTTCCTACGAATTGTTGGAACATATAACAAATTATAAGTTCAGACATTTATGGACGGATGGCGTTGATGAATTTAAATATAAACACAATGAAGTAACAAGATTAGGATCAGAGCATGTTTGTGTGATAGGCGGAAAACAATTGGAATTTACAACAGTAACGAAAGATGGCAAACCAAGTGAGATTGTTTATGGTGAATTAACGGTGAGTCCTACTCCCATTGATGAGTTGTATCAATTTTATATTATTAAACCTTTAGAAGATAACAAAAGTCATTTAAAATTAGAGTTGTATTATTTCGTAAAAAACCCTTTCAAAAAGCTTCTTGTAAAGTTACTAGCTGAGAGACAATTTAAGAAAAATATTAATGGGGCAATGCGTAAATTACATGAACATTTAAGTTTAGATGATTGATAGATATTTTACATTACTTTCGAGATTATTAATAATATATTATAATGGCAAATAATGCATTGCTTGTAGATGAACGAAGTAGAGATCTAGGCAATTTCCTAGTTGGTAGGTTGTTGCCATTTAGAAAGAAGAGAATGGTGGGCCCTTTTTGCTTTATTGATCATATGGGCCCTTCCGTTTTTTCGAATGGCGCTAATTTTGACGTTGATCAACATCCACATATTGGACTTTGTACATTGACTTACATGTATGAAGGAGAAATAATGCATGTTGACAGTACCGGTGCCAAGCAAAGAATTACGCCGGGATCGGTAAACTTAATGGTCTCAGGTAAAGGAGTCTCGCACTCAGAACGAACTCCTAATGATTTACGAGATAGTAGCGCTGAACATACGATGCATGGATATCAAGTATGGATTGCATTGCCAGTTGATCAAGAAGAAAGAGAACCAAGTTTCCACCATATTAAGTTTAAAGATTTACCTCGTTGGCATGAGAATGGATTAGCTTTTATTCTTGTGGCAGGTCAAGGGTTTGACAAAGTATCACCAGTTCCTGTTTTTTCAAATCTATTCATGTTGGATATACGTTCAAGTCAGAAAACATGTTTTGATGTTAGACAAAATTTGAAAGGTGAAATGGCAGTTGTTGTCGTTAAAGGAAAAGTAAAGCTAGGTGAGACAATTGTTGAGGCCGGGCAAATGCTGATTTCCAAAATAGAAAATGAATGTAAAATAGATCTGGAAGAAGAGACTTATATTCTTCTATTTGGAGGCGAAGCACTTCCAGAAGAACGGTTCATGTATTGGAATTTTGTATCCAGCAGCAAAGCAAGATTGGAACAAGCAAAACAAGATCGGAACAAGCAAAACAAGATTGGAAAGATAAAATCTTCCCAATGATTCAAGGCGACAATACCTACATACCCCTTCCGTAAGTACATTTGTTGCCATTTTTACTTACGTTAACTATAAAAGTCGGGTACTTAAATCTATTTGTTATAATCGAGCAATATAGTTTTCAAGAGTAAAAAAATTAATTTCCCGTTTTTAGTCAATATACCACAAAAGCGGGGTAAATGTTTCGAAGACTTCAGTTGTATCTAAAGATGTCAATTGTGCAATCGGGGGCGTTTATTTACGTCGCGATTTAAGCTTTGAAGAAGCTGGGTAGCAGTAAATAATAAGCTGAAGCCCTTGAGAAGAGCAAAACGACATTACAACTGACTAGACCTTTGGTTACTTTGCGGCAATGGCAAAGTGACAGAAAAAACATTATGGTATATCCCTAAGTTAAAACTACCGTAAACAAAGTTAGGTCACTAAGTCTTTTACCTACGTTAAAACTTCGGTAAACAAGGTTGAATTAATCAGCTAAAGTATACAACTTCTTAATCTTAACCATAGGACCTGGACAAACTTGTTGATGACATGACATACAAGAACTAACAAGTTGGTTAAATGCTTCCTGATTTTTTTCGAGGTTCATGTTTTCGACTGCTAAAAAATATGAATCTGCCATAGCCATGTAAACTTCAGAAGCATTTTTTCCTTCTTCCGTTGGTTTATCAGTCATGATGTGTTTGAATGCTTTTATGTTTTCAGGTTTATTGCCAGCAGCCAATTCCTTTTTTATTTCATCGAAATAATCATACATATCTCTCATGGTAAGTTGAAGTTCGCTTGTACCATTTGGATCCCGATTGAGGATTTTCGATTTTTCCTCCGCGCAACTGGCCATGAATAAAACAAATACAATCAAAACTGCAATTACTTTCAAAATCATTTAAACATTCTTTTTATTTAAAAAACAAAGTTAACAATCTTTAAATTAATGAGACAATGATAATTATCAAGTTCTCAATTGATATATTACTTTTTATCTGGAACATATGTTGAATGCATGCATCTTAGTTTCCAACCATTTTCAGTAGGTATAGCTAAAGCGCTTTCTAACCATTGAGCTTGACCAACAAGGCTATCACCATCATAAAAATAAGCTTTGTTGTTGTAAGCAATATTTATAGATTGACCAAACTTCTCAATAGTCAAATAATCCATTTCATTTACACGACGGGTTTGTTTTTCTTTTGCCAACTGGTCTCTCATATATCCTTTTATACGATCATTGTCCCAGACTTCTCCTTGTTCCAAAATATAAAAATCATCTGTATGGTAGTCCTGTATTTTGGTTGAATCCAATCCTCCCCACAAATTATCGAATGCGCCTTGTATTAGATTTTTGGCAATTTCTTTCTCTTTACCAGAGATTGTAACTATTTCTTTTTGTTTAGGATTAGTGCAAGAGAAAATAATTAATGAAATGGTAATAGTTAAGAATGTTTTCATATGGTGAATTTATGTAATGATAAGTTTTTTTAACGAAAATGACTGTTTGTATAAAGGGAAAAATCATTTTGCCTCATTCAATTTTAAGACAACCCTAAAGTACAATTTAGTAACATCGGTAATATTATACATCACCAAGGTTGATACCTATCATCTTAATCAATGCCTAGAATGATTTGTGCTATTGTGTCTATTTAAAAATGTTGACACCCTTCTGCAGATTTATAACTTTTGCCGAAAAGGTATATTCAATACTTGTTGATATTATAGCCTTTCCTGACGAAATAAATATATAAGATTATTGGATTGTGAAAAAATATATAATTGTCATATTGGCTAATTTATTTTTGCTAAGCTCATCACCTCAGGCGCTAACCTATTGGCTATGGAAGATTATTTAAGCTAGAATTGCCATTTCATTATGTGTTAACAAAGAGGTTAAAGAAATAGTTGTCAAAGTAAGTGCTGTCTAAAAAATATTCTGACTGAGTGCCTGCTGAGGCTAAGACATCCACTTTTATGTTGTTTGCATGGTTGCTTCCAACTAATAACAAAGCGTGCCTTAGAGTGGCTCTAATGCGGTATTTAAATAATATTAGAACTCACGTATAATTCAAGTAGTAACGTGATGTAAACCACCCCCTTTTTAGGTGGTTTTAACCCGAAACATATTTGTAAAGAAAATATTTTTTTTAAATTAGTAATTTCTAAATCTTCTAAATCAAAAGACAAGAAATGAAAAACTTAGTTATTATAATAATTACTATACTATCTCCTATTTTAGTGTTCAGTCAAAACCTCGAAGTGGAGGGTAGAATAAAAGCAGACTCAATTGATCTAAACTCGGGACTTATCAAGAATGTTGCTAATCCTATATCTGCACAAGATGCGGCTACCAAAGCATATGTAGATGCAATGTCAGAAATGATGCTGGATGCTGGATTGAATGGTATCGTTAAAGATATCGATGGCAATGTGTATAAGACAATAAAGATAGGGACGCAGGTGTGGATGATTGATAATTTAAAGACGACACACTATAATGAAGGAACGGCTATACCAGAAGTGAGTGATAATACATCATGGTTTAATCTTACAACACCAGCCTAGAGTTGGTATGGGAATGATTCGACCACGAATGCTCAGCTATTTGGTGCAATGTACAATTATTATGCTGTTTCAGATACAAACAATATTAATGTGTGTCCTGTGGGTTGGGATGTACCCACAGATAGCGAATGGACTAATCTTACGGATTTTCTTGAAGACAGTGGTTATGGGTATGGAGGTAGTGGTTCGGACATTGGCAAATCTATGGCATCGACATTTGGATGGACTCTTTCTGGAACTACAGGGGAAATTGGTAATGACCAGGGTTCGAATAATAGCAGTGGCTTTTCAGGGTTTCCTGGCGGCAACCGTAGCGGCAATGGATCATTCTTCAACATTGGCTTCAACGGTAACTGGTGGAGTTCTTCAGAGGTCAATACGTCAGATGCCTGGTACCGCTTCCTGTTCTATATCACTGGCTTTGTAAACAGGAACCTCAGCAATACGGGTAGTGGGTTTTCTGTTCGTTGTCTCAGGGACTGACGAACGAAGCCGAAGGCCAAAGTCCGAAGGCCTTTGAGTGAGGATGCCGCGAATGCGGATGGGTGGCGTTTGACTATCCTGACGAGTAGTCAGGACTTGTTTGTCTATTTGATAAAACCGCTATGCGGTCGATTTTTAATTTTTCGCTAGTATAATAATAGAAACAACTAGTAATAATTTTGCAAAGAATAAACTATCAACTCTTATAGCGTTGGTAAATAAAGTATAGGAGTGGCTGTGGTGGCTGCTCCTTTTTTTTGTTATAGATGGATTGCCTTGCTTATTTTAAATCATTTATTATTTATATCGTTTTACACCGTTGAATTTCATATTGATTATACCCATTCAATTATATTTATACTATCTTTTTTTTGCTCATTATCATTGGAATAAAATCCTAAGTGCTTCGCCATCATTTCCGCTGCCTTTTCTTTTGATACAAATTTTAATTCAATAGTTTCTTTTGCACTACCTTCAAATTTTGTGTGTTTAAAGTTGGTTATTAATTGGCGCACGTTTTTTGGAAGGTTTTTTAATTCGGTAGGCGATATATTTATTGTTTCTGTTATGTCAGCATCAATCCATTGAGTTATCTTCTTAAACAGCCTCTCAATGTCGTAGTCGAACTTTTTTAGAACTGCTTTCTCGGCTCTTTTCTTTAATTCCTTTACTCTTACCGAAACCTTACCGCTTTTAAGCAGTTCACAAGTAAATAATGGTGTTTTACTAGTTTAGTAGGATTTTGATATGTATTTTTTTTGAGTGGTTACTTTCCTATACAAAAAGTCGAACTACCTGATAATCAGTGTATTTATCATAATGGGCAACACAAGGGCAACAAGGTTGTGTCATGAAAAGCAAATAACCACAAGAAAAAATAACTTGTGCTTATTTCGCTCGTATTCTCGCCCTTATGATATATGTGGGAGACATTTATGCAACAAGAGTAAGACAAATATAGCACTCTTTTCTAAATACTTATGGGTGATTTAAGGCAACAACAAAATCAGATTTGACTTTCAAATAAAGGAAGTGAGCACAAATAAAGAAGCTCCAAATTATATAATTGTATTTATATCGATTAATAGATTTACCTTTACAAGATATTAGATAATTGATATTTGAATCTTTATAAAAGAATATTATCCTACTTACTGTTATCAATCTATGTGCTTACGAGTGCTCATGGGGCAATACCGCATAATCATGATAGCAACCATCATCACGAAGATCATAGTCATGAACAACACTCTCATGACCATCACGAACATGATGGAAATCATCTAATAGTAGTTACTCACGGTATATTTCATTCGGTTGTTCATTTCATCGAAAATCTAAGCCATAGTCATGATGCTTCGAATGAGCCAATTGTTATTGAAAATACCAACTTAAGTCATCATATCTGTGGTGCAACTATATCTTTTTCTGAACAAGTTGCATTATTCGAGTATTCGCCTAAATGCTACTCTTCAGAAGCTATAAGTAGATATTCCAAAATATATCTTATCAATTCCTCCTTGCGAGGGCCCCCGTCTATTGTGTAAATAAGGCTGTTTTTATTGCATACTCTACTTTTGGCGTTTACGCCGAAGGGATGCACATTTATTTATTACACAATCAATATTATGAATCGTATATTATATCTAATCATGGGTATCTCTCTTTGCATAGGTACCATAAGCTGTGATAATCATGGACCAGGTGGACATAGTCATGAAGATGATTCTTCTCATGCTCATGAAGTAGAATATCCTACCGCTGCCTATACCGCATGGACAGATAAAACAGAAATTTTCGTTGAATATCCAGTATTAGCCGTAGGTAAATCTTCAAGATTTGCAGCTCACTTTTCGTCTATGAAGTCATTTAAACCACTGACTGTGGGACGATGCGAAGTCAAACTAGTCAAGAATGATACAATAGCTATAAGTGGACATGTAGATGCACCTTCTTCTCCTGGTATATTCAGACCTGAAATCACACCTACTGAACCCGGTATGCAAGATCTTGTCTTCTACATAGAGAGTGGATCAATCAAGGATACCCTTACAGTAAAGAATGTAATGGTGTATCAGTCAGAACATGATGCTATCCATGAATTTGCAGTAGAAGGTGAGGGAAATGAAGTATCGTTTTTGAAAGAACAAGCATGGAAGATAGATTTCGCTGTAGTTCCTGTTGGAAGAAAGGAGTTGCCAAATATCATTCGTGCATCTGGAGAGGTACTTCCGATAGAAAGTGATGAAGAATCTATTTCAGCCGCTACAAGTGGAATCATCATTTTCAAAAGTAGCAACCTTATTGAAGGGCAAAATCTGAGTAAAGGAAGTTCACTTTTTGTTGTCAACAATGACAAAATGATCTCTTCCAATCTGACTGAAAAGTATGCTATAGTAAAAGCAAACTTCTTGCAAAGTCAAAAGAATCTGGAAAGATCAAAAGATCTGTTAAACAAAGGTATTATTTCTCAAAAAGAATATGACCAACGTAATCGACAGTATGAGGTCGATCTTGCTGAATATGAGACAATGACTAAAAATTATAGTTCTGGTGGCATGACGTTGAAAGCTCCAACCTCTGGAATTTTAAAGAAACTTCATGTTGTCAATGGTCAGTATGTAGAAGAAGGGCAATCAATAGCAACTATCTCTAGAAACAAGCATCTTTTAATAGAAGCTGAGGTATCACAAAAGTACTTTCAAGATATTCCAAAGATAGTATCTGCAAATATCAAATTGCCATGGAACAAATCTGTCATTAGCATAAAGGATTATAATGGCAAACTTGTGCCAACTGCACGGACTGCAAAAGATCATTATATTCCTGTACTTTTTAAGATAGACAATAAAGGAGATATTATTCCAGGAACTTTCTTAGATATATACTTGCAGACAAGTGATGTCTCTCAAGAATTGGTTATCCCTCGTAATGCCCTTCTTCGAGAATACGATATGTACTTTGTGTATGTAATGGTTGAAGGCGAATCGTTCGAAAAAAGAAATGTAACTATTGGTATTGATGATGGAACGAATGTTCAAGTAATCGATGGTCTAACAGAGAATGAAATGGTTGTAACTAGAGGTGCATATGCCATAAAAATGGCTTCTATGTCATCATCTATTCCAGCTCATGGACATGAGCACTAGTCATTCATCTTTTAATCAATAAAATACTAATATTATGTACAAAAATATAGTTCTGCTATATTGTCTTTGTATGCTATTTATTAATAGTATCTCAGCACAACAATATAAAAGCATACCAATAGAGCAAGCAATAGAACTTGCTTTAAAACAAGATCCATCAATGATATTAGCGGATCTTTACATCACTCAAAGTGATGTACTTTCAACAGGTGGTGTTCCAATGCAACCTGCACAAATTTTCTTCTCAGGAGATGAATTTAACTTTGATGGAATATCTGGGATTCAAAGTTTAAATATCCAACAATCGTTTAATCTTCCTAGTGTATCAAAAACTTATCAAGACTATAATAAGGCTCAATCTAAAAGATATAAGCATCAAAAGTTACTTACAACAAAAGACATTGTAAGAAATGTAGAATCTTCTTATTATAACTTAGCGATAGCTAAACAAGAGTTGATTCTTAGTCAAGATGCTATGTCTATTTACAGTTCTTTTCTTACAAGATCGAAGGATGCCTATGAAGGTGGAGAGAGTAATAAAGTTGCAATGATAACAGCAAGGACACTACTTAAAAAAGCCACCTTGAATACAGATCATGCTGCTCATGAAGTGGAAGTTGCAAGAGAAATTTTTAATATCTGGTTAGGCAAGACGGATAACTATGATACCGAAATATTAGCAAGTGACATATTGGAGGATTTCGATAAAAAAGAAGAAGGAATTAATCCCCACCTTGGCATTTATCAATTAGAAAAGGAAGTCATAGAACGTGGAATCGAAATGCAAAAAAGTAAGTTGCTTCCGCAGCTTAATACAGGACTAAGATTACAATCAGTCAATGGAGATTTATTGTATTTCGGTTATCAGCTAGGTGTAAATATTCCATTAATGAAAGGTGGATATAAAAAACAAATAGAGGGATCAAAAGTGAGTCTCGCTATAGTTGATACCGAAAAAAAGATAAAAGAAAGAGAAATCGTTGTAAGGACAACCAAGCTTAAGAATCACATTGAACATTTAAAATTAAAAATCAAGGCATACGATACTGATTTGCTCCCTTCAATTAGTGAGCAACTTAGCTTGCTGAAAGACGCCTATCAGGCTGGTGAAGGAAGCTATATCGAATATATGATGAGCATAGAAAACTATAATGATTTACAACTTGAAAAATTGAATCTTATAGAGGACTTCTATAAAAATCATATAGAACTTAAATATTGGACTGAGGTCTATTAATCATCTAAAATTATAACAATGCTAAATTATCTAATAAATTTTAGTTTAAAGAATAGGATGATTGTGATCGCAGCTTTCACATTAATCTTAGTATATGGATCATATACAGCAATAAATATGGATGTGGATGTATTTCCAGATCTAACTGCACCCACGGTAACTGTATTAACAGAAGCACATGGTATGGCTACTGAAGAGGTAGAAAAATTAGTTAGCTTCCCTCTAGAATCATCATTGAATGGATCGCCTAATATCAGAAGAATCAGATCATCATCTGCAATGGGTATATCTATTGTATGGGTCGAGTTTGAGTGGGGAACTGAAATTTACAAAGCTCGTCAGATTGTTGCTGAAAAATTGGTGTCAGCCAAAAGTAAACTACCAAATGGAGTTGGAGAACCAACCCTTGCTCCAGTTTCTTCCATAATGGGTGAAATCATGCTAATTGGACTGAGTTCTGACGTTGTAGAATCAAGTGAATTGAGAACCATTGCCGATTGGAATCTACGGCCACAACTACTCGCTACGAGTGGTGTCGCTCAGGTTGTAAATATCGGAGGCGGATATAAGCAATACCAAATCTTAGCTTCTCCAGATAAGATGAAATATTATGGAGTTTCATTGGTGGAATTAGAAAATGCCGCCAAATCATCATCTGTCAATGCATCTGGAGGATTCATTAACGAATTTGGAACTCAGTACACCATACAAGGCGAAGGAAGAACAAATTCTGTTAAGGACATAGGTTTGTCATTGGTCAAAATGAATGGAACTAAACCCATCCGAATAGAGGATGTGGCTGAAGTGAAAATCGGTATCGCACCCAAAATTGGTGATGCTGCTATTAAGGGTAATCCAGCCATTGTGATGACGGTGATGAAACAACCTAATGCCAATACCATAAAACTTACCGAGTCAATAGATATTTTATTGGATGATATAGAAAAACAACTGCCTTCAGGAATAGAGGTGAATAGACACATATTTAGACAAACAGAATTTATACAGGCATCTATTGATAATCTTCAATCGACATTACTTGAAGGAGCTTTATTTGTTTGTATTATTTTATTTCTATTCCTATTAAATTGGAGAACAACAATCATATCATTAGTTGCAATTCCTGTCGCATTAGTTGTGACAATTATCATTATGAAGCTGCTAGGGCTTACGATAAATACGATGAGTCTGGGAGGAATGGCCATTGCCATAGGAGCATTAGTAGATGATGCAATTATTGATGTAGAGAATATTTATAAACGGTTAAGAGAAAATGTCATTAAGCCACAAATTGATAGAATTTCTAGTTTAAAAATAATTTATGAAGCATCTAGCGAAATTAGAAACTCCATATTAATAGCCACATTGATTATCATCGCTTCATTTGTACCCTTATTCTTTTTGAGTGGTATGGAAGGCCGATTACTAAAGCCTTTGGGTATTTCGTTTATCATAGCAATATTTACTTCCTTATTTGTAGCGGTAACCTTGACACCTGTCATGAGTAGTTATCTGCTCACGAATGAAGATCGATTAATGAATCAATCAAAAGGAAGTTTTATAGAAAGAAAGGCTATTGCGATTTACAAAAAGGTACTTGGGCTTGTATTGAAAATACCTAGAACTATCATAGGTAGTGCATTTGTACTATTTATTATTTCATTGGTTTTAATGACTGGTTTAGGTCGTAGTTTTCTTCCAGAATTTAATGAGGGTTCGCTTGTTATAAGTGTAGTTACACCTCCGGGTACTTCATTAGAAGAATCTAACAAAACAGGAAAGCTAGTTGAGGAATTATTACTAGAAATGCCAGAAATTAACTCTACAGCTAGAAGGACAGGAAGGGCAGAAATGGATGAGCATGCTCAAGGTATAAATTCATCGGAAGTAGAAGTACCATTTACAGTAGAAGATAAATCAGTAGAACAATTCTTTGAAGAACTTCGTACCAAGTTATCAATTGTGCCTGGGGCTAACATTACTATAGGGCAACCGATAGCTCATAGGATAGATCATATGCTATCAGGGACTAGAGCAAATATTGCAATTAAGGTATTTGGTGAAGATCTCAACAAACTGTTTATGACTGGTAATGAGATCAAGAAATCTGTTGAAGGCATCGAAGGACTAGTGGATGTAAGTGTTGAGCAACAAATAGAAGTTCCTCAACTACGTATTGTTCCAAATCGAATCATGCTAGCAAAATATGGTATTACAATGGGTGATTTTGCGGAGTTTGTTGATGTTGCTTTAGCTGGAGAGCCTGTAGGTCAGATATTTGAAGGACAAAGGAATTATGATTTGGTTGTAAGATATGATGAGAGCTATAGAGAAAATAGTGATGCTATCCAAAATGTACTTATAGACACTCATGATGGAAAGAAGATACCTCTGTCATACGTAGCTAAAGTGGAGGTGAGTGGAAATCCTTATTCTGTTAGTCGAGAAAATGTACAACGTAAAATAGTTGTATCAGCCAACGTGGCTGGTAGAGATTTGAGAAGTGTTGTAAATGACATTAAGAGTAATGTAGGCAAAGACATTACTCTTCAAGAAGGATATAGAATAGAATACGGAGGTCAGTTTGAAAGTGAAGAAAGGGCAACTAGGCTTTTACTATTGTCATCTATAGGAGCGATCTTATTTATTCTTTTATTATTGTATGCAGAGTTTTCAGACTTTAAGTTATCAGCCATTGTCTTGATCAATCTGCCTTTGGCTTTGATTGGTGGCATTGTGATTGTGTACTTTACTAGCGGTATTATTTCGATAGCATCAACTATAGGATTTATCAGTCTATTTGGTATTGCCGCTAGGAATGGAATACTGCTGGTTAGTAGGTATCAAGTTTTATTGGAGGAAGGCAGGGGCTTGAAAGACACTATTATAGAAGGATCATTAGATAGATTAAATCCAATACTAATGACAGCCCTCACAACAGGGTTAGCATTAATTCCATTGGCAATTGCAGGTAGTAAGGCAGGAAATGAAATCCAAAGTCCAATGGCAATAGTGATTTTGGGAGGGCTAGTTAGTGCCACGTTGCTTAATCTACTAGTGATTCCAGCAATATTTAGTTTGAGAAAAGTAGAAGCAAGATAGTATTAATGATTTATTTCAAGGAGATCTAATAGTTTAGGTCTCCTTGTTAAAAGCAAGACATGGACAGTATTACGCAAGCCGTTTTAGGAGCATCAATAGGCGAAGCCATATTAGGCAAAAAAATAGGAAAGAAAGGTGCAGTATTGGGAGCTATCATAGCTACCATTCCTGATCTTGATGTAGCATTATATTTGATTTTTGACAGCTATGATATGTTAAGGATTCACAGAGGATTTAGTCATTCTTTACTGTTTACTTTGATATTTACCTTTATAGTTGTTTATGGACTTCAAAAAATTAGTTGGGCAAAATCTATCGGTTATATTAGACTGTGGTTGTTTAGTTGGTTGACACTATTCACTCATGTGATCCTTGATACTTTTACTTCTTATGGTACGCAATTATTACTTCCTTTCTCTGATCGAAGGCTGGGATTCGACGCAATTAATGTTGTGGATCCAGTTTATACTTTACCATTGATTATAGGATTGTTTTCAAGTTTATTTTGGTTTAAAGAAAGTAAAAGAAGACACATACCAAATTACATTGGGTTGCTTGTTTCAACAATGTATCTATTTTCAACATTAGGATTTAAAAACAAAGTGACTGATAACTTTATGAACCAATTAGTTGGGAGGAATATTCCATTCGAATCGATTACTACAATTCCTGTTGGCGTTGCAAGTATCAATTGGTATGGTGTAGCGAGAACAGAAGACTCACTTTATCTGCAAAAGATGTCCTTATTCTTAACCCCAGAGAACGTTATCGATGTATTTCCAATCAATAAGGAATTATTGGATTTATTGAAACCTGAGGTAGCTAATGAAATGAGGTGGTTCGCCAAAAACAATTTTACTGTTGGTAAGGATGGTAAAGAAATTAGAATATACAATCTACAGGTCGACATGAGAGGTGTTGTTTATGAAGGGAAAGACAAATACCCTACAGCTGGTTACTTCAAGTTTTTTCAAGGTTCAAATGGTGAAATGATGTTTTCTTCTGGCTCCCATAGTAAGAAGCCAGAAGGCTAGAATGACCTAGTACTCACTAGACCATAATATAGTAGTAACTGAACGATCAGCCTCAGTAATAATAAAGATCCGATCACCCTCATAAGAATGCTCCGTGCAACAATGATAAACAGAGACGATACGAGAATCTGATGTAACTGCGAGATCATTAACGTAACGATCTTCCTCGCATACCTCCCCCCAATCTCCCTCCTGATGACGGAGCACAGAAGTGAAGATGAATGTGTGAAAAGATAGATCAGCTGACATATGTGAGCTGATAGATGCTGTAGCCACTAACTGACCAAGCTGTAATGCTGAAGTAACCATAATGTATGAATTATATAAGTGATGAAATATAAAGGGGAACTAATGCTCCCCTATAAATGAAATGAAAGTGGTATCTCTACTAACCGGAGATACTAACTGCAACTGCATACCATGTAAGCAACTGGACGACTGTGTAAACTCATATACTGAACTGACACTATAACCTCCACAAGCTAACTCCTGAGCATGCTCTAGTGCTAAACTTGACAGACCCTCAAAATCACCAACCTGATGCCGAGATAAACAAGACTGAATAAATGGAAGAAACGAAAGGTCAAATGCCAAACACTCACTAACCTGAGCTGAAAGCTGAATGGAATAACCAAGCTGAAATAATACTGAAGCCATAATAATGAAATATGAAGTGAATAAATAACTGATGAGCTGCGACTCATACTATCGATGCTATACCAGGGAAGAGCTACTTATATGCAAGGTGGATCGCCGACGAAGGAGGTGCCAGGGCTCGCAGAGACCAGACCTTGCAGATATGTAGATCTGGACCTACCTATGCATTAGTAGTATGTGTGATAAATCCCCAATCTCCAATGCACCAATGCTTATTAACACCTATTTGCTTTTGCTTGCCTTAGATCTCGTTTGTTAGATTTTAGCTTCTGACTGATATTTGTAGTATTATTTCACTGCTATAAATATTAAAGACATGGCAAGACAAAAAGGACATATAAAATATGTTGGAACGATCGGAGATGTAAGACATTTCAAGATCAAAGGATCAAAAGGATACTTCGCTGGTCTTACTGGCGGACCTACTGCAGAACAGATAGCTACGGCTCCTGAATTTGCGAGAACAAGGGAGAACATGAATGAATTTGGAGGATGTGCCTTAGTTGGTAAATCTTTTAGAAATTCTATCTCTGGACTGATCAAAGCAATAGGTGATAGCCGAGTTGCAGGAAGATTAACAGGAATAATGAAGAAGATCAATCTTGAAGATGGGTCTGAAGCTAGAGGGAAGAGATCGATTCTTATTAGTCAAGCATCACAATACTTGAAGGGTTTTGAGTTTAATAAGTATACTCCATTTGATTCTGTGGTAAGGTTTCAATATGAAACTATAGTTGCGGCTGATAGAAAGTCAATTGAAGTTAAAGCTGACGGTATGCTTCCGATTGATAATCTTAAAGCACCTTCTGGAGCTACTCACTTTAGTTTGGTAAATGCTTTGAGTGTAATGTCAGATTTTGAATACAATTCTGATACTGGGACATACCAACCTAAAGAAGATGCATTGAATGAGATTGCTGTGATCAGTAAGATGACTGAAAGTAAGATCGATGAGATAATACCTCCTCTTATTCTTCCTTTAGCCCTTCCTGATGATGTGACACTTACACCTGATGTCAGTGTAGTTCACGTGATCGCTGTGGAATTTTACCAAGAAGTAAATGGAAACTTCTACTTGCTTTCTCAAGGAAATGCAATGAAAGTAAATCAGATCTTTTAGAAGCCATACTGGATATGATTTTAATGAAAGCCTTCTCAGTGATGAGAGGGCTTTTTTAGTTTCTGCATTGTTGCAAAGTTTGCAAGGTTTGCAATGCTTCAAAGTTTAACACAGCTCGAATACAGAGAGCTGGGTGATGAAAAGCGTAGGCACCAAAAAAGGCGGTAAGGAAGTATTTAGACAAGGTGGATCGCTCGAGGAACGAGAGTGCTAGCGAGGCATAGTGGGTGGTAGACCTTGACTTAATACTGACGTGGCCTACTATTGCCTATGGTATTTATCAACTAATTTATGATAATTCTATTTTGTAATTACCTGGCAGATTTTCTTCCATCCAAGCAATAGCTGTGTCATATACTGCTTCTTCTCCATTCCCAACAAAGTGTTCTGCTTTGGAAGTAATTTCTAGATCGTTTGCTGTCCATATTCCCTGTGTAGTATAATAGCTGATGGCAGCAATGAAATCATTAGATCCATGCTTGGAAACATAAATTTGGAAATTTCCTTTGTCATGTGTTACCTTATATGTTTTTGTCCATTCACGTGCCATAACTCAAATTTTGCTATAAAGATACTAATTGGTGATCACATGGTTTATTCGCTGTAATCCCAAGACAGTGCTACAAAGGAGTGAAGGTGGAGAGTAACGGAACCGAAATGACGACTTGTGCTGGCTGCTGCGGTCAAAAGGCGGTAGCCCTCAAGGTAGGGGATGCACTAGGACAGGCTTGTACCTGGACTGGCATACCCGAACGGTGCAAAGAGGAATGAGTAGTGACAGCCAGACAACGACCGTAGGAAGGCGACTGGTGAAACGTAGCGATTGACGAGCGGATAGCAAAGAGCCCTATGAATGCATATTACTTAATGCTTAAATAATTCATAGGGCGAGAGGGGAGCAAGCTGACCTGTAGGCGATGTGATTGAATACATACCACCAGAGGTGGTAAACTGTAAAGAGAAATCGCCGTAAGGGCAGTGAAGCCGCAGAGGGCAGAGCGGACCGCCAAAAATAAGTGGCGATAGACTGTGGCCTCTACAAATGAAATGTGCTGTAGTGAAAGAAGGAGAGCTCCGCTCGTATGAGTGAACGTAAGATGTAGTGGTCGCAGTCTAGGAAAGCCACGGGTGAGGGAAGGAAGGCAGCCAACAGCTATGGTGACAAAGGTTATGTGGCTGAGGTACGAAGACGTATGTCCTGTGAGTACTGGACTGACTGTAACGTAGTGGAAGGAGGGAAGCACTCTGGCGACATAGATGTAGCAACAGACTGTACGAACGCCATATTACAGCGACTGGTGAGGACTCCCCTCGATGGGGTGACGAGGCAGAAGTACACCACTAAGAATTGAAACTATATAAGTAGTATTTTATTTAACCCAACCTCCAGAGAGAACAATCTAATATATTTTTTTTTGTAGCCTAACAGCATTAAGAATTGCCAATAGAGCCACACCAACATCTGCAAATACAGCTTGCCACATTGTAGCCATTCCCATCGCTCCAAGAATTAAAACGAGAATTTTGACACCAAAAGCTAAGTAGATATTTTGCCATATAATCGCTTTAGTTGCATTACTAATTTTGATACCCATAATAACCTTTGACGGTTGATCATTCTGTATAATTATATCAGCGGTTTCGATTGCAACATCACTTCCCATTGCCCCCATAGCCACACCAACATCGCTGGCCGCAAGTACTGGAGCATCATTGACTCCATCTCCAATAAATAATACCTTATGTCCTTTGGATTTAAGTAATTCTACTTCATCCAATTTATCTTCTGGAAGTAAACCACCTTTGGCATTTGTAATTCCTAATTCCTTAGCGACCGATTGGGTGATCGAGTTCTTATCTCCAGATAGCATAACTACATCCGTAAATCCATACTTAGGTAAGTCAGTGACAAAAGCTAAAGCATCATCTTTTAGTTGATCAGAAACAGTTACGTATCCTTTATAACTTCCAGAGACGGCCATAAGCACAATAGTCTCTACAATATCTTCTAGTTCCAATGGTGTACTTATACCATTATCCCCTAGAAGTTTCTGATTACCAACCAATACTTTTTTTCCATCAACTGTGGCTATTAGTCCTTTACCTGCAACTTCCTTTACATCTGTAGCTTGCTTTTGTGATTCTCCGTACTGCATGATGGCTTTAGCAATAGGGTGAGTACTTTTTGATTCTACTGCAAGTAGAGTTTCCATAAAGTCTTGCTCGGATTTACCATCTTCTATTTTAATGGTATTGATTTCAAAGACACCTTTTGTTACGGTACCTGTCTTATCCATAACAAGTGTGTCCATCTCTGTAATTTGATCCATGTAAGTAGCTCCTTTGAATAGGATACCATTCTTAGAGGCAGCTCCTAAACCACCGAAATAGCCTAATGGAATACTGATGACCAATGCACATGGACACGAAATAACTAAGAAAATCAACGATCGATAAAGCCAATCAGAGAACATGTAATCATTCAGGAAAAAGTAAGGTAATACACAGATTGCAATGGCTATATAAACTACAATGGGAGTATAAATCTTAGCGAGTCGTCTGATTAGTAATTCTGTTTTTGCTTTCTTGGCAGTTGCATTCTGTACTAATTCTAGTATTCGTGATATGGAGCTATCTTTAAACTTCTTGGTTACTTTAAGTTCAATTACTCCATCAAGATTTATAGACCCTGCTAATAAATTTTCATTTTTGTCTATTGTCAACGGTTTGCTTTCTCCAGTAATAGCTGCTGTGTCAACGGTCGCTTTCTTACTTATTAGCCTTCCATCAAGTGGAATTTTCTCACCTACTTTTACCTGAATAGTTTCTCCAATCAGCACCTCAGTAGGATCTACAGTCGTATAGATTGTATCTCTCAATACACTTGCTATTTTGGGTCTGACATCAAGTAGTGCAGATATATTATTCTTTGCTCTCTTTACAGCTGCAGATTGAAATAACTCACCTACCGTATAAAATAACATTACAGCGACACCCTCAGGATATTCTCCTATAGCGAATGCTCCTATAGTGGCAATGCTCATAAGAAAGAACTCAGTAAATACTTCGCCTTTGGAAAGAGCCTCTATTGCCTCCCTGATCACTGAGTAAGCTACTGGAAGATAAGCTGCAGTATACCAAGCGACTCTTATCCAGCCGTTAAAGAACTCATTTGGAATTAGGTGATCCAAAGCCAAACCAAGCATTAGTAAAACAAAACTGATTATTGCCGGAGCTTTGCCAAAGTCTTCATGATTGTGTTCGTCATCGTGCTGAGGATCCCCATCAGATCTGTGGTCATGACTGTCAAGATTATTATGATCTTCGTGAGTAGATAACAGTGATGGAGGTGATGATGCTCTATCTATTTTTTCTTCAAGTGAGCAACATATCTGCTTACCATTTTTATCGTAAACGTGATTGTGTTTCATATTATATTGATTTTATAGTGAGCCATCTGCTGACTTTACGCTTGTAAGTAAGATAATGTTCTCCATATTCTTTAGTCAGAAATTCTTCCTCTAACCGTATCTGAGTATTAATGGAAACTGTAGAAAGTGAAACAATGAGCAAAGTGAATGCAGTGGGCAAGACTAGAAATAATCCAACATTGGCAATCATTATTCCTAAGAATATTGGATTCCTAGATATTGAAAAAAACCCTTTTGTGATGAGTTCTGACTTATTTACCTCGTCTATACCTATACGCCAAGATTCTCGCATATGAGACTGAGCTATCCAAACCATTACTAAAGACAAAAGAAGCAAACCCCATCCAACGTAATGTAAGTTCTGATTCTCTAGATACCAAAAAGATAATAGGTACTTATGCCAATTCGGAATGAAGGCATAAATAACAACTACTATCAGTTCGACAAATGAGATAAAACTAAATACTTTGCCATTGTAGCCGTGAGTATCATCCCCTTTATTGAAAGTGAGTGGATTGACACCAGTCTTTTTCCAAAGTAGAAATGATCTCAGAACAAACACTAAGAAAAAGTAAATCAGAAAATAGATAAATAAAATCATAGTAATAGATTAATGTTCATGAGCTAATTCTCCTGCCTTGGATTGTGCATATACATAGTATGCACCCTTGGTCACAATGCGATGATTTGTGGGTAGAGTGTCAATGAGTGAAACTGTAGTAAAACCGTTATCTGATGCACCAGGTACTACCATGATTTTTGTAAAATCAACTTCTCCTTCTTCAGCATCTGGGTCACCAGCATAAACAAAAGTCATCCCTTCATCTCTCACTATAGCATCTGATGGTAAGGAAGGAGAAGTATCTTCATCTAACCATATTTTAGCATTGATAAACAGATCTTTAATGAACTTTGGTTTGTCTCCGGTCTGATGACCGTGTATTCTTATAGTCTTATCATCAGGATTAAACTCTTTGCTTATAACATTGACATTTCCCTCAAATACTTGCGACCCTAAAGATGGAATGGTATAACTTAATCTAGTACCGACTTTAATAGAAGATATATCTTTTTCGAATACGTCTAACTCAAGGTGTTGGTGCTCTGTGTTTACAATTTCGATCAATCCCATCTCAGGGGTTACATACATACCATTATGCATTTTTATGCTTGATATATAACCCGAGTTAGGAGCATATAGACTGATTCTGTCCGTAAGATTATCAGCTGAGAGAGATACTGCATCTATACCTAAATATGATAAATATTTAGACAGGCTCTTTTGATTAGTTAATAGCGATGATTGTTGTGACTGTATTTTCTGTAAATCCCTTTCTGCACCTGCATCAGCTGATATAAGTAATTGCTGTCTTTGTAACTCTAATGTCACAAAAGCTAGTTGCGTTTTAGTTTGTAAGTATTCCTCTTGTTTACTTATAAATTCTGGATTAGCAATGTATCCGATAAAAGATCCATTCTTTATAAAGTTGCCTTCTACAAATTTCTTATTGCTAGTTAGTATGCCAGCCGCTTTTGCTGAAATAGATGTTTGAGCATTTGCTGGAACACCCAATCTTCCTGTAGCATTGACAAAGTTATTAACTTTCAAGTTTGTAGTAGATCCAAATTCTAAGCCTATAGTAGCAATTTGAGAATCTGTGAGTACTAGAGATCCTTCTTCATGATGCTCTTCTCCATCGTGGCCATGGCCGTCGTCTTCTGTGTGGATTTCAGTATTAGGCTCTCCATGGTCATGGCTCTCGTGATCATGTCCATCACCAGGTGCATGATCATGTTTGCAAGATGATAAGAGTAAGAGGGTAAGGGCTGCGATATTGATATATGATATATATTTCATTTGATTATTTTTATTGGTTGATAAGATATTGGTAAGTAGAAATAGCCAACTTCTGTTGATATAATTGAGTTAGAAATTCTATTTCATACTCAGCGGTAATATTGAGTACATTCAATAATTCTAAATATGATAATGTACCCGTCTTATAATTGATATTAGCAATATTTTGAAGTTGAGGAGCGAGTGACTGTAACTGATCCTTATAAAATAGAGCTCCTTGTTCATAGATAGCTATGTTCTTCTTGGATTCTAGAAGTTTCGAGTCTAAGCGAATTTGAGTTGCCTCCACATCCTTTAGATATTGTGCCACTTCCAATTTTTTAGCTTCCACTTTCACATTATTATTACTAGTAAAAAGAGGAAGAGAAACGCCTGCCTGTAGGCCATGTAGCCAGCCTCCTTCTGTGTAGTTTTGTAGTGCATAACCAAGATTAAAGTCAGGCTTCACATTAGATCTGATGACATCGATTTCGGCCTTTTTAATTTCAGATTCGAGCTTTGACCTACTCATCCAAAGATTTTCTGCAGACGTATTATCATAATCTACTTCTTGTTCCAATGAACCAATGATAGAGTACTCTTGATCTGTATTTAACAATAGATTCAACTGTTGCTCTCTAGATGGTATCTCCAACATGATTTGTTTTTGAAGCATGTTGTACTCATTGAGTTTCGATTCTATATTTAGCATTTCTAACTTATTGGCCGCACCTGATGAGACTCTCACTTTGGCTTTGGTAAGATATTGCTCATAGAGTACGATAAGGCGACTATAAAGTGTCTGTTTCCCTTTCAAATATTGTACTTGATAATAAGACTGCCGTACAGCTAACTTCACCTCTGCTATGGTCAGAAGTTGATCTACTTCTGATTGCATGAGCACCTTATTATTTAAGTTACGGATCGAACTAATTTTTAAAGGATTGGGAATATTCTGAATAATACCTAACTGATTTACTCTTTGTCCATTTTCTCTAAATAGACCATCACCTTGATATGATATATCTGTTGTACCTAGGGTATAACCCATTTCTGTAAGTGTAGTATTCTTTTCAATAGCCAAATTGCTAGAGGCTATTGATGGATGGTTAGAAACAGCGAGCTTTATAGCATCATCTAAGGATATACTCTGTTGAGCAAAACTTGAGAAACTCATGAATAGTATAAAGATTATCGAAGTGGTTGTCTTGCTAATTATTGAAGCTGCTTTGCTTGCAGACCATCGTTCTAACCAACTATATAGTATAGGTAGAATTATAAGTGTCAGTATAGTTGCAGAAAGCAATCCTCCGATAACTACCGTCGCTAATGGCCGTTGTACTTCTGCTCCTCCTGATGATGATAATGCCATCGGTAAGAAACCTAGAGAAGCAACTAAAGCTGTCATGAGGACTGGACGGAGTCTCACCTCTGTTCCTGTTAAGATTCGTGATTTTAAGTCCGTCATGCCTTCTGCTTTTAGTTGATTAAAGTAGCCTATCAGTACTATACCATTAAGTACAGCTACACCAAATAGTGCTATAAAACCTATACCGGCAGATATACTAAAAGGCATTCCTCTTAATTGCAAGGCCCAAATTCCACCAATGGCGGAAAGTGGAATAGCTACAAATATCAAAGCTGCTTGTGAGACCGATCCGAATGTAAAAAAGAGAAGAATGAAAATAAGGGCTAAGGCAAGAGGAACGGCAATCATCAATCGTGCATTCGCTGCTTTAAGGTTTTCGAACTGGCCACCATAGGTAAAGTAATATCCTGAAGGCAGTGTAACTTCATTGTCAAGTGTGGCTTGTATTTTTGTCACCAAGGATTCTACATCAGTATTACCCACATTGACACCAATCACAATACGTCTATTGGTATTCTCTCGTGAAATTTGCATAGGGGCATCTATCAACTCAATATTAGCTACACTTGATAGTGGTATTTGAGATCCATTATCTAAATTGATAAATAGATTTTGTACATCTGAAATATCTTTACGATTACTTTCATTGTACTTAACCACTAAGTCAAATCTCTTTTCTCCTTCATAAATAACACCTGCCTTTTCTCCTGCGAAAGCTGTTCTAATAATTTTATTGACTTCTTTGATATGTAGGCCATACTGAGCCATTTTAGCATAGTCATAATTAACAATAATCTGAGGCATGCCAATGGTCTGTTCTACATTAACAGTTCCTACACCATCAATTTTTACGATACTCTTTTCGGCTTCTTTAGCTTTATTGTACAATACATCGAGGTCCTCACCATATAACTTTATTGCAATATCAGCTTTCGCTCCTGTCATGAGTTCATTAAAACGTAGCTGGATAGGTTGAGAAAATTCGTAACCTATTCCTGGTATGTCATGAAGTGATTCTTCTAATTTTTCAAACATGCCTTTCCTTGTTGATGCAGCTGTCCATTCAGATTTTGGTTTCATGATAAGAGCATAATCTCCAATCTCGACAGGCATAGGATCAGTAGGTATTTCTGCTGAGCCGATGTTTACCACTATGTCTTCTATTTCGTGAAACTCTTTCAAGAGTTTAAGCTGAACCATTTTAGCTGTCTCTACACTTTGAGATAGTGAGCTACCTGGAGGCAATATATGTTGCATGGCAAGATCTCCTTCCTCTAACGTGGGAATAAACTCACCTCCCATCTTACTAAATGAATAGATGCTGATAAGAAATATCATCGTTGTACCAAGTACAAATACCATCTTTAATCTGAGAGCTAAATTGAGAACTGGAGCATATATTCTTTGAAAGAATTCTATGATTCTATCAGCTATCGTCCTTTTGATAATAATATCTTTCTTTAGAAATAAAGCGACCATCATAGGTACATAGGTTAATGACAGAATCAATGCACCTCCTATAGCAAGCATTACCGTCTCAGCCATTGGTTTGAACATCTTACCTTCTATACCCACTAAAGCTAAAATAGGTATGTAGACCATCAATATTATAATCTCCCCAAATGCTGCGGAGCTTCTAATTTTTTGAGAAGACTCTATCACCTCATCATTCATTTGTGTAGTGGTTAATTTCTGCCCTCCAAACTTGGTTAATCTATGGACTATTGCTTCTACTATAATAACAGCACCATCAACGATAAGACCAAAATCAATGGCTCCAAGACTCATAAGATTTGCAGAAATGCCTAACACATTCATCATAGCTATGGCGAATAACATGGCTAGTGGAATAACAGAGGCTACTATTAATCCTGCTCTCCAGTTACCTAGCAAAAGGACTAATATGAAAATTACAATTAAGCCGCCTTCGAGTAGGTTTGTTTTTACGGTACTCATGGCGGTAGAAACAAGTTTATCCCTGACTAGATAAGGTTCTATTACTACTCCTTCAGGTAGCGACTTTTGTACTTGTATGACTCGCTCCCTTATTATCTTAGTGACAGCTGCAGAATTAGCACCCTTGAACATCATCACCTTACCACCAACTACTTCTTTGCCATTTCTAACTAATGCACCATACCTAGGAGCCTTGCCTATCTGTACACTGGCCACATCTTTGATCAGTAGAGGAGATGACCCAACTAATTTTACTACGATCCGTTCTATATCCTCTTTTGACTTTGCAAGACCTTCAGCACGGATATAGTAAGTGTTTGGATTTTTTTCGATATAAGCTCCGCCAGTATTTTCATTACTCAGTTCTAGTGCATTAAAAATGTCACTCATACTTATAGCATAAGATTTGAGAAGTAGAGGATCTACTGCGACCTGATACTGTTTTAGATAGCCGCCCATAGAGTTGATTTCGGCTACTCCTTCTATCCCTGAAAGTTGACGCTTTACTATCCAATCCTGAATGGATCGAAGTTCTACTGCATCATATCTATCTTCAAAGCCCTCTGTAGGCCTTACTACGTATTGATAGATCTCTCCTAAGCCAGTCGATAATGGTGCCATCTCTGGCTCACCAAGACCATCTGGAATATTTGATTGGGCTTCTGAAAGTGCTTCATTTACTAATTGTCTGGCAAGATAGATGTCATAACTTTCGTCAAAGACTACCGTAATTACTGAAAGGCCAAATCTTGAAATAGATCTTATCTCTTCTATTCTCTGAAGATTTTGTAGAGATAACTCTATTGGAGTAGTTATAAATTGCTCGATCTCTTGAGTAGCAAGAGTGGGAGAAATGGTGATGACTTGTACTTGATTATTAGTAATGTCAGGCACTGCATCAATAGGGATTTGCTTTAGGGAATAAATACCCCACAAGGCAAGGGCTGCGGTAAACAGACCGATTACGAACTTATTCCTAACGGAATAAGCAATTATATTGTCAAACATGTAAAATGTGATTGTAAAAGTTAAGAAATACAAATAGATAGGACATAGATATCCTATGAAAATTTCTTAACTGTATGTCGGTGGATGCCAAACAGCATTCAAATAATCAAATGAATAAATCTGATTATACCTGATTTGATAAAGTGAACCTAAATCTGAAACACCAGTTAATGGATAAGTGGATGTTGGAACAGTTGCGATAGATCCACAACAAGCACAACTGCAAAATGGTGTACAGTGATCCTCATGATCAGAATGATCGTGAGAGGACTGTTCCATATCGTCTATACATTCCACACCATCGCTACATGGAATAAAGGCAAGAGCCGAAATGACTATGAGTAATATGTATGTTATCCACTTCAATGATGCAAAGATATGTAAAAGTTAGTGAAATCATGTTGCATTACGGAGGGTTGAGGTATTGTCATAATAAAAAAATACTATTGACTCAATTTCAATATTCTAAACGCCCCTTGTAAGACTAGAACAAAAACAAGTGAGCCTATAAATAGATCAGGAAAACGAGTATTTGTAGCAAATACCAAAACACCAGCGAAAATTACTCCTAAGTTAATAATAATGTCATTAGAAGTAAAAATCATACTTGCCTTCATATGAGCTTCCTCTTTGCTTTTGGATTTCTGCAAAAGGTATAAGCAATATCCATTTGCAAATAGGGCTATAAATGAAACAATAATCATTGTACTAAAATCTGGAAGGTGGTCACCTGTAATAAATCGTCTCAATATTTCAATAAAACCAACAATAGCTAATGTAATCTGGAAAAACCCTGCAATCCTAGCAATGCTCTTTTTACGAGCTATAGTGCCTCCTACTGCAAACAAACTAATGCCATAAACAAATGCATCAGCAAGCATGTCTAAACTGTCTGCAACTAGGCCCATAGAGTGAGAGATGAGACCAGTCGTGATTTCAATAATAAAGAATAAAAAATTTATAAGTAATACCGTCCACAGCACTTTACTTTGATCATCCTCTTTATTAAAGTTATTTTTTGAAGAAACAACTGAGTTATCTAAAGTAGAACCAAGGTTTAATTCTTTAAGAGCCAGTTCTATTAACTCAAGGTCATCTTCATGATAGACTTCCAACATGCGATTGGCAATATCAAAGTTTAAATGCTTTATGGAAGTGAACTGTGAGAGTTTCAACTTGATAATGTTTTCTTCTGATGGACAATCCAACTGTGTAATCTTGAAAGATGACTTCTTCATTTTGTAAGATTATTTTATTATCTAGTCACCATAGAATTTGATTATTCTGCATGACAACCATCACTACATTCTTCTCTACCAAAAGGCTTAATATTTATTCCAATTGTAAAAACAAAACCATCAGTAGGTGCATATATTTCTGGAAACACTGGATTTTGAACAGTCCCTAATACCTCAGGAGTATATCTATTCTGTCTTATATCCGTAAAATTCTCGAAATTAACAAAGGGACTTCCCCATTCAAAATGCTTTTGAACTAATAGTCCCATAGTCGTATAGTCAGTCGATTGAGATCCACTAGACAGGTATTGTTTTCCTGTATAGTACACTTCATAACCTATCCTCCAATCCTCGTTTTCATACATTAACACTGTACCAGCGTTATGCTTTGGTGTCAAAGGTTTTTGCGGATTGTCTGGAAGATAATTTAGTTTAGCGTTGATATAGGCATAATTTATAAACCATCTAAAGTCTTTATATGAAAGTTTTATATTAGTTTCAGAACCGAGACTCTGAATATTGTCACCTGCATTACTAAAAGAAAAAGATGTGGGTGAGCTTGCTTCTAAGAGTAATGCATTCGAAATTTCGGTATTATAAAACAGCTGATTTATTGAGAAAAATAGATGATCTGTAATTGCTGTTCGATAGTTGAAATCCAGATTTATACCAAATGATTTTTCTGCATTAAGATTATCTACACTGATAGGTAACACAGAGCGAAAGTTAAGAGTCGCTGCTTCCTCGGTAAACATGTCTGGTATCTTATACCCAAGTCCACCTCCTATACGAGTAGAAAACTTATTATTTGCTTTCCATAACAATGATACTCTGGGCAATGGAAATACTCCCCAATTTTCCGAATAGTCAGTTCTGAAGCCTGATTCTAGTATTAACTTATCACTCAAATCCGTAGTATTGTTTACAAAAACACCTACGGTGGTTTGATTCATATCTCTTGGTGAAATATCTGTATTCTCTTGAAATGAATTAGTATAAAGATTTGCTCCTACTATCCAATCCATACTTTTGCCATTTCTAGCATAGTTAAACTCTGTAAAAGAATTTATTTCATCTCCATCAAAAATATAATCAGGCAGGCTGATCTTACGTGAAAAGTATCCTACACTATTCTTTAATTCTATGCTTTGATTATTTGATAATTTAGACTCGTAAGCAAATTGTGTGCTGATCCTATTTGAATTATTATTTTCAAAATATTGATGCTCTGCATCTATACCATTCTTTACTACACTTATATCACCACCTTCTCTAGTATCTGTAGTTGCATTGACACCTAACCAAATTGTAGAATTATCATTCGGATAGTAGAAAATTTTAGGATTAAGGGAAAAAGATTTAGTAAAAGGGATATTGGTAAAATTGTCATCGTCAGGATTGTAAGCTGAATTATAATGAGCTGCACCATATAATGTGAAACCTATTTTTTCTTTCCTCTTACTATAAAAAACATTCCCTGTACTACCACCTGTATGGGTTTGAGAAAGTAAAATATTAACCTCTGGATCTTTGTCGGGTCTTTTAGAAACCATATTTACCAAACCAGCTATGGCACCACCGCCATAAAGTGTAGAAGAGCTACCTTTGATTATTTCAAACTGAGCTAAATCTAAAGGTGGAATTTGCATAATACTCAAGCCACCAGAAAAGCCTCCGTACAATGGGAAACCATCTTTCAACAATTGGGTATATCTGCCATCTAGCCCTTGTATTCTAATACTTCTGTTGCCACTACTTAGACTTGTCTGTTGAATCTGTATCCCTGTACTTTCTCTTAGCACCATCGAAATATTGGGTGCATTCATGATAGCTTTTTCTTCTAGTTCTTCACCACCAATAAACTCTAACCGAGTAGGTATATTCCGTATTGTTCGAGTACTACGTGTGGATTTTACAACGACTTCATCTAATTCATTCTCACCCTGATTTAGGTAAAAGATAAACGTTTTATTAGTTGTAGCAACTATTAAAGTAGTATCGATACCTTCATAACCAATATAGGATATTTCAAGATCATATGTACCTGGAGTCACATTAGATATTGTAGCCTTACCATCAATATTTGTAACTGTACCATTATCCAAAATTGGAATATAAATGGTTGCTCCGATAATTGGTTCATCATCACCTAAGACAGTAATAGATAAATCAAGACCTTGTGCATTAGTAATAAATGGGATGAGTAGCAATAAAGTGAGATATAGTAACCGCATATGATTGATCTTTAGTTATAAAAACACAAAGGTCATATTAGTTAGGTGCAACTTTATTGCATTGGTTTTAAGAATTACAATTATTGCACAATCCACTCAGCACCATATTGGCTTGTGAAATAACAAATCCAGTGGGTAAAGAGACCGAAGGAACTGGAAGATCAAGAAGACAATAAGTAGCTTCACACGTAGTACAATAAAAATGAAAATGTAAATCAGAAGGGTCACAATTACAACCTTCTTGACATAATGCATATTTGACTGAGCCTGAACCATCATGAATAGTATGGACTATCTTATGGTCTACAAAGGTCTTGAGTGTTCTAAATATTGAACTACGGTCTAAGTCATATAAGTCTGACTCAATGTATTTTAATGATAAAGCTTTTTGATGTTCGTTCAAATATTCATACACCAAAACTCTAACTGGAGTAGATGCGAGTTCTTTTATTTTAAATATATCTGTCATAGAATAATTATAAAAACCATAAATTTGTTTTTCCAAAATCAGGAATCTTTGGATCTTCAAAGTGAGGAAATATTTGAGCTACCATCTCAGGATATTTGATTGTAACCGGTAGGTTTTGTTGTGATACTGATTTCCAATACATTCGACTAAACTGATATACTTGATCAATCAACTTAACTACAACTTTCCGATCTTCGAAGTAATCATCCTCTGTAGAATAAAATGATAATTTTATTGGGAAATGATAGTCTTTTACTTTATCTGGTATAGATGATTTTACTTCTTTTCCCCAGCTGGTATATCTTGCATTATTAAATAGCAAGTATTCAACATAACCTACTTTCAAGATAGTACCACTGAATGGCATGAGCTGAGGACTATTAATGTCGAATCCTACAATGTCTTCACTCACGGTCTTATTAATGGTAATTACTACTACTGGAATATCTAACCCAAGCTCTCTGAGCATGGCAGTGATAGGCTTGATCTCATTCTGGCTTATGTCTTTATAGTAATGAATTATTAATCTAGTTGCATGTTGATGGTCTTCAAGATAATGTAGTATTGCTGTCTGGATAGAATGAGCAAGTAAAGATGTTTCATTGGATGTAAAGCAATCAAAACCATGAAACTTACCTTCATTAGTAAAGCAAAATGCACTTCCTAAATATTTACTCTTAGCTTTCTGAGGTGAGAAGGCTCCTATGCCAATTATAAGTTCATCTGAAGGTCGTCTATCTAATCTCCATGGGATACCGTCTAATTTGGCTAGAAGAGCAACAGCAATATTAGGAAGAGAGTATTTGAAGTTCTCATCCATGATAGTCTCCCTTCTCATAACTTGAGAAGTAATTTTACTTTTCAATAATTGTTCTTTGACTTTAAAATATATTTCTCTGTGCTGAACATTAGAATCCCACTTTGTAATTGGTGTAATATATAATGCTACATACCTAGCATCTTCTACAAACTCTTTTGCCAATAAGAAAGACTTTAAATCTGTGATTAATGTGTCCACATTAGAAAACCTTAAACTACCGTTATGCTCAGTTGTGTAAGGCTGCTTAATAAAATTCTTCAATCCTCTAAAGTGACCTATGCCATTGGTCATGACGTTGTTAAGTTGCTTAGCAACATTCGTGTCGTCTTGGTGGAAGATCATAAAGAAGATCACCTTATTATGTGGTGAAGTCTCTTTTGGACCTTTATTCTTAATGCCATTGTAAGGGTTGACGTCAGTACCACCATTGAAACTAAGTAAATTAGATTTGTACTCAGTATTCAGTACTCGATCTTCTGGATATGTCAATAAATAATCCTGGTCTGGAATATCTATTATCTCTTTGAAAGTATCAGTGATGAGATATGTAGTAATAAAATCATTAATGTACTTGAAGTACTTTGGATACTTATTTTCTGGTCTTCCTAGCTTAAATGGAATCTTGAGAAACTGTTTAATTTCATTATTCAGTAAAGGAAATATTAACTCAAGGTTCTGTTTTTGTTCGTTTTCTAGCTTGTCGTATTTGAATACTTTTGTCTTGTATACAACTCTTGAATATTTTTCTACTGGTATATCATCAATGTCAGCGAGACTCTTTCTGAATACTTTTGAAACACCGTCAAACGATACTAATAACTCCGCTGCAGGTGAGACTCTTCTATACTGGTATTTAAAAGAATATCGTTTATAGGAAGTATAATCATTATCGCTTAATGCTTCATAAGCTATCCATACTTCAACATTCTTGATAAAATTTATTCTAGCGATAACATCTTGTCCTTCGAAGTATTCTTTAATTCTAAGATTTGTATAGAATTTAGCTAAACCAAAATTATCATTCAAGCTCACTCTTTCTATATAATCCGCACTATCGACTACTGAAAACGAAACATACAAATGCTTGTAGTCTGAAAACTCTAAAGAAAACTCACTCCAAAAGTCTCTACTAAATAATGATCTATGGATTTTAAATGCTCCATCAGTTTCCTCTTTCCATATACTTATTGAGATATATGGATTTATATGTTCGAATGGTATTATATTGAGTTTTAGATGTTGCATTGGCGGTAGTGTTTTCTATAGTATTTGTTTTAAGTCTTCATCGAAGTAGGTTTTAGTTAGAGTCTCGTTATAGAATTGCATTCCTATTAACTTGACGTCTTTATTTTCCCATACTGTTTCTAGTTCATGAGTTGAAGCTATTTCCAATAAGAAGTCTTGTTTCCATTTATCGTTTTCCATAAGATGTTGCCCTTTGGGCTCTATGAATATTTGGTAGATGGCTGTCTTAGTTTCATTTTTCTTCTGAAGGAAGAATACAAAATCAGGTTCTATAGCTCTACCATCACTGAATGAATAAAGCTTGAAGTGTCTTTCGTTTCTTAGTAGATATATTGAGTCGTATTTACCTTTGAATTTCTCATATACATTCTTAATATATTTTACTAAGTACTTCTCTTCAGATGTTCCATAATTATCATTGAAAGCATACCAATCCTCTAAAGCTAGATCTAAATAAAGATCAGTATTTGTAGTTTCCGTTTGAGCTAAACCAAATTCTCCATCGATAGAAACAGAAAGTGTTTTATCTGTAAATGTTTTGGCAATAGTAACAGGAGAAAAAGATTTAGATCCCTTGTACTCAACAGTTACTCCTGGTATGGCTTTAGCAATATGATCTAATGCAGAAACAGTAGCATCCAACTTCATCTTTGCTGATAAATTATTGACTTGCTGGATTGTACCAGATATGTCTATTGTAACCTTGCCTAAATAATTGTCATCCTCAATAAATTGAGTTACTGATTCAAGGTTTGGTAAATAGTATTGTAGTGTATCGAATTTAAAAAACGGTAGCCTTGACATAGCTTTCCTAACTATATTATCCCCAAATGATTTGATCTTATAGGATTCTGAGGATCTGGAAGACTGCATTGTAAGTTCATCTTTAAAGGCAGTAGATTCTTGAGACTGTCCTGTCATGATACGATGTATCTCTCTATGTTTTATTATAACAGGATTTATGCCCTTAATATCTTTCCTGTCATAAGCCTTCCTGCTATTCACATAGATGATTCCACTTTTGTAAAAATCTGTTGCTTTAAATTCAGGCTTAACAAATAAATCCAATTCTACACTTGAGGAAGATTTTAGTCCAATCTTTTCTAAGGCTTTATTGAGCTCAGATATATATTTTGGATTATAGGTAGCATGATAATACAGCTCTTCACAAATCCTTAGTTCATGTTGAATGTCATCATCATATTTCCGTTGATATAATGGCTGATCATCTTTAATTTTAAAAGGACAATATCTTGCTCCTCTTCCTATCAACTGAGCTTCCGACATAGTTGTCTTTCCAACTTTGCCAGTCTTATGATCAGCATCCCTACTATTGTACATTCTCACAATGTCAAATAAATTTAGAACGTCCCAGCCTTCATTTAACTTGTCTACTGCAAATACAGCTCTATATTCATTATCCTCATCTTCTAGACTATTGATCACCAATTGTTTTTCTTCACTATCATTCTTACTATCAACAGCGATACATTTGGATTCGGAAAAATCTACTTTAAGCTCGGTTATTAGATTAGCAATAGTCACGTTGTGCTTATCAAAAAATACAAAAGCCTCAGCAACAACAGTATCTGAATTGGGGGCATTTAGAGCATTGACTTCTTCTACTTTTAATGATGCTATACGAGAGATAAACTCTTCATAGAATGATTGACTCTCTGCTATGGTCTTAGATTTGAAAAGGATAACAGGTTTCACTAAAATACTATTCTGCTCAAATACCTTTCTACGGTATTGACTTATGATCACCGCTTGTAATGCTCGCTCAAATGCTGGCAACTCTGTCTGTAGGAGTTTTACTTCTTTGCTGTATAAGTCCTTTCTAAACTCTTTAAGAGGATAATCGAAGATAATTTTATCATTATACTTTTCAGCTATTGTTACATTGGCTAAGTCAGCCGTAGCGGTAAACTCTAGAAGATAATTGTCAGGGTTAGCATTGAATATCTTGGTAACTGTTTGCTCCCAACTGGTGACAGCTTCTACTTCTGATACCTTTAGCTTGCCTTTCTTAGTCTCTGCATTGATGTGATGTGCCTCATCTGAGAGTAATACTATTTTTTGAGATTCAAAGTCCTCATAGGTTAAGCTGTTTTCTCTTGGTGTATTTAGCCTTGCATGAAGACCTTGAATAGTAGTAAATACGATATTGATGTCGTCGCTATTAACCGCTTCAAAATTATCAACAGCTTTTATCTCTATTTTGCTATCGCTGATGGCAAGTGTATCATTGAATAAATACTTAGACGAAATACTGTTCAAGAAATTATCTTTTGTTTTCTCTATGATAGTAGAACTATTGACAAAGAATATGAAATTGCGATAACCTAACGAGTATAGATGCAAGATGCATCCAGCCATTATGAGGGTCTTTCCACTACCCGTAGCCATGTGAAATAATACTTGTGATGGCTTAGTTCTTTTTTTGTATCCCTCAGTAAAGTATACAAACCTTGCAAAAGCTTCAATCTGATATGGACGTATCTCGAATGCAGGATTGATATTGGTAGAAATATGGGAAGGAATTTCTAGCTCGATAACTTCTGCTTCGATTAAGGTAGAAAACTTGTTGCTTAATGATTGATTCATAAATAGATTCACTTAGTCAATCTTAAAGAAATGGTCAAATGAAATTTCAGACCATGATGAAGAATCAACAGCCCTGTACGGTGCATATGCTTTATATCCTTTATAGGGTAAGTAATTTTTATATCCCTTATAAGGCAGATAGCCTTTATATGGCAAATATGGACCACCAGTTGCTTCATCGGTAAAAAGTAAACAATTACCCTTGTGATCTCTAATCCAACCACTATCAAACCAACCTAAGTGAGTACCATCAAAGTGATAAAGGTTAGTATCTGTCAAATAGCCAAGTGGTGTGCCTGAAAATGAGTATATAGTTTCCCTATCTTCACTATATGCTTTAGGCGTACCTTTCTGGTCAAAAAAAGTAAGTTCTTTCATTATTTCAAATTATAAAATTGTTCGCTAAGCTTAATGTCTTCCTTCTTTATATCATAGTCTTTATTGTTTCGTTCTGAGTAGTTGATATATAGTTGGTTTTTGTCTAACGTCGAAATCAAGAATCTTTTCTGGTCATCAAGATTGAGTTCTTTAAACTCTGAGATACTGTCATCTATAATAGATGGATCAATATTGTAATTTAGAAATCCAGTCTCTTTCATTGTACTCCAAATCTCTAATAATTGATCTTTGGTTGTTGCATCCTGAATGGCATTTACAAATGCTTGATTACTTTCGGCTAGTTCTGCATAAACAAAAGAACCACCTCCATTCCAGTCTAAAGCTTTACTCACACCTCCTTGCTCTGCTTCCAATACTTTCTTTAGTCTTGAAATAGTCACGTCTTCTACATAATCCATTTGCTCACATGTAATAAATTGTCTGCTCATCTTATGGGCAACTGCAGCTGTTGTGCCACTTCCAGCAAAGAAATCTAAAATTATATCACCCTCTGATGATCCAATATGGATTATTCTATTTAATAACCTCTCTGGTTTTGGTGTGGAGAACAAGGAAGATTCCAAAGTCGCATTGATGTGTTGTTTGGCCTCTTGGTTGTGGCCAACTTCACTGTGAGGCCAAATGGAAATTGGTGTTGTTCCATCCTTAACGTCGGAGAGGAATCGTTTTAATCTAGGGACATTGGAGCCCTCTTTTCCAAACCAAACTCTATTGTCTTTAACTAAATCAAAAAACTTACCTTCTGCTACTCGCCAGCATACTCCTTTAGGAGGGTTAATTATATTTCCAGAAGGAGTTGTGATAGGATAGTCGTAAACCTTATTATATGTTTTGACAGTTAAATCTCCTGACACCCAAGGTCCTCTAGGATCTTTGTCGGGATTTTTATACCTACTAATTGCTTCTTCAGATCGAGGTAATAAGTTCAATTTCCAAGAAGCTTTATTCTTGGCATATACTAATATGTGGTCATGGTTATCAGAAAAGTACCTAGCATCATTTTGAGGAGAGAACTTTTTTTGCCAAATGATATTTTGAACAAAATTTTCTCTTTTAAATACGGAATCACCTAAGACCTTTAAATAATGCGATTCATTATCGTCGATATTAATCCAAATACTTCCAGAAGAATGCAAAAGCTCCTTAGCAACTTCTAATCGATTCTTAATGAAGGTCATCCATGCACTATGATTGAATCTATCATTATAGCCAAAATCATCTTTACCTGTATTGTATGGTGGGTCTATATAAATTAACTTAACCCTTCCTCGGTAAACTTTAAGAAGTGAGTGAAGTGCTAATAGATTATTTCCTTTTAAAACCAGGTTATCCTTTATAGATAGTTTATCCACTATACTGTCACCTTTCTTATCATATCTCTTCCAATTAGTCAATAACTTTGAATCTAATAATCTATCAATTTCATCAGGAGCTAAAGTCTCATTCCAAAAGATTTCTTGACGCTTTTGGTCTTCTTTAGTTTGACCTCCTTCCAGCACACAATCCTTGTACGGAAAATCTAGTACAACTTCTTTGCTCTCTGTGAGGTATTCGCCATTTGCCGTGAGACCTATCTTGTTCTTATATGCTGTGAAGCTATCTGGTAGAAATTGTTTGTTACTGACGAATTTCTGGAATTTAACTTTGTCGAATATCAACACACCTTCGACTTCTTGAAAGAAGTGAGCTTTTGCTTTATCATCTGATATGATGAGTTTAAGCAAATCTGGATTGAGTTGCAAGGCTGCCTCTACTATTACATTTTTGAAAAACTTACCGTCCTTGCAGTAGCTTTCGTTTTGTGATAGTAGGTCTTTTATATGGTTGTATAAGTTGGTCATCCTTTTTCTGTCTTTGTAGCTTTTACTGTTGTTTGTCTATCATCTTTCCAAAACTCTTCTTCTCTCCAATCTGTAGGAAATCCCATTTCTTTTTCTTGAGAAAAAGGTTGACTATCTATAAGGTCGATCAACCGATATTTGATAGTACTACTTGGGCTTATGATTCTTAATATATATTCCATCGAACACAGGGCAGCATATATCTTGTAATCAAGGATGTGTTTATTTTCTACAAACAGATTGTTTGTCTTTTTGGGTAATGATATTCTTGTTGTAAGTCTTCTATTCCATAGCCTACCGTGATGACAACATATATTTCTAATATTCGAGAAACTATGTAGCCAATTCTCAATTAATCCTATTCTTTTAACTCCGTAATAATTGGT